>CAZJDG010000097.1:0-1506 GCA_964544725.1 Candidatus Woesearchaeota archaeon | reverse complement strand
ATAATAATTTTCTTAAAAGTCTTTGGTAGGTTGGGTGATCTCCCGCTTTTTTCTTAATTGACTTCTATTAATAGGGATTACTTAGTTTTCAAAGGGATTACCTACCTACTACTCACTACTCACCACCCATTAATCAATATATTTATAAGTGGTTTTTATCATATATCTATATGAGGGCTTTATGTTATAAATGCGGACACTCTTGGAATTACAAAGGAGAGATTAAAGAAGGTAAGAAATATATTACTTGTTCTGGATGTTATTATAAAATAAGAATTGATAGGACATTGGATTTCTCTACTGAGGAACATCAGAAACTACTTACTAATCCAGTTAAATTACCTAGTTTACCTCATAAATTACCTACTACTCACCACTCATTTAAACTTAAATCCATTCTTAATCTTAATAATTTAACTCCAGAAATGTTTGGTTTAGAAAAAGAACATACCCCATATAGAAAAATTATAGAGAGACCACAGACAGAATTTATAGAGATAGAAGAAGGAAGTAATTTATGTGATATTCATAATCTTCCTGCTTCTTATGATGATAAAGTATGGACTTGTAGAGAATGTAGAAAAATTGAAACTCCAAATGCAGAACCAGTAATATATCCATCAGCACAAATTAATAAAATTCCAAAAGAAGAATTTAAAATAATTCCAAGAGATCCAATTAAATTATTAGAGCATCAGAGGAGCTTTTTTTAATACTCTTATGAGCAGGAAAACATAATGGTGAATAAAATAATACTTGGAGATTGTATAAAAGAAATGAAGAGACTAAAAGAGAATTCAGTGGATTTGATAGTAACAGACCCACCATATAATATGGGTGTTAATTATGGAAAAAATAAAGATAGACTTTCTCAAGAAGATTATACAAAGTGGTGTGTCAAATGGATAAAACAATGTGAAAGGATATTGAAAAGACATGGTTCTCTTTATATTATAAATAAGCAAGAGAATAATGCAAGAATTATGTGTGGGGTAAATAGACAAACTAAACTCTTTTTTAAGAGATGGATAATTTGGTTCTACCCTTCAAATATTGGTTGTTCTCCTAAGAATTTCACACCTGCTACAAGATCAATATTATTTTATACAAAAGGAAATAGATACCAATTCAATTTGAAAAAAGGACAAGTTGTAGAGGATGTTGTTGAATTTAATTTAGTTAAGAATGTTTCAAAAGAAAAAGTTCTTGGATTTCCAAATCAAATTCCTGAAAAATTAATCTCTTTATTAGTAGAGTTATCAACAAATAAACATGATGTTGTTTTAGATCCTTTTTTAGGAAGTGGAACTACTGGGGTTGTCTGTAAGAAATTAAATAGGAATTTTATTGGGATTGAAATAGAAGAGAAATTTATAGAGATTTCAAAGAATAGAATAGATAATTCTCCTAAGGTATAAAAAATGAATAATAGAGAAGTAGAACAAAAACATATAGAATATCAAAAGAGATTTAATAAAGAACATGGTATATCTACAGAAAATTTTA
>CAZJDG010000096.1:0-1668 GCA_964544725.1 Candidatus Woesearchaeota archaeon | reverse complement strand
TGGTTCATATAAGATGTCTCCATAACAAACTATTATATCTTCATCAAATTCTTTTTCTGCCTGAAATAAATCTACTAACATATTTGTTTCAGGCCCCGACCATTCAATAAACTTCACATTAGATAACTTTATTTTTTTTGATTTGTATCCTCTTATGACAATTATGTTTTCTATCCCGCAATCTCTTAAGGTATCAACTTGCCTTTGGATCAAGGTTTTTCCTCCAAAATTAAGCATACATTTTGGAAGATCTTGAGTATATTTTCCAAGCCTCGTTCCTTTTCCCGCTGCAAGAATTATTGCTTTCATTTTTTACTCCAAAAAAGTTTTCTGTTTGCAAATGCTTTGATTATTTCCTTATTAGCACTTTCGTTTGGGCTTTCTCTCTCAGGATGCCAGAATATTCCTGCAATAGGTAAGTTTTTATGATAAATGCCTTCTATAAGGCCATCCTGAGACTTTGCAAAAGAAGAAAGGTCTTCTGAAATAGTTTTGTTATTTATCCCTTTATTATGGAATGAATTTACATTTATTTTCTCTCCAATTAATTTCTTTAGTTCAGAGTTAGTTATTTCTAGCTCATGGACAGAATTAATGTGATTTATTTTTTTCCCGATGTCTTCATTTATACTTTGGATAAGGTTTCCTCCAAAATAAATATTTATAAATTGGGATCCTCGACAAATTCCTAATACAGGTATTTTTTTTCTTAATGCGAAATCTAAAAGTTTCTCCTCTGTTAAATCTCTTTCATCAGAAATTTCGGTGTCTTTTTTTGATGAATTGTATCTTTTTGGATTTATATTGTTTCCTCCAGAAAGAATTATTCCTTTAAGAAGATATTTTGTAAAATAATCTTCTATTTCTTCATAATTATTTGGTATTGGAATCAAAGTTATTCCCAGCTTCTTAAAATAGCTTACATACTCATTTTCTAAGCTATCCATTCTTTTACCGTGTTTGTTCTCATCATTCCTTTGGGATATGGCAACTAACATCAAAAAACCTCCAGTTTTTCTTTTTTACAGTCAATGTTAACCATTTTTGAATCCTGTATTTTAGAAAATAAATTTTCCCCACAACCTATTGCTGCAGGTATTCCAAATTCAGAGCATCTTATTGCCATATGAGATGCAACTCCTCCATATTTAGTAATAAGTCCTAAAATATTCTGAGATAATACCCAATCGAAACCAGGGTCAGCATTTTCTATGACTACTATCTTTCCTGTCAAGTCAGATGATTCTGAGATAGTATTTTTGGTTAAAGACACAGGGCTACCTGATACTTGTTTTTGAGTTATAAAGTTCGGTTTTACTTTTTCTAAATTTATTATGTCAAAATCTTTTTCAGAAAAAATTATCGGTGGGAGAATTAATCTTCTGTATTCATTATATATTTTCTTTCTGATTTTTATAATCCCTACAATTTTGTTAATTGCCTTTTGATCTTTTATATTTTCAAAATTAGTAAGAATTTCATTTATAGATAACTTTGATATTTCTTCTCTGGAGATACCTATTTTATCTCCTAGATGTGCAATTATTTCTAAAACCTCACTTATATTTTTAGTAAATTCAAATTTTAAATATTCTCTTTCTTCTATAGATTTTTTGATAAAAGAAAATAAATGTTCAGCGTTAAATTCAAAACCATCATTAGTCAGCA
>CAZJDG010000095.1:0-1713 GCA_964544725.1 Candidatus Woesearchaeota archaeon | reverse complement strand
TTCTAGAGTGCAGTAGTCTGACAACGCGGGGAATATTACAACTAGAGAAAAAAAATTTGTAGAAAAGTTCAAAATTTACTTTTTAATTTGTGATTACTTTTAGAATATGTGTATTTAAAATTCGATATCTATTAACTCTTTGATTTTTTTCTCAACCTTATCAGACGGAGAAACCAAATGCTTGGTCCCATCATTTAAGATGATATGAAATGAGTTCCTGTTTTTCTGGGTTGATTTCATTAATCGCAATGTGAATTTCCCGAATTCTTTATTTCTCAAGTTATCCTCTGAAAAATTATTGAAAGAGAAATCATCAATGGTCCGAACATAGTAAGCAAATTTCTCTCTCTTTGTGCCTGGGCTGAATTCAATTTTACATTTAATTTCCTCTTCCTCAATGAGTTCATCTAATAACTTAGGAAGTGATGTTCTAGGGATTTCGTTGTCTAAGGCAATTTTATATGTTGACCGACCGGGGTTATTTTTGATATAAAGTATGATTTTGTCTTTTCTATCCTCTCGCCTTTCAGCCTTATTTTCTTTGAATTTTTCAAGAGCATAACTTGTGTTACTTGCCATTATAATATAATATAGTACATTGACATATATATACTTTATTAATGTTTTATTAATATTATGTTAATATTTTATGCAGTAATAAACACTTTTGTCATATGTCGGAAGGAAATACTTGTGATAAATTATCGCTTTTGTCATATAATACATCCCTTATAGTCGAAAACCTTTATATACTATAAAACCTATATAATAGTATGGAAAAAGAAATAACACCAATCGAAGAAGAATTATTAATTGCGATTGGTAAAAGGGTAGATTACTCTTTGAGTGGTCATTACTCTAAACAGGAGATGAAAAAGGGGTTGAGTGATAATACTACAAAAAATCCTAAAAAAATGAGGAAAATCGATCGAGCTTTTAAAAAACTACGTTCTAAACAACTGATTCAGAAACAGCCAAGCGGTGAGATGACCTTTGGTTTAACTCGTGAAGGATTGAATTACCTTAGAGAATTAAAAGAAAAATATGAAAAAGATAAGATGGAGGAATGAGTTATGGAGTTAATAAAATTATCGAATAAATTAATAGAAAAAGGAAAGTCAATAAATGGTGGATATTCTAAACATCAATTAGAATTGCTTGGGATAGATTGGCCTCCAAAAAAAGGATGGAAGAAGCAAATTATAGGAAAACAAATTCAGAAAAATATCTTAGATAAATTTATTGAGTTAAAGGATAAACACAATTAATTGATTGCTAACCATACGAGTATCGTTTCAATACTAAAATGAGACATCTCTTGTAATTTTATTCTTTCATATTATTTAGTCCTTATTCTGATCTCAAAGAAAAATTCATTATAAGCATTGAGGAAATGGGCTTTCTGAAAGTATTCTTCCTTGTTGGTTTGAAGTTCTTGATACATTTGTTCTCCTGATCGATCCAGTCAATGTCTTAGCTGATCATTCATTCAATTAACCAACAACTAGAGGATCCCGTTTCATCTGGTTTCACACCTCCAAGAGAAGTTACTCAAAGTGAATACAGGGAATATAATCTAGGACACCTAGAAGTAGATAAGGGGCAGTCTATATATGGAACAGTTACTATCTTCTCCACTCAGCTGAAGGACGCATATTCAATCATAAAATACAAATTATATTTGTATATTTCAGAATATGATTATGACTGTCC
>CAZJDG010000094.1:0-1713 GCA_964544725.1 Candidatus Woesearchaeota archaeon | reverse complement strand
TCACAAAGCAAAAGACTCTGCGAAGCTCTGAGGTATGAAAATGTTTAGTAGAATTTGTTTTTAAATCTTATTATCTTAGAAAAAATCTCAATGAATTCGGGATTACATATTTTCAGAATTAGAATCAAGTACCCCTCTAAATAAATTTTCTCTTTCTAATTTTAACCACGCCTCTTTTTGTTTTCTTCTTTTGTAATAAATACCAATGATTATTATCAAAAATATCACAATTAAAATTAATATTGCTTTTCCATTGTTTCTTAGAATATCTAAATTTATTTTTAATTTCTTTTTTACTATATCACCTGTAGTTTCCTCAACAATCTCAGAAATTCCTCCAACTTCTTCTTTAACCTTTTCTCCAATCGCAAAAAAACTAAAAGAATCCAATTCAACAACATAATAATAAAAATCATCATCTTCACTATTAAAATCAGTTTTCAATTCATTCCACTTTTCTGCCGATTCATCAAATTTAAAAACAGCTAAATCATTTTTGTCTAAACCATTATCTAAGAACCAAATCTTCTCAACTTCAAATTTAACTATTACATTCTCAAGATTTTCATTCAAATTTTCCGGTTGTGTTTGAAATTTTTTGACTTGATTTTACAGTTCCATTAGTATTCATAAAAAGAACGTATACCGCGCCCCTATCAGTTCCCCCATCGTCATCTTTATTAGCCCCAACAACAATGTCCGTGATATTATCATTATCTAAATCTCCTATTGAAGTTACTGAGGATCCAAAAAAATCACTATCTTTATAAGGTTCATTAAAATTCCCCTCAGTGTCAGAAATTTCTTGAAATGATCTTGTTATATCAATATTTAATACAGCATACCCAGTTATTGTAAATGGGAAATTTATGAGAAAATATAGGAAAAAAACAAACATAAAAATTATAAAAGTAATCAATATTCCATTATGCAATTTTGGAATAGTCCCCTTTCTGTCCATCTATGTCCCAAGAATGGGTAGTTTAAAACTATTTCTTTTTCTTCCTCTTAACTTTATTTAAAGCAGCCTTACAAACAGCCCAAGGATTCATTGCAGAACCTTTTGCCTTTACTGCTTTCACACACCTTTCCAATTTTGCTGGCATTTTATTTTTTCTCCTTTATTTTAAATAGTGCAAATAAACTATCACCCCATCAACTATAAAACTAACTAATCCAATAATAAACAACAATAAAATAATTAATCTTGCAGGTCTTTTATTTGTATAAAGCATCCATCCTGTTAATGAAATTATAAATAAAAATATAAAAACGCCAAAAATATCAAACAATTCAGGTTTCAAAAATATTTCAATCATTATTTCTTCCTTTTTTTAGTTTCTTCTTTCTTAGGCGACGCGTATGCCGAATCGCTTTTAATCACCTTCTTTCCACCCATATAAGGCCAAAGAACTTTAGGAATCTTAACACTTCCATTTTTCTGTTGATTATTCTCTAAAATTGCAACCAATGCTCTAGAAGTTGCAATAGCAGTATTATTCAAAGTATGTGGAACGACTCTCTCCCCTTTAATCCTTGTAGAAATTCCTAATTTTCTAGCTTGAGTGTCTGTTAAATTACTACAAGACCCAACTTCAAAATAATCATTCTTCCTCGGACTAAATGCCTCAATATCAACTTGCTCGTATTTCAGTGAACCTAAATCCCCAGAACAAATCTTAAGAACCCTAATTGGAATTTTAAGGCCTTTAA
>CAZJDG010000093.1:766-1762 GCA_964544725.1 Candidatus Woesearchaeota archaeon | reverse complement strand
CTTGGGCTTGAAGTTAAGACAAAGTTCTTTTTTCCGACGGATAAACAAGAAGTTGAGGATATTCCTAATCATTTAGTTGTTGGGAGAGGTAAAGAAAGATATATTCTGGAAAAGACAATCCCACTTTCAGTTTCGGATGAGGATGTTAGGTACAAGGTAACAGATTCTTATGAGGTGTTAGAATGAAAAACAAAAATCAGAGTAAGAAGATTGGAATGAAAAATCCTCTTGACATATTCTTTAGTTTGGGGGATAAAGTAACAAAAGGAGATCCTGTTAGAAAATCTAAGTTTGATTATTCTCTTTTGTGGATAATATTTCTTGCTTTTTTTTCAATACTTGTTACAAATCTTATTAATTTTTTCAATACTTATAATTTTGTAAGCCTCGGATGGGCAGGAGTCATGTTTGGTATTCTATGGTTTCAGTATTTTGCTTTAAAACAATCAAGGCAAGTTGTCAAAACCTTAGAGCAATTCTCAATAAATAATCAAAATCTCCAATCTAAACAAATTCCTCAAGAAAAAATGAAAGAAGAAAGTATTGATGAAATGCTTAAGGGCTTTAAAAATGTACGAAAGAAAAACAATTGAAAATCCAGTTAAAAATCTCCAAGGGCAATTAGGAAAACTTCCCCCAATTAATGTGGGCTTTGATGATGAAGTTCAAGTTTTCACAAAGAAAGAACAGAAATTCATAAACAGGATAAGAAAAGGGGGAATTGTAATTGCTGTAATTTCTGTTGTAGGGTATGCAACTTACAGATTCTTTTTTGGATAAGATGGAAATAGAAATTATAAATTATGGAATTGCGTGTAGGGTTGGAAATAAGATACTTGTAAACAAGCATCTCTTCAAGAATAGACCATTAGCCAATGCAATCATAAAACATGAAATGGGACACTCTAAATTTTTCTCAATAAAAGATATTTTTCACGATTTAAGAATAAAATATCTTGATGGCTTGAGGAATGATTATTACAGATTTATTATAAC
>CAZJDG010000093.1:0-756 GCA_964544725.1 Candidatus Woesearchaeota archaeon | reverse complement strand
TCCAATAGGGGAATTTTCAAAGAGATGGGTTGATGAAGTATTGAGGAAACCAAAATGATTTTAAAAAAATTAAATGAATACTTAAAGGAATTTTATAGTTGGATTTTATTAATATTAGCGGGAATCGTTTGAAACTAAAAAACTCGCAAAATTGAGATGACAAGAAGTGCAGTTCCAAAATATATTGAAAGGGAAACAGGGATAGTCATAAAATCTTATTCAGGAAAATCAACTAATGGTCCTATGAATTTTAAGAAAGCAGAAGCAAGGAAATGGAGATCTGCACAAAATAAAGGCAGAGGAGTAGGTGGTGGATATTGGGGAAAGTTAGGAAAAGAACAATTAAAAGAATAACAACCAAAAAACAATATGAAAAACACAAAAGGAAAGGTAAAGAAACATCGGTGTGGTTGCATTACAAAAGATATTAAGAAAGATGTTTGGTTTTTGAATATTTGCAGAAAACACAAAAATAGTAGCAAGGGATGGATAGCAATACAACATTTTGACAAATGAAAAACATAAAAGAAAAAGACCCAAGAAATCAAATGATATTTTATGGAATAATCTTTTATGTAGTTGGAGGGATAATAGTTTCATTTACTAACAAAATTGGTACTTTAGCTTTAGGATTAAACATTTTTGGTTCATTATTTGTTGGCACAGGATTAGTTTTTAAAATTCCTTATATCGCAAGATGGGGAAATAAAAAATGAAACTTAAAACCCAAATAATGATTTATTCCTTTGCCTCATT
>CAZJDG010000092.1:0-1778 GCA_964544725.1 Candidatus Woesearchaeota archaeon | reverse complement strand
TAATTTCTCCTGGCCTTTCGGCCTCACGAGATTTTCTTCTCGCTTAAATTTATTTATTTTTTTACAACAATTTGGACATGTAACCATAATTTTCATAGTTCATTTAATTTTTTCATAGCATCCAATCTTTCTTTATGTATCCTTGAATTTAGATGAGCATGCATCAATGATTTTGCATGAATATTTGATCTCCCATTAATTTTAGCTCCACATTCACATTCAATAAAATTTTCTTTTTTTTCAATGAATTCTGTTTGTGGTTTCTTGATTATTTTCATAACCATTCAACGATTTAATGGTTTATAAATGTTTCTATGGTCCGAGAATTTTTTAAGAATGGCAAAAACAAATCAATAATCTATCTCTGCAAGTGGATGAAGAAGAATCTACATCTATCTCCAAGCATTTCTCCTCACAAATTTTTGTCTGCTCAAGCCCTTTTTCAAGATTGTTCTTTACGTTTAAACTAGGACTATGGTCACAGGAAACATTTGTTTGGATCTCTATTGGCTTAGAAAAAGGGAAAAGTATACCAACTATTACTGCGATTAAAATAAGTGATGCAAATAAAATAATTATATTTTGATTTTCCATTTAAAAACTTATTAATATCCTTTCCCTCCTGTTGGAGAATAATAAGGTGAATATCTACTCATTGAGGGATCCAAAGTTTGTTCTTTATTTTCTTTAGGGTATTTATTTCTTTTGTTTAGAACATCCCTACGCTCCTTTAATATTGATTCTGGTGAGGGAATACCTTTTTTAAATTCTACGTATGTGCGATAGCCTAATTTGTTTAAAACCTTTACAAAGAAACTCCATAAATATTCTTGTTCTCTAGTTTTAGGATCTTCTTCTAAAACTTCTTCAACAGCTGTAATTAGTTTCATTTTGATTTTAATTTATCCTTAATCTTCCTTAAAAAATCTCTAATCTTCCAATAAAAAATAAAAGAAATTTTTTCTTCTTTTTTTAAGAGATCAGTTATTTTCTTTTTGGAAGAAACATAATCATTAAAATTCAGCTTTAAATCTTTTTCTATATTTGTTTTCTTGCATATAGCATAAACTTCGCCTTCATTATCAATTATGCTAACCACAAAAAACCCATTCTTTTCTAAAAAAAACTTTAAATTCTTCTTTGAAAAATATGAAATATGAAGCTCATTAAAAAAAGTTTTGGTTAGTGGGAAATCAGCACAATCTAAATTGGGAACAGCAATATAAAGTAAACCATTATTTGAAAGTGTTTGGTGAATCTTTGATAAAGCTTTTTCGGGATATGATAAATGTTCAAGTGAATGCCTGATTATTATTATATCAAACTTATTTTTGCTTTTTTCCCAATTTGAATTAACATCATTAGAAATTTTATGAATACCATATTTTGTAAAATTAGGTTGACATTCTTTTGAAGGCTCTATCGCAAACAAATTAGAATTTTTATATTTCGTTTTAAATGTTCTTAAGCCATCTCCCATGCTTGCGCCAATATCAAGTATGTTAATTTGTTCATTCTCATTAAAATAAGTTATTTTATCAATCCTTTCTATGATTACGGAATATGTTTCAACGCTTGTTTTAATGCTTTTTTTAGAATAATTAATATTTAACTTTTGATAAAACTTATTATATCTTTCATTTGTCCATCTTGGATTCAAATAAACAAAACCGCAATTTTTACATATTGATAAATTTAGAGGAATGGTATTTGATTCTCTTATCCATAAAATTTTGTAATTATTACTTTTGCATAATAAACAAACAAATTCTTTCATT
>CAZJDG010000091.1:0-1793 GCA_964544725.1 Candidatus Woesearchaeota archaeon | reverse complement strand
AATAAAATGAAAATTGCATGAGGAAAATTATTTCTTAAAAAAGATAATTTTAAATATTAGGAATAGCTATTTTTAAATATGGAAAAGAAAATTTTTGATTTTACAGTATTAATTGAGCAGGATGAAGATATGTTGTATGTGGCTACTGTTCCAGAAATTCAAGGATGTCATACACAAGGCAAAACAATTCCTGAAGTTTTGGAAAGGATTAAGGAAGCAATTGAATTATGCTTGGAAGCTGATAAAGAAGATATAGTGCCAATGAAATTTATAGGTATTCAAAGGGTGCAAGTGAGAAAACCAACCCTTATTCCTAAATAAAATGTCAAAACTTCCACAGATTTCTGGAAAAGAATTATGCAAAATTCTTGAGAAGCTTAGATTTGAAAAAATTCAAGGAAAAGGCAGTCACGTTAGATTTAAACATCCTGATGGAAGAAGAACTGTCGTTCCCATTCATGGGAATGAAAAAATAGGAAGAGGGCTTTTAAGAGAAATATTAAAACAAATAAAATTGGGTAGAGAAGAGTTTGAGGAATTATCATAACACTCGGAGAACAATAATGAAAAAATCTATTTAATTTTTATTTTGGGAATTTTATTTGTTGGAACTTTGTCGCCGTTATTTTTTCTATTAAGAGTGATTGGAACGAACTTAGTATAATTGATTCTAAGGAAAGATTATCTGATTGTAAAGTTTTAAGTAAAGATGGGTTAAATGTTTCAGAAACTAAATTATATATTAAAAAAAATTCTGATGGGATTATAAGAGTTAGTGCAGAAAGTTATTTTATTGAGAATGCTAAATAAGTAATTTTTAAACTACTGTTTCTTTAATGAAAAGAATTTCTTATGATTGATGTTAAGAAAAGTTTTATAAACTATAGAATAAATATAGTTCTATGGTAACAACAATACAGCTTAATGAAAATGTAAAAAAAGAACTTGATAGATTAAAATCTGCAAAAGAAACTTATGAACAAGTTATTTTGGAATTAATGAAAACAGCTGAAGAATCTAAACGGAAAAAAGAAGAACTTCTTATTGAAGGTTGTAAAGTTATGGCAGAAGATAGTTTAAAAATAAATAAAGAGTTGGAAGGAACTCTAATGGATGGATTAGATAAGAATGAAAGATGGTAGAGATTAAAAGAGGAGAAGTTTTTTTAATAAACTTTGAACCTGTTAAGGGAAGTGAGCAAGGGGGAATCAGACCGGCAATTATTATTCAGAATGATATTTCGAATAAATTTAGTCCATTAACAATTGTTGCACCCATAACTTCAAAAGTTTATGAAAAAGAATTTCCAACAAATGTTTTTATTAATAAAGATGATTCTAATTTAGACAAGGATTCTACAATTTTATTAAATCAAATAAGAACTATTGATAAAAGGAGAATTATAAAAAAATTAGATTCTCTTAATAAGTTACTGATGAATAGGGTAGATTCAGCTATCAAAGTAATTTTGGGTTTAAATTAATAAATAACCTAAAGGTTATAAATAGTTTTAACAAGTTTTATAAGTTTTAAATTCTAAAAATAGATATGAAATTTAAGAGATGTTTATTTTTGATGGTAGGAATAATTTTCTCCATAAATTTTGTTTTTGCAGCTGTAGATGATTCATTACATTTAACCATTCAAACAAGAGATTCTGGAGGGACTATTGAAACTGGAACCTTTACATTTGTTTTTAATATTTCAACAAATGAAGATTGTGTTAGTTCCAATATTGTTTTTACAAATACAACTAGTTTGACTACTGATTCAAAAGGAATTGTAAGTTATTA
>CAZJDG010000090.1:1344-1817 GCA_964544725.1 Candidatus Woesearchaeota archaeon | reverse complement strand
CCCCAAGTCCACATAGGCTTCTCGCCTTTCCAAAAACCGAAAGCTACTAGAACTGCAATCATCAACACTAATCCTAAAAGCATGGCACCTGACGCATCGTCAACTTCCCCAATATACATACCAGCAAAAAGAATGGCTAGACTAATGACTACAACTAACCAACCTTGTAACTTTGCAGGAACCCAACCCCAACCATACAATCTTCTTTTGAACCAATAGCCTTCAGGATTGTCTTTCAAATATTCTATATAATTTCTCCAAGTGTAAGTTTTCATAATTTAACTTAGAATAAGAATCTAAAAAACCTTTCTATTCTCAAAAACAAAAGTAAAAAAATAAAAAACAAATTCTGCGATGGCCTACTTGTGACCCTTGGGGTTATGCGTAATAGCTACATCCCTAACAACTTATGTACTAAGAACGCAGGCCATACAAATGCTTTTAGAACTCCTACAACTCCTCCCCAGAATCCT
>CAZJDG010000090.1:0-1334 GCA_964544725.1 Candidatus Woesearchaeota archaeon | reverse complement strand
AATCCTGTTGCAGCTTGAACATAATAAATCGCGGCTCCAAGAAATCCAAGGAAATAAACACACCCAGAACCCCCACACTTCATATCAGCACATTTCTTCCAACCTTTCTTTTTCCTATATTTTTCCCACTTTTTCATAAACTGATACAGAATTTAATCTTTAAAATACTTTTCTAATTATTTTCTAAAAACCAGCAAGAACCAACAGCTAAACCACAAAAACCAAACAACCCAGAAATATCCATAGACTCCACTTTTTTGAACCATAAAGGGAGTCAAAAATCCAAGCAAACCCAAAAACCCTAACCAATGCCTCTTTTCCATAACATATTATAGGGTTCAGAATTAAAATACTTTCCTAATTTACTCTTCTTTTAATATAAACGCCAACATACAATTCTTCTTTTGGAACCCTGTTTCCAGAAGGATCGTATGCTCTAAAAAACATAACTTTTTCTGCAGAATGTTTTCCCCTAATCCACTCTCTTTTCATCCTCATTTTTTCTCTTAAAGTATTCTTAGCGATAATTATTTCATCCCCATAAACTAATTCAAGACCATCCTTTTCTTCATTAATACAATCTTCACCTAAAGTCCCAACAGCGCTAACAAAATAATTATTTTTAGTTACTAATTTGGCAAGACCAGGCATCTCTTTCCTTAAACATCTAATTGCGGAACCTTTTACTGCAGCATTTTCTTCTAATTTTAAAATTAAACTTTTTTCTGTAGATTTATCAATCCCCATATTAAAACTTAAGCCCAACCCCTACAAATAGGCCTATGATCAGATATTTCCCTATTTCCTTCATTAACCATATCTAATATTTCATCAATATACCCATCAGAATATTCTCCATTTCTACTTTTTATGATATTATTGTCCAGGTAAATTTTTTCCCTTATAAAATCATAAATTGCAAACGGAAAACTCCAATCTATTTCACCTTTTTTACAAAAAAAATACATTTGTTCCCAGTCACTTCTAAAATCCCCATCTATATCAAACAACAATACTGGCCCTTTAACAGTGCCCTTTTTATCTTCCCAGTGGCGGAGCGCCCAAGTATATTCACTCTTTCCTTTAACAGGCATAGAATCTCCAACCTTTAAATCAGCAGCAAAAACATTAACAGATAAAACAATTCCTGCGAGCCCAAGAACAAATTTTCGCATCAATTCGATAGTGTTCTTCTATTTTTAAGAACTATGGTATTAAAATTAAACAGGGCAATAGCTAACTTATTGAAAAATATTAAATAATAAAAATAAAAAAATCCTGCGATGCCTACTTCTGCCCTCTCGTGACCTTTAGGTTATGGGGTTATGTCCAAT
>CAZJDG010000089.1:0-1835 GCA_964544725.1 Candidatus Woesearchaeota archaeon | reverse complement strand
ATTGCTAATCCGGACCCTTCGGGGTGCGCAGGTTCAATTCCTGCTCTGGGCGTTTTTCTCAATATTTAAATAATGTAATTGTCTCTTTGATTTATGAAATTTAAAGAATTTTTTAAACCAAACATTGAAAAAATAGTTATTTTGGCTATTTCATTGATAATCTGGATGTTTTTACCAGTGATTCCAGTTTGGGAGCAAATAAGAGTAGCTTGTATCACTGGACCGTGTCCACCAATTTCTCAAATTTCTTTTATCTCGTTAATCCAAATAATAAATACAACTATTACAGTATGGGTAGTTATAAGTATGATTATTGAATTTTCGATTTTGTATTTATTATCTTGTTTAATAATTTTTAATGCGAATAAAATAAAGAAAAAAAGATGAAAAATAAAAGAGAAAACATTCTAAAGATACGTTCATTGATTAGAATATGAAAAAACAGGTGAGAAAAAGATTATTAATAACATTAATTGTTTTGATAATTTTAGTTGTTTTCTCCATTTTTTATATTCAAACAAAAAAAATAAGTGAAGATAATAAGTTTTGTTTGACAGATTCTGATTGCAAAATACAACCTACTGTTTGTGGTTGTTATGCGGCATTAAATAAAAATTTCCCATCGAATAAAGGTGTTTCAATGGATATTGATTGCAAAGTAAAAATAACCAAGTTATTTGAAGAGAACGAAAGTGAAATGGAAGATGATTCATGTTCATGGAAATTAGAAACAACTGCTGTTAAATGTATTAGAAATCAATGTACTTTGGTAGAGGTTGAAAAATGAAAAAGAGATTAATTTCCAACGAACTAACAAAAAAGGGTTCCCACACAAAAAGAACTAATTAGGTCGGATCCTGCTCTGGGCGTTCTATTATATATTTCATATCAAATAAATGCTTATAAATTAAGATATTTCTAGAAAAGTATGGGAAATGGAGATTCAAGATATCGGGCATTAGCGCTTAGTTTTCAAGGACCCTATGTAAGGGCATTGGCTCTAAATTCTAGGGATGGAAATTGTGAATCAGAACTTCCAGAAATGCCAGGATATCAAGAAAGGTTGAAAGTAGGAGCAGAATTATTTAGGCAAGACTTATTAGGAGATAAGCAAACCATAACAATTCATGGATTAGAAAAAATGGCAGAAGAATTGGAAAAAAGAAATGTTGTGAACTCAATAGCTGTTGGAAGGGAAATGGCTCCGTATCTGAATGGTCTTAGAGTCCCTTGTGAAAATGGTGGCTTTTTAAGTTTTCAAGTTGAAGGCGAAGATTATGAAATAAGTCATCATGAGAATTAGTCACTTACCAATCTCAGAACTTCTTTTCCATTGAACATAATTTCTTTCCAAAATCTTAATCGCTTCGTCCCTTTGTTCTGCCTTTCCTAAACCCTTCCAATCCAAAACAAAAAAATCAATCTCTTCTTCCGTCTTTTCAATTGCTTCTTTAATCATCTCATCAGTTATTGGCAAAGCATAAGCAGGAATAACATGGGAAATTGCAACATTTGATTTCAGTTGAATTTTATTAAATCCTGGACAATAATGGGGCCCTCCAATTCCAACTGCAATCTCATTGTAGGGGTTTTCTTTAAAACCTTCAATCAAATCAAAAATAGTTTGAGCTATAACAAAACCTGCTCTTCTATCAATATGTTCTGTTTCCATAGAACCAATCTCAATAAAAGCACTTGGCTTATCAATCAAAGGACCATGATGCGTAGCTTCCATAGTAACAGCATAATCCTTCAAATCAGATTTATCGACATTCTCTTTTAACTTTTCAAACAATTGTTTCTGGAATAAAGCAGAAGTTCTTGAAACTCTTCCC
>CAZJDG010000088.1:0-1869 GCA_964544725.1 Candidatus Woesearchaeota archaeon | reverse complement strand
AAAATCCTTTGCTAAACTTTTTTTTGAGATTATGTCCTAGAAAATAAATCCCTTGCCATAACGCTCGTCTTAAAGTCATTTCCCTTTTTATTGGGAAATCTATGATAAGATACTTCCCTTTAGTTATATGTTTATTTAAATTATTCATTACAATCAAAGCAAGATGAGAAGGGATGTGTAAAAAAATTCCAATACAAAAAACAAGGTCATATTTCCTTTTTAAATTAAAATCAGTGATATCTTTCTCAAAAAAATTAACTTGATTTTTTCCAATTTTATCTTTAACCTTTTCTAAAACTGTTCTGGAAACATCAAGCAAGTCTAGGTTATATCCATTCTTTAAAAAAAACTTAGTATTTAATGCATCTGGACCAGGACCAATTTCTAAAACATTCTCAATTTCTTTTTTTCTGGAATTTAAGAATTTTAAAATAATTTCTTGGGCATGTTTTTTGGAGTCAAGATATTTTTTCTTTCCAATTAAAATTGAAGTAGTTCCTCCAGAAACACCTAGTCCGCTTTGAAATTTTGCTTTTTCTTCCCAAATTTCCTTTCCCCAAGATTTTCCCATGATTCAAATGTGGAATTTTCAATTTAAAAGTCTTTAGAATTAAGGTAAATAAACAAACTATGAGTTAAGGAATCACAATATTTAAAACGCATTTTTTTTAATAGTAAATATGGGAGAAAAACCTAAGATAGCAATAATAATCGGAACCCGTGCAGAATTAATAAAAACGTTCCCAGTTATGTTAGAATTACAAAAGGAAAAAATTCAGTATTATTTTATTCATACTGGGCAGAATGATAGTGGGATAGATTCTATATGTGATTTATTTGGAGTCAAGTACCCTGATGTTACTCTAAGTAGTGAACCAAAGAAAAGTTCAAAATTTAAAGGAATTGGATTAAAAGGAATTCTTTGGAATCTTGATATAGTGAGAAAGATAAAAAAAGAATTAAAAAGTTTGAAGGAATTAAAATATGTTATATACCATGGAGATACTATGACTACAGCTTCTGCAGCGATTGCCTCATCCAGATTGTTAAATCCTTTAAAAAAGTATAAAAATATTCATCTTGAAGCTGGACTGAGAAGTGAAAATTTATTTGAGCCACTCCCGGAGGAGATTTCAAGAATCATTGCAGATTATTTTTCAAACATATTACTTGCAGTATCAAAAAGAAGTAAGAACAATTTAAAGAAATATAACAATACTAAAAAAATTAATTTAGTTGGAAATACCATTATTGATTCTGCAGATATTGCATATAAAATTGCTATTAAAAGAAAAATTAAGATTTTATCTGATAAGAAATTTGCATTAATCTCAATACATAGGCATGAAAATATAAAAAACAGAGAAAGACTTGAGAAAATTATTGAAATACTATCATCATTAAAAATTCTGTCTTATTTCCCATTACATGATAATACTAAGAAACAGTTAGAAAAATTTAATCTGTATAATAAGTTAAGAGAATATAAAAATATAAAAATAATCGAACCTTTGGATTATGTAAATTTTATTTATCAAATCTCTAAATGTCAAATGATCATTTGTGATGGTGGCTCATTACAGGAAGAGAGCCTTATTTTCAAAAAGCCATGTATAATTTTGAGAAAGGCCACGGAAAGACAGGAGGGATTGGAAACTAATTTTCAATTTTTATCCAAACTTGAGGTAGAGAAAACAAAAGAAAAAGTAAATGAATTTTTAAGTCCAAAATTTAAAATAAGAGATTTTAAAAATCCATATGGTAACGTGGGGGTAAGTAAAAAAATTGTGGGGATATTGGAATGAAATCTGCATTGGAAGTAAATAAAGAATATTCAAATAAATATGTTCAGAAAATTGGAAAGGGTAG
>CAZJDG010000087.1:0-1887 GCA_964544725.1 Candidatus Woesearchaeota archaeon | reverse complement strand
CCAGTGAATATACTATAGAATATATTTTTTATTAAGCTATCTTTTGATTTCTTTTCCATTTTATAATAGCTTTTAAAAAGGAAATCTGTTTTTATTGTTTATGAAAAGAAATATTCTTTAACCTTACTGAATTTATATAAGTTTTCTGCCTTTTAGTTCTTGATGTATAACCTTACCAACTAGTTTATTTCCTTTAGGACTATAATGTGCCCCGTAATCTGTTTTTTCGTTGTATAAAGAATCAATATCTCCAGATTGGAGCAAAGGTGTTGTAACATCAATCGTATCTATCCTCTCACTTGCTTCCCTAAAAAAAGGCATGTAGAATGGATCTTTTCCTTGATTATATTTTACCTCATTTTTCTGAGGTAAAAATGCGAAAACTGGGTGAAATCCCAATCTCTTACCTTGTTCAGAAAATTTGCCGATTAAAGCATGCATCAATCTCACTGCATCTTTATTTTGATATATTTCAGCAGTCAATTCAAGATATCCTTTTCTCATATCTCTCGCTGCATTCCAATCAGCTGGTTCTGCTTCCCTAGCTTTCTGTGAAAATATTTCTGCCAGAGTCTGATGAACTAGAACATTGTAAATCATTCTAAGGTTCTTTTTAGGATTTCTTGCTATTGATAGAGAGTAGGGGAATCTCATTAAATCCTTATCAAATTTAAATCTTGCAAAAAAGTCGTGGTTTCTTATTTCCCCCATATATCTTGGGAGCTCTGTAAATTTTTCCGGAGAATCTATTGGGTTTTTTATCTGTTTCAATTGTCCCTGTTTGTCTAATTCAAATCTTGGCTTAAAGGCCCAGATATTACCATACTCATAGAACTGCTTCCAAACACTTAAAACCCTGCAGATAGTATCTGCTACAGTTCCTATTACCACTACTTTTGTGGGATTTTTTGGGAACTCTCTTTCTAATCTTAATAATGCTTGATCAAGTCCATAGTTTCCAACTCCAAAATTTAGAGCATTAATATTAGCCCCTTGAGATAAAACATTTTCCCAAGTTTCATTATCATTAACTTGTCTTGCAAAAGTAAATGAATCCCCATAAAGTGAAAGGACTTTATCATCTAAATGTTCATACCCTGGATTTCTTCTTGCTCCACGGGAATTAATATTCCATGTCGATTCCCTATAACCCCATTCCCCTTCTTTTAACTCACAAAAAATTCTGTCTTTTCCAGAAGTATTTGGCTTTCTCACCCAACCTAATTCAGTATCAAAACCTCCTTTTTCACCAAAGTATTTAGCTTTAATTTCCTGAGGATCTATTTTAGGACATTTGTCTCTTCCAGAAGTAATCATCCATTGAAACTTATTTCTAGTTAAACTTGTAGCTATATAAGAGGCTAATTCTATTCCTGCTAAAGTTCCTGTTCCTAATAATAAACTTGTTAAATCCATGTTGTTCATTCATCTAAATTTATAAACCTCTTAAGAGAACCCTCTTCTAACCATTTTGTTGCCTTTTCATAATCTTCTATGGTGTCAAATTCAATCCATCCTTTCTTTATTTTTATAACCCTAACATCCAAATTTTTATCTATAAGAAATTTAAGAAAATCTGTCATATATGCTTTCTTGAAAGATTCTGAATTGTACCAAGGTGTTTCCCAAAAAAATTTTGCTTCTTTTTGGTATAATAATCTTATTTTTGGCAAAATTCTCATTGAAAATTTGATTATACCAACATATCTTGCGTCCATTTCTTTTTCAGAAGGGTTAGGTTTTCCTAAACCAGTTATTTTATCCTGTAGGTCAAATGTAAAACTTTCCGAATCATCCTTCCAATTTCCTAAACGTGCAGTCCAATAATCCTTCCAATAAGTATCTGCAACTACACCTATTTCTCCTTTAAAATTTAAAATTTTTTTT
>CAZJDG010000086.1:0-1897 GCA_964544725.1 Candidatus Woesearchaeota archaeon | reverse complement strand
TAGTGAGGATATTAAAAGAAAGGGTTTGAAGTTGTTAAGACAGAAAGTTAAAACTACAACTGATCTAAAAAAATTTGTTGATTATCATTATTATCTGGGAAAGTGGATGGCTTATCAATATATATTAAATTGGACGTTGAAAAGATTAGTCAGGATTTATAGAAAAGAGAGGAGAAAGAAAAAGAAGTGGATATTTTTTTAAAACTTATGGAAGATTTTAAAGTTAGAGATACGAGAAATGGGGAATGGTTTTGGGCGAATAAATTAGTATTGAATCACCCATATACTCAACCCACAACTAAATTAGTTTATTTGGCGTTGGCTTATTTTGCCAATAATAATACTCAGAAGTCTTATCCGAGCATTGAGAAAATATCAAAACTTTTGGGATTGAGTAGGCCAACAGTTATTAGTTCGATTAAGTCTTTAGAAGAATATCATTTTATTAAGTCTAAAAAAACGCAGGGTAAGGTAAGTGAATATCGTCTTTTAAAGATAATTGATGAAAGACCAGTTAAAAAATTTAACCAGTTAAAAAGGGAAGGCAACCAGTTAAAAAAGGATACTACACCAGTTAAAAAGGGATACTCGAACAAGACTAATATAACAAGACTTAATAAAGAAACTGCTGACGCTCCCTCTCTTTTAGAAGAACTCTTAACGGAAAAGCGCAGGGATTTACAGATTGTGGGGTTATGGGTTAGGGAGAGAAAGATTGATATGCCGGACAAGGTTGTTAGAAGCTCGTTGATTAAAAGGAACATAAGGTCGGCTGGTTTGTTAAAGGGTTATAAAGATGAGGATATTGTGGAAACTATTAGGGTGTTGAGAAGGACTACTTATTTAACGAGGTTTACGCTTGAAACTGTGGGGAAGTATATTGATGAAGTGGTTGGTAGGAAAAAGGAAAGTGAGGAAAATCCTATTATTAGATTTGAGGAGGTGAAAAAGGATGGGAAAATAATTGCGATGAAACCGATATATTCAAGTTTAAAGAAGTAAAATGCCAAAAGGGAAATATCTACATAAACATAAAACTGGGGGAGAGTTCAAGAAAGGACATAAGGGACATTGGGCTGGAAAGAAACGACCTGGCCTTCATTCTGAAAAAAATAAAAAAAGGATGAGTGATGCTAATAAGGGATCGAAGAATATATTTTGGAAGGGTGGGATTTCTACTTATAAGAGAAAATTGTTTTTAAATAGAAGGTGGCAGGCAAGGAGAAGGAACGCGGATGGATCACATACTTTAGAGGAATGGGAAAATATGAAAGCTCAATATGACTGGATTTGTCCTGCTTGTGGAAAAAGAGAACCGAAAATTATATTAACAGAAGATCACGTTGTTCCTATTGTTAAGGGTGGTTCAGATAATATTGAGAATATCCAACCACTTTGTGCGAGGTGTAATTCTAAGAAACATACTAATATTAAAAGGTATGTCAAAAAATAAGAGCAAAAAAATTCAATTATATTTAAAAGGAGAACATATAATTACTTCTGATGCTCCTTTTCAAGATGATTATGAAATTAATTTCATTTCAGATTTTTCAGAGGTGATAGCTAAAATTTTACCAGAGTTAGAAAAGATATATGATAATTACGATATTGAAAAAGACCGAAACAGAAGAGAAGTTAATGATACACTAACTTTTTTGGATATACTTAAAGATTATGTCAAAAAATAAAGAAAAAATATATGGCATTTAAAAGAAGTTGGGCAATACAAATTTGTTTACATTGTTGGGATAAAGTAAAAGGAGCTGCTAAGTTTTGTAAAAATTGTGATACTGTAGTTGGAAGAAAAAAGATGGATGATGCTAATAAGGCAAATTTTAAAAGTGAATTGGGTATAGAATATAATTGTAATTTTTGTGGAGAAATATGAATAAAGAAA
>CAZJDG010000085.1:524-1923 GCA_964544725.1 Candidatus Woesearchaeota archaeon | reverse complement strand
TCTTCCCTAATTTTTGAGGCAATTTTCCCTGCTTTGAGTATTTTTTCTTTGTTTATTTCCATTTAATTTTTCTCCTTTAATCTTCTGTTTTTAGGGATGAAATTTCCTATTTTTTCCTCAGAAGCCTTTCCAGTTCCAAGAAAATTTCCTTTATATTTCATTGCTAAGAATCCTTTTTTCCCGGTTTTAATTGGAAGTTCTTGCCCTTTCATCCATTGTTCAACTTGGTCTTCAGCTAACTCGAAAATATTTTTATTTATCTGATCTTTGAAAATATGGGTTCCTTCAATACTTAATCTGATTTCATCAATGTTTTCAACCCATTTTCCGAAATAAACTCCTATTCTTTCTAGGGGTGCTAAGCTTTCAAGAATTCTTATTTGACTTTTGCTGAAATTTCCAGAAAAGAGAAACATTCTTTCACTACCACGCATGAGAATTTCACCAGGAATTTCTGTGATTCCAAACTGTTCTTTCAATTTCTGAGTTATTTCTTCTTTTTCTTTTTTGTTAATCATTTTAAGATTCATTTTGAAATTTTATCACTTTTAATTTTATTTCTGGAGTTACTTTCATATTATAATAATTTGAATAAATTTTATACATTTCTTCATCAGATGAAAATTTTTCGTGTCCGTCTTTATCTTTTTCTGTCAAATCTTTAAAAATCGTTTCTCTAGTTTCTAGAACTTTTGTCTCCATGAATTCTTTTCCATTATTATCACAAAGAGAAAGGGTATCATTTTTACTGATATTTTTATCATCATTAATTCTCCAAGTTGTATTTTTCTTCCCATTTAATATTAATTTTATTAATGGCTCAAAAAATTTTAATTTTTTTATTTCGGATTTTTTTATGAGCCAAGATGAAGACTGGATTTTTTCTCCAAGTCCATCTACTAATTGAATGCCATGTTCATTACAAACTCCAGATTCTGGGACTTCACTACCGAATCTATCTCCTCCTTTTGCAAAAATATTTGGTTTTACTGCTGCAAGTGATTTGCACACACTTGGATCTTCGTCAATTGACATAAAAACTTCGTCAACAGATCTTAATGCTTTGACAATTTTGGCCCTTTCTTCTTGAGGCATGAATGGTTTTCCTTTTTTTAGTATTGTTTGATTGTCGTTATTTATGATTACAATTAATTTATCTCCAAGAATCTTAGCTTTTTCTAAATATTCTATGTGTCCAACGTGTATTGGATCAAAGTATCCTGCTGCTACAACTATTATCTGTTTGTTCATTTTAATCTCTCGATTGTTCTGAATATTGTTAAAGGAACGATTGCCATTAACCAATAACCAATTGTTTGGAAAACAAGATAGAAATCTCCAATTTTATAATTTGTGAATGGCATTTTTAAGATAATCCAAGAATTTGAAAAGTGATTTA
>CAZJDG010000085.1:0-514 GCA_964544725.1 Candidatus Woesearchaeota archaeon | reverse complement strand
ATGAGATTATAAAAGATTTTTTTTCATCAAATTTTTTCATAAAAATTTTCATACCAATCATTAATGTTAACATTAAGTATATCAGTACAACGGACCACTCAAAAATATATTTTATCAATTCATCAAATATGGTTGTGTACTGATATTTCCAATAACCTAAACTTAAACCTAATCTATCTATTATAATTGATGTAATTATCAAGCTAATAAAAAACAAAAGGTAGTTGTTTATTTTCCATTTATGAAATATTTGTTTTTTTGAAATTAAATTGTAAACATTAACTAAGATAAGAACTAATCCTATTGAAAAAAAACTGTAGAAATGAGGATATCCTTTGAAGATTGAAAGGTAAATTCCAATAATTAAGAAAATTATTCCTGTTAAATATATTAATTTTTTGTTCATTTCACTTTCCTCAATTTAGCTATAAAAAATCCTTCCGTATTATCTTTGTCTTGAGGGTAGACTCTGCATGATTTTCTAACTTCTTTATTATATTCCTGACCCACCCAC
>CAZJDG010000084.1:0-1999 GCA_964544725.1 Candidatus Woesearchaeota archaeon | reverse complement strand
CACGACCTCTACATTTTTGGCAACAAAATTGTTGAATGGAATTTCATGTTCCATTTGTACATTACCAATGTAGTGCTCTACCTACTGAGCCACACAGGCATGTCCTGTTTGGCTCCTAACTTAAAGGAAGGTTAAGCGAAGGAAACCATGGGTGTCCTCGCGCCACACAGGCATATAGAAATCTTCAAAAAAGAATTATTTAAATTTACCTTCTTCCTAAAATTGGTGAATTTTCAAGTATTTTATTTCCCTAAATATCTAAGAACAACAAAAATCAAAAAGACAAGTAACAATGAAACTGAAAGAAATCCTGTAATCAAAGAAACCATCCAAAACATATTCGCATAAAATTCATTAGAGGAAATTAAATATAACCCAAGAGAAACCACAAATATTGCTACAAAAATTAAGAGATTACTTAAAACTAAATTAAATTTCTTAGGGGAAGCAATAACTCCTGAAGACTTTCTAGAAGCTCCACTAGCTCTCGTCGTCTTTCTAGAAACTTTTTTACCTCTTTTTTTTGCTGCCATATTATCTTCTTATGAATAATATAATCTAAATAACTTTTTAAGTATTTCTATTACCTCCGATACTTACTTCTAACTTTTGTACTATTATCTGGTTTCCAATCTAAATGAATTGCATTGGCAGTTAACATTTTAAGATTAGTAAAAACAGAACCTAACCATGAAAAATAAATCTTTGTTGCATCAGCCAATCCTAAAGGGGATTTTAAATCAAGCTTCTGACTATTAAAGACGGCAAAGAAACTAAAATAAGTGAATATAATCAAAGCGATCAAAACAATAGCTACTACTTTATGTTTTAGTCTCTTAACTTCAACAAATACCCAAATTATAACTATGAGTGCTGAAATAAATATTAGTGTTGAACTAATCCCTCCAAAAATTGATGCCATAAAAAGAAGAATCACTTAAAGTATAAAAAGTTTTCTGGGATAAATAATCTTAGCTAATAGTCTCAATTACTTTTTTATTAAATTTATTTAATCTTCTTCGGTGCAATGCAAACAAAGAAGCCCAGACTACAGTGAATGGAACAAGAACTATAAAAGTTGCGAAAAATAATTTTTTAAGTTTACTTTTAGTAAAAATATTCATATTATAAGTAATAATAAAAGCTTTAAAAATATTCATACATTCAAGAAATAGCACAGCCCCGTAGTACAGCGGTCAAGTATGCAAGCCTCTGAAGTTTGCGACCCAGGTTCGAATCCTGGCGGGGCTATCTTGATTCGATAAATGCGTTTAAATTTCGCGATGCCTATGCGTAATGGCTTCGAATCCTAGTGGGGCTATTTCAATAAATTTAAATATAATTAATTCTTTAGATAAATATGACAAGTGAAGAATCCGTTGGAACAGTATCTGGTTATTTTGGGAATGCAGGAGTTGCAGCAATAAATCTTTCAGGAAATTTGAAAATAGGGAATAAAGTCCATATTAAGGGGGCTACAACTGATTTTAGATTTGAAGTGACAAGTATGGAAGTTGAAGGAGAAGATATCAAAAGTGCAAATCCAGGAGACCATGTAGGAATAAAGGTTCCAGAGAGAGTCAGACCTAAAGACATAGTTTACTTAGTCTAAGGGAACTATAAAATTTATAAAGAATTTTTCTTATCTATTTTCTAAGGCGATGCGTATAGTCCCAAACAAAGGTCTTTCCCTTTCTTAGGCGATGCGTATGCCTAATCGCGCCCCGATAGTCTAGAGGCCAAGGATGCCACCCTCTCAAATGGCAATGGAATTGGTATTTTGTTGAAGAAGTTGACTAAAATTTCGCAAATTGCAGTAATTTTAATTGCCTCAAGGAAGAGGTGACCTTACTCGATGAGAGAACAGGTCTAGCGTCTCAACGCGACCCACTCTTTGAAAATAGGGAACGGTGGTGACCCGGGTTCGAATCCCGGTCGGGGCGTTTTTTTACCTTTTTTAGATATATTTTTTTAGTTTCTCTTACTCACCATAATATCA
>CAZJDG010000083.1:444-2029 GCA_964544725.1 Candidatus Woesearchaeota archaeon | reverse complement strand
ATAGTTGATTCTTTCTTGCACGAAATGATCCTGCACATAGTAATAAATAATACTCCCACATTTTATAAAATCTCTCATCATAATTATCTTTTATTTTGTCCCAATTTTTATTAAAATTATCATGCCAAGCCATTAATGTTTTGTCGTAATCTGGTCCAAAATTATGCCAGTCTTCCATCACAAATAAGTCTTCAATAGATTCCCCAATTTGTTTAGTTGAAGGTAACAATCCTCCAGGGAAAATATATTTATCAATCCAAGGGTCAGTTCTAGTACGACTTTGATTACCTCCAATAGTGTGTAAAAGGAATAAACCCTCATTCTTTAAATTTTTATGAACAATTTCCATAAATCCTCTATAATTTTTTACCCCCACATGTTCAAACATTCCGATAGAAACAATATGATCGAAAGGTGCCCCATTTATTTTGGATCTGTAATCTTGCAATAAAATTTTTACTGGTAAACCCTTACACGATTCTTTGGCAAGTTTTGCTTGTTCTTTTGAAACTGTTAAACCAATTCCATTAATTTTATATTTTTGAGACGCATATTTCAAAAAACCTCCCCAACCACAACCAATTTCTAAAATTTTATCTCCTTTTTTTAATCCAATTTTTTTACATATTAATTCAAATTTCGCTTCTTGAGATTCATCAAGTGTTTTTGCATTTTTCCAATATCCACAACTATAAACCATTCTTTTGTCAAGCATTATCCTGAAGAGATCATTTCCTATATCATAATGTTTTTTCCCAATATCAAAAGCCTTTGAGATTCTCTGAGGATTAAAAAATTTCTCTTTAAATACTTTGGAAAGTAAATTTAAATCTTGTTTTGCTTTTGTATTCAATTCTGCTCGCAAGATACGGGAAAAGAATTCGTCGAGTTTTTTACATTCCCACCATCCATCCATATAGGATTCTCCTAAGGCAAGAGAACCCCCAATAACAACTCTTCTGTAAAAATTCTCATTATTAACTCTTATATCCCAAGGATTTTTCCCATTTATCTTTATTTCTGCTAGAGATAAGATTTTTTTTATTGTGTCTTTTGATTTATTGATTTTCATTTTAATTTATACCACGTTACATGTTCATAAATACTACTCCACATTAAACCCACAGTAAAAGCAAATAAGAGTTCTTCTATTGGAATTCCTAAAAACAAAATTCCTGAAATTGCTTCCAAATTCCATATCTCTTCAATCCATCCCGGATAAATTAAATTCATTAATAAAAAGAAAATAAAATAAATTCCTAAGAATAATAATCCCCCAATTAATATTTTCTCTTTTAAATCAGGCCTACATAAGATTGCAGCTACTCCTCCAGCAAATAATGCTAAGATTGTAGAATATATTGGATTTAAATTAGTAAATAAATATAACGGTAAAAAAACTATTATTGGAGAAAATAAAGCAAGCAAATGAAATCTATGTCTTTTACTGTGCATTTCTTTTTTGCTAATCTTTCTGTGTTTGGCTTTAAAAAATATTTCATACAAAATTGTAGCTATTCCTCCAATTGAAAATGCAAAAATTAAGCTTTCAATATCAAATCCTGTTTTTGTTGCAAGATTAAAT
>CAZJDG010000083.1:0-434 GCA_964544725.1 Candidatus Woesearchaeota archaeon | reverse complement strand
TAAATAAAGATGGAGGATTCCAATATTCTGGAACAAAAAAAGGCTCTGTTAAACCTAAAGGCATTGTAAATAAACTAACCCAAAACATTTCTTTTCTTGTTTTTTTCACAGCCAGGAATATAGTTATCCAAATTACAAACAATCCTATCGAACCAACTAACCAAGGATTCATTTTATTTGCCTAATTTCTTCTTTAAAGCTTCTTTGGATGGAACTCCGCTAAATTCTAATTTTCCATTTATCACAATCCCAGGAGCTGTTGCAAATTTATATTTTTGAACAAGTTGTGGTTTTTTAGTTACATCTATTGTGGTGTATTTAACTTTCATTTCATCCAACATTTTTTCAACTTTTGCACATCCCCCACATCCAGGAGTTGTCAAGATTTGTACCTTTGCCATTTATTTTTTACCTCCTTTTTCATTTTTTAAGAT
>CAZJDG010000082.1:0-2081 GCA_964544725.1 Candidatus Woesearchaeota archaeon | reverse complement strand
TCTATGGCTTGCTTTTTATAGAAAACTCAGTGATAATTACTAAGGCGAGCTGATTTTTAAGAAGTTTCTTTAAAATTGCTTTTTGTAGCACATCACACACATATTTAGAAACTAAATATGTGATTTTCTTCTAGAATTGCTGCCTCATCTTGTTATGTTGGTTAATTTTAGTTTTACAAAGAAAGAGAAACGTAATTCCCCTTCAAAATTTTATTCAATAAAAAAAAAATAAAAAAATTATTTTCGATTGAGCGACTGATAATAGCTTCCCATAATGCGTGCTAATTTTTTTATTGAATGAGTATCTAATCTTTGGAAAGCTTCTATCAGGTTTTCAGATTTTATATGTTCATGGATTGGAGATTCAATTGCAGAAGCCATTATTCATGTCACCTGTATTACTGTATTAAGATCTTTTTATAGGTCAGTGTTCAATTTTTATTACGTATAGTGAAATTCTATCATTTAGTTGTTTCTTTTATGTTTGTTTCCAAAAATCTCTAAGTTGATTCTGGGTATGTTGTTTTCGAAGATATTGAATATCTTTCTTATCAATGCTGATTCGTGTTGTGTCCTTATCAGAGGCTGTTGATTCAATTTGAGGTACTGGTGAATCCTTTTCAGCAGTTAACCAGACTACTAATGCAAGTAGAATTAAATAAAGCCAAGTAGAATAAAGTCCCATGACAAAAGGCTCAACCCACCAAAAAGGTGGATAACTGTTTAATAGTTGATATTTAAACGAATAGAGCATAGTTGTTAGACTAAAAGCTATAAATGGGAAAATGAGATACCATGCTGAGAGATTCGTTTTAGTCAAAATTGTATTAAAGACAAAGAGATTATCATGTCCACTAGGAAACATGACAAGTGTTACACCAATTAAAAAGTATAGATGTACAAAGACAAATATTCCTTCAGTCATTAAAGGTCCAATCATTATTAAAGACAATAGCATTACTAAAGCTGGCTTTAAAGGTGCCTTAGCAACTGCCATGGCATCTTTAGTGGTAAGTTCATCAGTAGACACGATGGAAATAATTGAGTGTTCGGATCCTGATCCCATACCAGTACTAAATAGAACAGAGAAATCAACCTTTTTACCTCGCTGGGGATTTTCTTGATGACTTTTAGCATTAATATTTTTTGCAGCTTGAATATGAAACCAGATGTGAAGTAATCGGAAAGGTTTAAAGATTGTATATACTAGATTTTTAATTCCAGGGAAGATCATAGTTACAATTTCATAAACAATTCGAATAAGGAATATCAAGAAGATAGTAGTAAATAAATTTGAGATAAAATTGGAAAGAAATCCCTGATAAATGGTACCTAAATCAGTAATCCAGTCTGAGACAAAATCTTGCATTTTTATTCCTCTTATGTTTGTACCCGTTTTCGGAGTTTATTCCCTATCATAGCTAGCCCTAGAATTCCAGTTCCACCTGCTGGCAAAAGCCAAAGGTTTGGGATTATTTGATCTAATATAGATGGGGTTGAATTTACATATAAGATCTGATCTACACTTAATGGTTGAAATCGTGAATCTTCGCTAGTGATTTTAATTAGATAAGTTCCTATTTCCAAACCTTTACCTATATTGATAGAGATTTCTCCATCTTTGTTAGTTACTAAATTGATATCCAGAATGATATTACTTGAATTTTCTTGGTTTACAATTAAAATTCGTATAGGAACATTACTAGGTGCACCATTGCTATATTGAAATTTAATTTTGAAAATCAAGTCAGTTGAACTTCCTTCAGTTATTTGAAAATTACTTAGGTCTGTTTCTAGTTTCAAGACTTGCTTGGTTGAGATTAGTAATTCCTGGATGATTGGAAGTATATAACGGCTTTCATGACCAGGTAATGATATAGCAAAATGTTGACCAATGATTTGAGGTTGAATAGTAAATTCTCCTGATATAGAAGTGAAACTCTCAGCTAGTACTTGATCTGCACTATCAAATCCATCTGTGCAAGTGAAGCAACTTACCAATTGAGCATGGACATTTGATAGAGGAATTCCATTATTATTTGTGATTCTGAAGCTTAAAAGTGGATAAGATCCTTCAGGAA
>CAZJDG010000081.1:0-2143 GCA_964544725.1 Candidatus Woesearchaeota archaeon | reverse complement strand
TTTTAATGGCTTGGGGAGCAAAAGAACTTTTCTTTTAATCCCTTTTTATTTTTTATTCTTTCTCTCGCGATGCACTATTTTCCCGATGCGTATGACTGGTCTGTCTGGTTTTGCTTCCTTTCTTTTTTCTTAGCCGAAGCGTATGGCTAATCGCGCGTAATCGCTTTCAGAAGATTTATAAAGAAATGACCTTTAGTAATATTAGGAAAATATCATAGAGATTATTATCACGTTCACGTTCAAATCTTGTTGGTTTGAATAGCGCCGAGAATTATATGGCGTTGTTTACTTCATTTTTGAGCATTTTGACTTTAGAGTGCATAAGAAGCACTAGAGATATTTTTCTAAAGAAATTCGAAAGAATTTCTAAATTAAACATTAAACAAATTGAAAATGGCAAAAATAAGTCCTGTATCGATAAAATACATGATACATGCAACTTTTACTGCAGAAGGAGCTTTAGAAAAGCCCGACATAATCGGAGCTATCTTCGGTCAAACTGAGGGTCTTTTAGGATCTGACTTAGAAATGAGAGAACTTCAAAAAGAAGGAAAGATAGGAAGAATTGAAGTTGAAGTAGAAAGGAAAGAAAGGAAAACAATTGGAAAAATCAGTATTCCTACTGCTTTAGATCAATCTGAAACTACCCTAATAGCTGCAGCTGTGGAAACAATTGAAAGAATTGGTCCAAGTGATGCACAAATAGAAGTAGAAAGAATAGAAGACGTCCGAGGAAGCAAAAGAGATTACATCATTGATAGAGCTAAAAAGCTAATGGGAGAAATCGAAGGAACCAGTGATTCTAGGGAAATATCCAGAGAAATCAAAGATTTCGGTAAAACTTCAGAGCTTCAAGAATACGGAAAGGATAAACTTCCTGCCGGAAACTTGACTGATAGGGAAGTAATAGTCGTTGAAGGCCGTGCTGATGTTCTAAATTTGATGAGAAATGGCATCAAAAACGTAATTGCAATGAATGGAACAAAATTACCTGATTCAATAAGAGAATTAAGTAGAGAAAAAGACTTGACTCTTTTTGTAGATGGTGACCGTGGTGGAAGATTAATAGCAAGAAATGTTGTTGATAACGCCCGAGTTAGATTTATTGCAATAGCTCCAGAAGGAAAAGAAGTCGAAGAGTTAAACGGAAAAGAAGCTTTAATCTGCTTAAGAAAAAGAGTTTCAGTTGGAGAATTCTTTAGAGAAAGAAACTATTCAAATGGAAACGGATACCATGAAAGAAGACCAGAAATAAACGTACCTCAACCAGAAATTAAGACTGAAACAGCTGAATTGAACGATGATCAAAGGAATTCACTAAAAGTTATTTCAGACAGTAACAAAAACTCTGGAAAAGCAATAGTACTAAACAACCAACTGGAAAATATCAAAGAAGTTTCAGCAAGAAGTTTAGGAAATGCTTTAAAGAGAATCAGTGGAGCTTACGCAGTAATCATTGATGGCACAGCTACCCCTTTAACGATAAATGTTGCAGAAGAATCTGGAGTAAAGATAATTGTAGCAAGCAATTTCTCTATAACCAGTTCAAAAATTAATTTACTTAGTTTATAATTTAATAGGGGTCTTTTTGACCCTTATTCTTCTTTTTTTAGAAAGTTTTATTAATTAACTTTAAACAATTAATCTATGAAACCAAAAATAGCCCACATTAATTATCTTAGAAACATCAGAGAAGATGTAGATGAACTCTTTGGAGAAAAAGGGATAAGTGTTGCTTCAGCAAGAACTCTTGATGATTTTTTAAAAGAACATGGAGATTTAACTGACTACAAAATACTATTATATCATCCTGGCATTAAAGAACAGCATAGGCTAAAGGAAATTAAAGAAAAATATCCTAATCTTACCTTAGCACTTTTTACTCCCTCTAGACAACATTACCTTAATTCAGACATCCCCTTTCTTAGTTCTATGCAATTTGAACAGACTCTAGATTTTGTAAGATATCATCTTGAAAACGACAATTAATCATTTTTACACCTTCTGTTCCTAACAGTAAGTACTACAAAGTTACACAAATCTGTTGTCACCGTAAAGTTTATAAAGAAAATCGCATAGTCAGATTTAATTAAATATATCTAATATATGACAAAATGAATTTTAAGAAACTTTTAGTTTCTTT
>CAZJDG010000080.1:616-2174 GCA_964544725.1 Candidatus Woesearchaeota archaeon | reverse complement strand
CCTTTGAATGTTGTTGTTAATGAGGTGGGAAATTATAGGGTTTATGCAAGATTTGGTTATGGAGGAGATTCTATTGAGGTAAATTGGGAATTTGAGGTTGTTTGAGTTTAAAATTTTTAGATTATTAAAAAAGATTTGTTTATAATTTTACTTGTTCAAGAATCATAATTATGTTTTTGAATCTATACTCTACCGATATTCTCTCCAAGTATGTTCACATTTGACACATTTGAAAAACTTTGTTTCAGATTCATCACCAGCACGCGTTTGAACGGTCCAGAAATATGATTCTTTGTTCCCACATTTTTTACAAGTCTCCGCAACTTTAGGAAGAATTTGATTATCTTTACTAGAAACTACTGGGATATCTTTTCTCTCCCCAATTTTTTCACTAATATTTATTTTAACTTTATTTTTAGTAGAATAATTACATCTAGGACATCCGAAATTCTTTGTCTTTTGAACAAGAACTGCTCCACATTTGGGACAAAATTCCATTTTTTTAGAAATACTCCGTTGTATTGTAGTGAATTGGAAGGTCTATTTAAAAAAGTTTCTTTATTTTCGTACTCTTAAAGAGTAATTAAAGTTCATTACAAAAACCTCTGTCTGAATTTGGCTTTAATTTCTCAAAGAAAATTAATTTTATCCATCCAACATATGGGGCAATTTTTAATACTGGTTTCCCTATAATCTGATTTGAAGGGATTCTTTTTTCAAATTCTAGCTGTCCGTTGTTATTATCTCCGATTGTTGAGAAAATTTTGTTTCCGTTTTCTTCTCGAACTTCAACAATTCTGTGGATAATTGGATTTCTTTGGGCTGCGTTAAAAATTACCACGTCTCCAATATCTATCTTTTCAGCCTTTGTTCCAATTACAAATAAAATATCTCCTTTATTCAAACCATTCTTAAACCAAAATTCTTTGAAGCTTTCTTTACTTATTCCCAAATTTAGATATTTATTTTCATGTCTGTCAAACCACTCTCCATGGTTTGAAATTAAATTTCCTTGGTGATACATTGAACAAGATTCTACAATCGCTAAGGGTAGCGCTGTTCCAGTTACTACCCCTAAAATTGGAAAGAAAATAAATTTTATAAAAATAAAAATAAAAATTACAGAGAATAACCAACCCTTGAAACTGTCATCTTTCCATAACAAAAACCAAAATTTGTTCCAGTATTTCTTTAACTCTTTTTTTGAAAGCATTCTTAGGAAAAGTGATTTAAGTTTTTAAAATATTCTGAATTATTTAAATCAACTAAGGTTAGCCACATAATTTGCTGCGGGTAAAACAAACGGAATTACAAATAAAAGAGTTAAGACAAATAAGATTATTTTTAGGTTTTTCATTTTCTTCTATAACCAAGAAATTAATCTTTTTATTGTTTATTATATTTTCATTATAGATTTATTGCTTCCAAAATGTTATAGAAATTTTTCAAATTCTTCTTTACTAATTTTGGAAGCTTTTAGGAAATATTTATAAAGGTTTAAACTATGTATAAACATGGAAATAATATCTAGTGTTAGATCTTGGGGTAATGGGGCTGG
>CAZJDG010000080.1:0-606 GCA_964544725.1 Candidatus Woesearchaeota archaeon | reverse complement strand
AATAACCAACCCTTGAAACTGTCATCTTTCCATAACAAAAACCAAAATTTATCAAAATATTTTTCTAACTCTTTTTTTGAAGGCATTTGTAAAAAAATGCTTTTAAGTTTTTAAAGATGTTGTATCAAAATTATTATAAATGATTGATCTTTGAAAACTATATGAAAAAGAGGAACTTATTGGCGTTAACTTTTTCACTTATGTTATTAAACATATTTTTTGTAAGCGCTTTGACAATTCAATCAAACACTACTATCAATTTAGGATCCGCTGACATAGAAGATTGGATTGGTAGTGCAAGTATTGCAGGATTAGAATATGATTCAAACAATGATTTAATATATATTGGAGCCTATAATAATGGGAGGTTTGGAGTGTATAACAGAACTTCAAATATTATGGAGGATTTGAGGGTAACGGCTCCGGAGGATTGGTTGGGAGGATTACCTGGACATTCGATATATGACATAACGTATGATTTTAATAATAACCTTGTTTATTTTACTGGAGTTTTTGGGGTTTTTGGAGTGTATAACAGAACTTCAAATATTACGGAGGATTTGAGGGCAACAGCCCCTTCTGGATGGTCTGGAGGAGTTATTCCGT
>CAZJDG010000079.1:0-2233 GCA_964544725.1 Candidatus Woesearchaeota archaeon | reverse complement strand
CCTAAATCCCCAGAACAAATCTTAAGAACCCTAATTGGAATTTTAAGGCCTTTAAAAATTTCAATAGTTATTCCTTTCAACTCTTCAAAAAATTTCTCAGAATCAGAGGGTTTACAGATAACAATCATTTCTATTTTATTGAATTGATGTGTTCTAAAAAGACCTTTCTCATCAATCCCATGACTTCCTATTTCTTTTCTAAAACACATGGAATAAGAAGTATGTTTAATTGGCAAATTTTTTTCATTAACTTCTTGCCCTAAAAATCTCCCAATCAAAGAATGTTCTGAAGTTCCAATCAAAGCCATTTTAGGATCATCGTCCACAATGAATATCTGTTGTTGTTTATCATTTAAATCAGTAACTTGATCAATAATTTCTTCCCTAAGAAGCAAAGGAGTTTCAACATACCTAAATCCTTTCTTAACCATAAAATCCCTCACATAATTAATCAAAGCAGCATTCAACAAAGCCAAATCCCCTTCAATATAATAATAACCAACTCCTGAAACTCTCGCACTTGATTCAAAATCCGCCATTCCCAATTCACTCATCATTTCTACATTACTCTTAACTTTGAAATTTTTTTTAACAGGTTTACCAAAATATTTATCAGGAACATTCTCAGAATCATCTTTTCCAATAGGAACTCTAGAAGACATAATATTTGAAATTTTACAAATCTCTTTTCTTAGTTGAAAATTAATTTTTTTAGTCTTCTCCCCAATTCTCTCAATTTCAGCAGGAATGTCTTTCGCCTTTTTTATTAAAATCTTAGCAGTTTTCTCATCTTTCTTTTTCTTTGCTTGATTAATTTCCTCAGAAATCTTATTCCTTCCAGACCTTAAACTATCTCCTTCATATTTTAATTTTCTCCATTCTTCATCTAATTTCAAAACAACATCAATTTGTTTAGGATCTTCAAATTTACTTTTTGCATTCTCTTTGTACAAATCAGAATTTTCTCTCAAATGCTTTATGTCAATCATAGGTTTTCTAAATAAATGTTATATTTAAATTTTGTTAGTAAACGTTTAAAAAATAACAACTCTTATTTATATTATGGCAGCTATTGATGAGTTTTCAAAAGGAGTGAGTCAAGCGTATGAACTTCTACTTTCATCGTTACCTATGTTCGCCCAAGATTTCATAAACCTCTTTATGATAGTCGCGCTAATTTTTATTTATGTGGTTTTTATTTGGAAACTACACAAATTCATCTCGACAAAAAATATTTTTGGTTTGAATTTAAATCAATATAATAAATCTTCTTATCCTTTCTTAACAAAACTAATCGCGGGAGCATTCTTCTTCATAGAATATATAATCATCTTGCCTTTCTTAATTTTCTTCTGGTATGCAATCTTCGCCCTATTCCTAATTTTCTTAACAGATAGTTTAGACATTAACTCAATATTAATCCTTTCAGCAGTAATCGTTTCAGCAATCAGGATGACTTCTTATGTTCCAAATTATGGAGAGAAGTTAGCCGCAGATTTAGCAAAACTTCTCCCATTCACATTATTAGCAGTTTCATTATTAAGTCCAGGATTCTTTAACTTTGAAAATATACTATCTCAACTTAGTCAACTCCCAGAATTCTTCAACCAAATAACTAGCTATTTAATTTTTATAATAACACTAGAAATAATCCTAAGATTCTTTGATTTTGTATTATCTTTATTCAATCTAGAAGAAGACACTGAAGGTGAAAAAATAATAGCAGAAGTAGAAGAAAAAGCGAAAGAAGAAGAGGGGGAAATAGCAGAAGAAAAATAACTATCTAAATTTAGAAACCTATTCATTACTTATTTACATTGTATGCAAACTCTTACCATTGGGTAACCATTATTATAAGAACTAACGGCTTTCCATCCAGAACATTGTACAGTATCTCCACTAGAATATCCTGACCAAGCTACAGAAGGTGATCCTCTTTTGCCCTCAATATATATCCTACAGGAAGAAATTCCAACACCATCTCCTCCAGATCCAACATCATCACTTCCATCTGCAAATCCTGGGGGAACTGTTCCTGTGTCAACAAGTTCTGTCCAACTAACGCCGTCTTTAACGGAAGCTAAGACGGTTGGATCTGCTTCTTCAATTTCACTTGCAGAATGTCCAGGATTAGGATGCGAAACAGCATAAACACCTACACTGACAATTGCCAAAAGGATAAAAGCCATTAGAGAATAAATAACTCTATTTGATAAATCAAGATTAATTTGAA
>CAZJDG010000078.1:0-2266 GCA_964544725.1 Candidatus Woesearchaeota archaeon | reverse complement strand
GTAGCATTTATTTATGATAAACTGCATCCAATCCATAAAAGTTTAATGGAATCTATTAATTCAGAATTCTTCCCTTTTTCTAGAAATATTCCTAAGGATTTTGATATCTATATTTTTGAAGCCTCTTATGCAAAACCAGTATTTATGAGAAAGATAGGAATGATACCTAAAGATAAAAAAATAGTTTCATTAATTTCCGATCCTAGATTGTACTATTTAAACAATGGAAAAATCTTTGATTTTAAAAATAAAAAAATAAAAAAATATCCCTTATTGAGATCCCTAATTATGAAATATTTGATAAAGGGTCTTGATGGAGCTTTTTGTCTTTGCGAATTAAATTTTGAACTTTTTAAAAAATTTAATCCAAAGGCTCCAGCTTATAGGTTTACTGGTTTTGTCTCAAGTAAAGTTTTTAAACAATTACAAAATCTTTCCCCAAGATTGAACAATAAAAATATCTTATTTTTAGGTTATGGTCCAGATTATTACTGTAAAGGTCTTGATCTCTTAATAGATTCGTTTAAAATAGTTAAAAAAAAGATGCCCGATGCAAAATTATATATCTCAGGGGATTGGGACATAAAAAAAGAGTGGAAATCTGAGGGGGTTATTTTCTTAGGAATAGTGGAGAATATCTTAGAGTTCATGAAAATGGCCTCTTTGGGGGTTCATATGGGTAGGGGTGAGGCTTTTGGTGCTAACATTCCTGAAATGATGCTTGCAGGAATACCTGTAATAACTTCTGAATTTACAGGGGCTAAAGAGGTAGTAAAAAAAGTAGATAGTAGTTTGATCATAGATCTTGATGAAAATATCCTTGCTAAAAGAATTATCCAATACTTTAAACTTCCCCTAAAAGATAAAGAAAAAGTTTCAGAAAAAGCTAAAAGAATTGCAAAGGAATATTCTGAGAAGAAAATTGTGAAAAAATTTAGAAAAGATGCTCAAAAATTTTTAAAAAAATTATAAATTGATTAAAATTTAATTAAAATCAAATATTCTAGACTAATGATTCAGAAAGTTTATATATGATCTATTTTCTTTAGATACATGAATTGGAAAGGGAGAAAAGTGTTAGTAACTGGCTCAGCAGGATTCATAGGTAGCCATTTAACTGAAAAATTATTGGAACTTGGAGCAGAAGTTAGTAGTTTCATAAAGTATAATTCTCGAGATGATCTAGGATTTATAAAATCTCTAAAAAATTCTGAGAAAATTAATATAATAAAGGGAGATATTAGAGAATTAGAAACCGTTAGAGATGCAGTTAAAGGACATGAAATTGTTTTTCATTTGGCTGCAAGTATTAGTGTTCCATACTCTATAACTAATCCTTCAGAAGTAATTGAAACAAATACTATGGGAACATTAAATGTTTTAATCTCCTGTAGGGATGAGGGTGTTGAAAGGGTTATAATTACTTCTTCTAGTGAGGTTTATGGTACTGCAATTTATACTCCTATTGATGAATGTCATCCATTACAGGCACAATCTCCTTATGCCGCCAGCAAAATTGGAGGGGATAAAATTGCTGAAAGTTTCTATAAATGCTACAATCTTCCAGTCACAATAGTTAGACCATTTAATTCTTTCGGACCTAGACAATCTACTAGGGCAGTTATTCCTGCAGTTATAACTCAAGCATTTAATGAAGATAAAATATTGGTGGGTTCAACAGACACATTTAGAGATTTCACTTTTGTAGAAGACACAGTTAATGGATTTATTAAAGCAGCAGAATCTCCTGATACAATTGGAGAGGTAATTAACCTTGGGACAGGCATTGATATTTCAATAAAAGATATGATTGAAAAAGTTGTTGAATTGGTCGGAAGAGATATTAAAATAGTTGTGGATGAAAAAAGAATAAGACCTAACAAAAGTGAAGTTATGAAACTTTTGGCAAATAGTGAAAAAGCTAAAAAATTAATTTATTGGGTGCCAGAGTTTTCTTTTGAAGAGGGGCTTAAGAAGACTATTGATTGGATTTCTGAAAATAAAAATTTATATGACTCCAAAAAATATAATATCTAAAATGAAAGCAGTTATTATGGCCGGAGGTTTAGGGACAAGACTAAGACCATTGACATTTTCTATTCCAAAACCTCTGATTCCTGTGGGAGATAAGCCAATTTTGGAGATTATAATTTCTAGATTAAAGGCCAAAGGTTTAACTGAAATTATTTTTGCAGTAGGATATAAATCAGAATTAATAAGGGCCTATTTCGGAAATGGAGAGAAATTTGGAGTTGATATAAAATAC
>CAZJDG010000077.1:1975-2301 GCA_964544725.1 Candidatus Woesearchaeota archaeon | reverse complement strand
TATTCTTGCTCAACAAGAGCCACCAACTTTTCAAGCGGGTGTTCAATTTACAGAAGGGTTTTCAGTAGAGTTCCCTGAAATTAAGAATTATCAATTTGGAAAAGATATTTTATTTAATGCTCATGTTTTTAATATTTCTAATGGCGTAAGAATAGACAACACTTCAACACAGTGTAATTATCATTTGTCCGATACAACAGGGAATCGTTTATTGAATCAGCAATTAATGGATTTTGATTCTGTTGGGTTGGATTGGAATTTTAATGTATTAAGAGATAATTTTACAAGGTTGGGAAGTTATTCTTATTTGATTGTGTGTAATAATT
>CAZJDG010000077.1:0-1965 GCA_964544725.1 Candidatus Woesearchaeota archaeon | reverse complement strand
GGGGGATTTGTTACTGTAGGGTTTGATGTAACTGCTGATGGAAAAGACGTGAAAGTTTTTCCAATTGAATTTTCCATAATCTTCTTCGCACTTGTATTGATCATTTTTGGATTAAGTAAAGAAAGATATAGAGTCTTACAAGTTACGGGGGGATTAATCTGGATGATAATGGGTATTTTGACTTTGTTTCCAGGATATAATCTGATTAATTGGACAACTTTAACAGGAAAAGTTTTAGGATTTATTTTAATAGGTATTGGGTTCTATATTTCTGTAGAACCAGCATTTTCAAGAGATGAACAAAATGAATATTTTGAACAAGGAAATAAAAGAGGAGGTGAAGATGATTTTTAATAATCATAAGGAGGTGGTAAAGAAATGTTAGAATTCTTAGAAGATTTAGATGCTGGTTTTTGGATAAAATTCTTTTTGGTTGGGGCAGTTGTTGTAATTCTTCCAATATGGATTTTTAATTTGATTGAAATATCTTTTTTTAATAAAATACTTTATACTTTAGCTGGTGGGGTTGGTTTGTGGTTGGCTCTTAGAGGTAAAACTATCGGGAGAAGTCATTAATGACAATAACTATGGACTTTATGGTTGGTGGAGCAATGAGAAAGGTAGTTGTAAAAGAAAGGAAAGTTTCTTTCTTGACGGCAGAATTAAACTTTGTTCCGTTAATAATAGACTTGGACAAGCTTGATGAACAAAAAGAAAGACTAAAAAAAATGAAAGTAGATGAAAAATTTATTAAAAAATTAGCTTTACTAACTACAGAAAAGGAAATGGCTGATGATATAATCAAAGATTTTAAACAATCTGGATGGAGGTTAGTCTATCAAAGTGGGATTAATTGATGGCTTGACTGCTTTGGGAGTTATTATTGCTTTTCTTTATATAATAGCTGCCCAAATATCGAAGAAAAATCCTCAAGCTTTTGATAAGATTCAACAATATTTTACCTCAACACCTAAACCACCAGAAGAATTAAAAGATAGAACGGAACAAATATATTTAGAAAAAAGGATTGGATTATAAAATGGATAAAATGTATGAAGAACAAATAACACCAGAAGAAATTGAAGAATATCAAGAAGAGCAGAAGGTAGAGGGTGAAGAATCAGATGAAGACAGATTAGCAGCCCAACAAGAGTTTGCAGAAACTTATGGCTCTGGCTCTCCTGAACCAGAAGAGAAACATAATCAGCATACCTTCTTGAGCAAAGCAGTTTCAGCAAAAGATACAGTCAGAACTACATTTCTTTCAGACCAAGAACTAGGAAGACCTTTATTTAGTGTAAGATTTTTATTAGATATGGAAGATGTTTCAAGACATTATCTTGACATCTTTGCTGAAAGTTGTAAAGGAGACAATAGAATAGCTAATTATTTCCTAAATAAAGTTCAGAATATTACTGACTCTGGTATGAGTAACAAAGGATTTACCATGAACTTGAATGTTACAAGAAAGATGGATACAACGAGAACCAGAGTTAAAGGAAACATAGAGAATTTGCAAAAAGGAGGTAGAAAAAAAAGATTATGAAAAAAGACGAATATCTTGATTTAACACCCGTTGTTAAAAAAGAACCTATTCCAAAACCTCAAGAACAAGTACCTATAGAAGAACCCATTCAGGAAATAAAAGAACCCATAGATGAAAAAGGAAATAAAAAATTAACTTGGTGGTCTAAAGCTTTCAAATCCAAGAATTTTAAGAAACCAACATTGATTGCTGTGATTTTTTTAAGGAATAACGGAAGAGCAGAAACAATGCAATTGGAAACCAGAAATGGTTTTTTTAACATAAACAGAAAAACTTACCATGAAAGAAGGGATTGCACATGGGTTGTTGGCAAGGATAGAATTCCTTTGGCAATTATTCCTGAGTGGAGCTTGATACCTCTTGGAACAAAAGAATGGGATGACAAGCCCATGCTTGAAAAGTTTAATGAATTGCAAGAC
>CAZJDG010000076.1:0-2337 GCA_964544725.1 Candidatus Woesearchaeota archaeon | reverse complement strand
TCTTCATCAAGCTCATGATCAATAAATTTGCAATTCGAGACTGAATTGTCCGCACCAATCCGATCTTCCATAAAAGATAGAAGATTAGATGTTATATAAAAGTATTGAAAATGGCCAGAACAATTAAAGAAAAAATAAATTTTAAGTATAACTTAAAGGAATATTTCAGTATTCTTAGTAAGCACAAGATTCTTTTTGCGAGCACACTTTTTTTTGGATTCATCGTTTCATTATTATTCTTGATTGATAAATTCTTGTTCAAGATAATTATTGATAATGGAGAATTGTTTTTCTCAAATGAAATCACGAGAGAACATTTTGTAAGCATAATTATTTTTGTCGCGGTGGCATTCGCAATTTTTAGAATAACTTATCTCGTTAGCACCTGGCTTAGGATGCACTTTTCAATAATGCTTGATTCGAGAATGAACAACGATTTAAAAAACAAGTATTTTAAACACATACTTTACCTTTCCCATAAGTTCCACACATCTCACAAAACAGGTTCCTTAATTTCAAGAATGAATCGTGGAAGTGGCGCTGTGGAAAACATAACTAATACTTTTGCGTTTAGTTTTTCCCCACTGATTTTTAATTTAATTGTTGTTGGATCTGCACTAGCATTTTTTAGCTGGAAGTCCGCACTAGTGGTATTTCTTACTTCTATTGTCTTTATAGGATACAGCTATTATGTACAACACATCCAGCAAGGAGCTAGACTGGAATACAACAAAAAAAGAGATAGAGAAAAAGGATTTATAAGCGATATTTTTACTAATGTAGACTCAATAAAATATTTTGGAAAAGAGAAAAGAATCAATAAATTATTTACTAATTTAGTGGGAGAAACTCGTGCCGCTCAAGTTAGAGAAGAAACTTATTATAAATGGCTTGACGCAGGACAAGTATTAATCCTTGCTCTAGGAACAGCCTCATTAATTTATTTCCCATTGGTTGAATTTATCAACAAGGAAATAACTCTCGGAACACTTGTTTTTGTTTACACTGTTTGGGGAAATGTTGTAGCTCCTCTTTTTGGATTTGTTGGAGGAATGAGGACTTTTTACAGATCAATGGCTGATTTCCAAGATTTATTTGAATATAAGAAAATAGAGAACGACATAAAAGATAAAACTAACGCAAAAAATTTAGAAATAAAAAACGGAAATGTTGAATTCAAAAACGTCTCATTCAGTTATGGTCGGAAAAAAGCATTCAGTTTGGATGATTTCAGTTTAAAAATAAACAAAAACGAAAAAATAGCTCTAGTAGGACATTCTGGTTGTGGAAAAACAACTTTAATTAAATTATTATATAGATTATATGATGTAGATTCTGGAGAAATATTAATTGACGAAAGGAATATTAAAGATTTCAAACAAGAATCTTTAAGAGGGGAGCTAAGTATTGTCCCACAGGAATGTGTTTTGTTCGATGACACTATTTTCAATAATATTAAGTTCTCAAATCCAAAAGCTTCTAGAGAAGAAGTTTTTGATGCAATAAGATTTGCTCAATTAGACAAATTAATAAATAATTTTTCTAAGAAAGAAAATACAATTGTTGGGGAAAGGGGAGTTAAACTTTCTGGAGGAGAAAAGCAAAGAGTTTCTATTGCAAGAGCTATCTTAGCAAATAAAAAAGTTTTAGTTCTAGATGAAGCAACTTCCTCTCTTGATTCTGAAACAGAACATGTAATTCAAATGAGTTTACAACATTTATTGGAAGGTAGAACATCAATAATAATTGCTCATAGACTTTCAACCATTATGGGTGCTGATAGGATAATTGTAATGAAAGGTGGAAAAATAATCCAAGAAGGAAAACATACTGATCTGATAAAAAAAGAAGGAGAATACAAAAAACTCTGGAATCTACAAAAAGGCGGTTATATAAAATAATGAAACAAAGAGCAATCATAATAAGGGGTCCGTCTGGAGTTGGAAAATCTTCTATTTCACATTTATTATCTGATGAATTAAAAAAGAAAATAAAAAGACTTGCATATATCCCTAGTGATGTAAATATTTATCCTTTTATGAGGAGTTATTTCAAACTTCCGATAAAAGAGAGGAGAGATATAACACAAGAGAATATTGAGTTCATTTTTGAAAATTTTCTGAAAAGAAAATTTACCATAATAGTTGATGGAATATTTTATGGAAAATACAATAATGATCCAAATATTGAAAGACTTCTTAAAATAGCAAAAAAGCACAAAGTAAAACCTATAGTATTTGAACTCCATGCGCATCTTGAAACATTACATAAAAGAGTTAATGAAAGAGCAAAAACAAATCAATATGCATGGAAAAATACAAAAGATACGGAAGAGAG
>CAZJDG010000075.1:0-2358 GCA_964544725.1 Candidatus Woesearchaeota archaeon | reverse complement strand
TCTATTGAAATTCTGACAAATTTAGAATTTAAAAGGTTTTTGGTGGCTAAATCTATATCTATTTTTGACATTTTATTCAAATAATTTAGGTTTTAAATCCCCGATTTTTAGAGATCCTATCCCTTATTTCATACCATTTTTTCATTCGACGATTATATTCGGAGATATAATTGGATAAGTACTCTTTCTCATTTTTTTGTTTAATAATTCTATCTGCATCTCTCTTGATCATAACTCTAACAAAAATAAGAATCAACAAAGAAATCAGACTAATAATAGCTAAAATAATTAATGCTAATTCTAGTTTTTTTGAATTAGAAAGTCCAACAGTTTCAATTTCTTCAGGAATTAATTCTTTTCCCGGAATTAATGGCGATGTAATCTCTCCTGAAATCGCAAAGAAACTGAATGAATTTAAAACTATATCATAGAAGTAATCTACACTATCTTCATTTACAAAGTTAGTATCTAATTTTTTCCACTTATTTGAACTTTCATCAAATTTATACAATGAAACCTCTCCACTATCTACATTATTCTCAGAAATCCAATCTTTCATAATTTGAATTTTTAGCGTAGCTTTTTCTAGGTTCTCTAAATTTTGAGTTTCTATTTGTAAATATTTGTAAACAATTCCTGGGGCTTCAACAAGAACATCCTCAGGTTTGGAATGATATTTCCTAACTATTATTTTGGCATCCGGAGTATTTTCACTAACTTCTAATTTAATTTCACTAACCCCAAAATTTTCATCAAAATTACTTGCCAAAACAATTTCACCAGATCCTATTATGTCCCAGGAATTTATTTTTTCAATAAATTTTGGTTCAGCTATCGAACCTCCCCCGCCAGGACAAACTCCACAATCAGCACTACAAATACTACATGACTCGCTAGTATCACAAACAGCATCTCCACAAGAAGCTTGACCATAAACTCCTGCTCCGTAAGCCCCATCTCCATAATTCGCTGCCGAAAAGACAAAAGGAGTTACAAACAAAAAAGCTAGGACAAATAAGATTATTTTTTGGTTTTTCATTTTCTTCTTTTTAACGTTATTTGATTTTAAATTATTTCTTATATTCATTTTATGCTTGTTCTCCGAATGCTATAACAGATAATCTATCATCGTCACGAAATGCTGCAGCATCATCCCTATTATGTATTGATACACTTCCAACTAAATATTCTCCAGCATCAGCCGAATGTGCAAGTATTACCCCAGAACGTTGACCATAAGATAAAGCGTAATTAGCATTTGCAAAATCCCTGTCCCAATAAACTATGTATTGTCCAGTTGTAGTTCTATTAACACATTCAACATTAAACGAACCCCTCATTGTACAACTTCCAGCCACACAACTCCCACCATTTGAAGAAGAACAAGAAGTACCATCAAAATTAACCCAAGCCTTCGGCAATGCTTTTGCATAAAGTGTATTTGCTTCGGGAGTTTCACTTTGACTAATATTTCCAGAGATTGTTACATTTCCTGTAACATTCAAATTTCCAGAGATTTTCGCATTACCAGCAACATCTAATTTTTCTGTTGGGAATACTCCAATCCCCACATTATCTCCAATACTAAATCCGCTCAAACCTGATGATCTGACTCTAAAATTATTAGAGATATGATCATAGTAAAACCATGCAACATCTTCATCGTTTGGATCCCCCCAAACCATTCCTGCATTTCCACTGGCAAGTGTTTGGAAATTAATGAATCTTCCTACAGCAGTTCCTTCAATTATTAGGCTTGCATATAAGGGTGTATTAACTCCTGCTGAAGCATCAGATATATGAAGATTTGCCACCGGACTCGTTGTTCCAATTCCCACATTTGTACTATTAACAAATAAATTTGAATTTCCTGCAATCAAATCCCCACTCAAATTGAAGTTTCCACTTACATTCAAATTCTCAGCAGTCACATTTCCATGAGTTCCATTTGTTGTATGCTCTTGCAATAGGTAATTATTCAATATCGTTCCCCAATTACTTTCACCAATTGTTGGCAAAGCCCCAGAAGCAAAACCAGTAATCGAGAAATCGCTTTGCAAGAAGAAACTTCCAATAAAAATTCCTAAAAACAAAGTAGTAACTAAAATCAAAACTTTTCTAACTCTTTCGTACTTTCTTTTTTTACTTTCCCTTTCTCTTACAATTTTATTTATTGATTTTTGTATATTCATTTTATGTTTTCACCCCATATAGACTAAACTCCCCAGATTCAACATTTCCTGAACTGAATAAAAATCTTATTCCATCTATTGAAGAAGTTCCGAATGTTCCCACTGCTCTGCCTGAAAAACCAGATTGAGCCATAGCATCATTACTAACAGAAAATACAGTAGTTCC
>CAZJDG010000074.1:533-2516 GCA_964544725.1 Candidatus Woesearchaeota archaeon | reverse complement strand
CAACTTCTGCTCTTATTATAGGAATTCTTCTTCCTTTAAATTCTGTTACTGCAATAGTTTTTACTTTCCTGATTATCTCATTGGGTGATAATGTAATTTCTGACTCTTTTGATAATTTGCCTACTGGTTTAAATTTACCTGACTTTTTTAGTTGAAATTGTAATAATTTATTTGCTTCTGATTGTGTTAATGTTTTACCTGTCTTTAATTTATTTTTTATGTTCTTTAATCCCTTAGGAAATTTTTGGATTCTAACTTTCTCAAAAATAAGTATTTGGGGTTTTTGTGATCTAAATGTAACATCTCCTTTAATAATGTTCAATAGAGTTGCATCAGGAGATTCTTTTCCTAATCTTGAAACTCTTAATTTTCTTTTAGGACTAGCGAAGAATGACCTCTCCAATAAAGATCCAGCACCTTTTGTTTCTAATTTTATTCTACTATCTAAACTAATTATTTGTTTTTTAGTTATCTTTCCTTTATCAAATCTATCTAATAATTTTCTTGTTTGGGATTTTAATTTAGATTCACCCTGAATTGGTTTTCTAATAACTCTTTTTGTTCTTATGAAATTTACTAATCTGTCTGCCTGTGCAGAAACTGCTGTTGTTTCTCTTCCTGCCAATTTTACTTGTTCTTTTATAGGAACTCTAACCTTTTTAATGGGCTTGGATATTTCTAAGGTAATTGTTTTTCCTATTTGCTTGGAAGGTATTGTTAATTTTGAACTTTTTATTTTTACAAATTTAGGGGATACTCTTGTGGCAACTTTTGATGAAACTTTTCCTGTAAGTTTTAAGGCTTTTCCAGTTCCTTTAAATAAAAATATTTCAGTCCCTATTTTGATGATGCCTTCACCCGGACTAGTTAATAATAATTTTCCAGTTTCTTTTCCCTCTTCTATTAATGCTTTTCTTAAATTTGATGGTATCTTTTTTATATTCTTTGGATTCCTTATTAATCCCTTAATTGCAGATGGTAATAAAGCAACCCCAATTCCAAATTCTATTGTTGATTGTGCAAAAGTTAATTCTTTTAACTTTCTATCTATTTTTTGCACTCTTGGATCAAGTAATGCTTTAACCCCCCTTTTTTTTATTATAGTTAATCTTTCTTGTCTTAATTGTTCTCTTTTTATTTGTATTCTTTGTGGTGCTTGTAACACCGACTGACTTATCTGTTGTTTTATTCTTTGAGTTTTTCTTGCTCTTCTGATTTGAAGGGAAGTGATTGGTAATCTTTTAGGAGGTAATTTTTTAGGAGGTAATTTAATTATAGTTTTAGTAGCTTTTATTAATTCCTGCCTTCTCTGAGGGCTTACAGATCCTCCCCTTCCCCCACTTACCGATCTTGTTGTAGTAGTTTTTCCTGTTGGAGATGTTACGGTTCTTGTTGTAACACTTTCTCCAGAAGTAAAATCAGTTACTTTAACACCCATCCTCGTAGGAGAAATTGTAGTTCTAGTTATTGTTGGCTTTCTTCTTCTTCTAATTCTTCTTCTAATTCTTCTTACAAATCTTTTAATTCGTTTATGCACCATCTTTATATTCCATAGTAACTAATTATATTTATAAATATATGTAAACATCAATAAATTCCCTTCCCTTTTTTAAATTGTTTTCTCATTATAGAAAAGTAGAAAATAATTGGAAAAATAGTTCCCAAAAAGATTATAACTAACATCCATATATATCTTTTTGTTTTAAAAGAATTAATAACCATTCCTATTGTAAATATTATTTCTCCTAGAATCCCTATAAAAAGGACAACCAACCAAGGATAAGTGAATGAATCTTTTTCTATAGTTTCTTCTGAAACTAAAAATACTGAAATAAGGGAAATAGCAAAAACAATTATCATCATGATGGTAATTGTATCATAAAACTTAACTTTTTTTATTCCTTCTTCCTTATTATTATTTCTTGATATCATTTTGATTTATAGATATATCCTCTTGAATTTCCTAATTTCACTTGTTTCCTT
>CAZJDG010000074.1:0-523 GCA_964544725.1 Candidatus Woesearchaeota archaeon | reverse complement strand
TTTCCTTAATAACTCGTTATATTTAAACATTTGTTTTAAAGCCCTGTTTATAAGCTCTCTCTTTAATTCTATCTTCTTTTCCATGTCTGTTACAGACATCCACTCTTTTTCATGTTCTAGCAATTTTAAAACTTCGGCTTGTCCCATATTTTAATCTCCTTATTCTAATATTAGATATAAAATCCCAATAACTATAATAATAACAAAAATTAATTTAATTAAAATATTTCTTATAATTTTTTTCCAATCAAGATTTTCAATTATCATTTTTTATAGGGGGAGGGATTCTTACTAATATGTAAGAACCCCAGAGGTTTCACCACTTGGCATCTGGTGATTATTAATCTTTAATCTGTTTTTCATTCTTCAATTTCCATTTCTTCAAGTGAATTGTGGGTTGTTTGTTTCACAGAATCTAAAATTCCTATTAGTTCATAACCATTAAAAATATTAGAATATTCATTTATCAAATTTATAATTTTGTCTGATAGTTCATCTGCTTTCTCTCCTTTATCTATTTTTA
>CAZJDG010000073.1:0-2517 GCA_964544725.1 Candidatus Woesearchaeota archaeon | reverse complement strand
TAACTGATTTGCTAAGGAATAATCCATCTTCTTCAAATAGTGAATTTGTTTTATCTGAAGAAGGACTGGATAAGCTTGAAGGATCAATATTTCTTTTAATGATTATTGCTCTTTTCGCAGGCTTTCTCTCTTTTGTGTCTCCCTGTACTTTACCTATTCTGCCTGCATACGTTGCCTATACATTAAGATCATCAAAACATAATATTAAAGGTATGACTCTCGCTTTCTTTTTGGGATTAGTTACAGTCTTTACTTTATTAGGAGTGAGTGCTTTTTTCATAGGCAACTTTTTGAGGTCGCATCTCACCATATTCTCACAGATCGCGGGAATTGTGATTATCTTTTTTGGATTGTATATCTTATTTGGCAGGGGTTTTTCTGGATTTAAAATAAAACAAACAAAACCAACCTCTTACTTCTCTTCCTTTTTATTTGGGGCCACATTAAGTCTGGCTTGGACTCCTTGCGTCGGTCCAATTTTAGTGGCAATCTTTTTGTTGGCTTCTACAACAAGCTCTGCATTTACAGGTGGGTTGCTTTTGTTCATGTATGGTGTTGGTCTTGCTGTTCCACTCATACTCTTTTCTACTTATCTCGGAAAGATCAATAAAGAAGGAAAACTTTGGAAGATTATAAAAGGGAAACTAATAATAATAGAGATTTCAGATAAAAGAAAACTTATGATTCACTCAAGCTCATTAATTTCTGGTTTACTATTTATCATTCTTGGTTATTTAATGTTTTCAGGAATTTTATTTACATTTAATCAGTATGTTGCAGCAACTTCTGTGCAAAAATTAATGTTTGGCATAGAAGACTGGTTGCTTGGTTTTGTAAAGTGAGATAATTGATTAAGATTATCATATTTAATGTAATCGTATTCTCTGAATTTAGTCTTATTTCTTTTAATTTTGCTTTTTTTTAGAAAAATTAGATTATAAATTCTAAAAAGAATGACTTTTATTTACTTTGTGATCTACTTTACGCATCGCGGAGAAAAGAGGTTTTATTAGAAATTAGAAAATTTATCTTGATTCAGAATATTTTATTGCAGCTTCAACTAAACCTTTGAATAATGGTGCAGGTTTTTTTAAGTAACTTTTTAATTCAGGATGTGCTTGAGTTGCAACGAAGTATGGGTGATCTTTTAATTCTATAAATTCTACAAGATTTTTATCTGGAGACATTCCTGAAAAAACTAATCCTTTTTCTTCTAAGATTTGATGATATTTTGGATTTACCTCGTATCTATGTCTATGTCTCTCAGAAATTGAAGTTGAATTGTAGAGCGAATGAACTAAGCTATTTTCTTTTAATATTGCAGGGTAGCTTCCTAATCTCATTGTTCCTCCTTTATCACTGATTTCTTTTTGTTCGTCAAGAAAATCAATTACTGGATGTTCGGGATTTTCTTCAACTTCTCTTGTATTTGCTTTTAAACCACAAACATTTCTTGCAAATTCAATCACCGCCATTTGCAATCCAAAACAAATTCCTAAAAAAGGGATTCTTTGCTCTCTGCATTTTTGGACGGTTTTTATTTTTCCTTCTGTTCCTCTTGAACCAAATCCTCCAGGAATGATGACTCCTGAAATTCCTGTTAAATCTACATGATCATTACTAGTTTCAACAAATTTTATATTTATTTTTACTGAAAGATGAGCTTCACAGTGGTGTAATGCCTCTACTATGCTTGCATAAGAGTCTCCAAGAGAAGTATATTTTCCTGCGATTGCGATTGTTATCTCTTTTTCTGCATTTTCTCTGTTTTCTATTAAAGATTTCCAATCATCCAAATTTACTTTCAAAGGAATATTAAGTTTTCTTGCTAATAACTGGGACATCCCCTGTTCTTCAAAAGCTAAAGGAATTTTATAAACATTGTCTACATCAATCCCTGTTATGATATCCTCTTTGTTTAAATCACTAGCGAGGGCGATTTTTTCTTTTACATGGTCATTTAATACTTCTTTACATCTTCCAATTACAATTCCAGGGTCAATTCCTTTTTGTCTTAGTAACATTATGCTTTGTTGTGTTGGTTTTGATTTTTGCTCATCGACTCCTCTCGGTATGGGAATGTAAGTTAGATGAATAAAAAGAATATTTTTCTCTCCAACTTCTCTTTTTAATGAACGTACTGCTTCTATGTATAATTCATTCTCTATGTCTCCTATTGTCCCTCCAATTTCAATGAATACTATATCTGCCTTAGTTTCTTCCCCAGTTTTTATGAAATGATTTTTAATATAATTAGATACATGAGGGATCATTTGGACTGTTTTTCCTAGATAATCTCCTCTTCTTTCTTCTTTTCTGATGTTTTCGAATACCTTTCCCATTGTTAAATTCCAATGGGATTTGCAGTTTATTCCAAGAAATCGTTCATAATGTCCAAAATCCATGTCTACTTCTCCACCATCTTCTAAAACAAAAACTTCCCCATGTTCGAATGGGTTCATTGTTCCAGGGTCTACATTAAGATATCCATCACATTTGATTGGGGTTACTTTATAT
>CAZJDG010000072.1:0-2691 GCA_964544725.1 Candidatus Woesearchaeota archaeon | reverse complement strand
AGATGAATAATTTCTTTTTTTAAATCTTTCACTAAGGTACAGCTTAGTGAATGATATATTTATAAAGATGATTGAATTTTAAAAAAGGATGGAAGCGAATATTTTTAGGAAGCGAATAGAAAAAGCATTTCTTTTGAAAGAATTTATTAAGATAATTTTTCAATATCCTTCTAGTGATAGGGCTATTGTTAAACGAGGTATTGTTCTTTCTGTTGGTGATAATGGATTTGAACTAGAAGAAATAAGGGATGGAAAAGTTGCTTATTCTTACAATCATATTGTTGAAATAAAAGGTGATACTGAAATTGATTACACAAAAAGAGAGTGGGAGAAATGAAAAAAGAATTGTCTGAAGAAGAATTCAAGAAACTAGAAAAATACCATGCAGATCTTGAAGGAGATGATAAGAAAAACAAAGACAATTTATTGGAAGCTTATAAAAACATAGTTGATATTTTAAAAGAATATTTGGATTTAAAGGAAGAATATTACAACATAATTGCCTTGTGGATCATAGGAACTTATTTTCACAATAAGTTTCCAAGTTATCCTTATTTATATTTCAATGCCATGAAAGGAAGTGGAAAAACCAGGACAATAAATCTCATAACTTGCTTAAGTGAGAATGGGTCAGTTCAAAATTCTATGACAGAAGCGGTATTATTCAGGACAAAAGGAACATTGGCTATTGATGAGTTTGAAGGGGTTAGTAAAAAAGGGAATGAAAGTCTAAAGGAATTACTTAACTCTGCATATAAAAAAGGAGTTAAAGTAAAGAGAATGAGGCAGCAAAGAACAGAAGAAGGGATGAAACAAGTAGTGGAAGAATTTAATGTGTATAGACCTATTGTTTTGGCTAATATTTGGGGTATGGAAAATATTTTAGGGGATAGGTGTATTTCATTGATTTTGGAAAGAAGTGGGAAGACTAATATCACTAATTTAATTGAAATTTTTAGGGAAGAAAAAATAGTGGTGGAAACAATCAAATTATTAAATTTAGTGTCGTTAGTGTCGATGTCGTTTCATATAGGAAGGTATAGGGAGTGGAACAAATTTGTTAAATTTAAAACAATAAACAACACTAATAACATATACAACACATACAACACTAACAACACTAACAACACTAACCGAATAAATCCCTTTGAGATTATCAATTCTATGGATTTAAATGGCAGAGAATTAGAATTATCTCTTCCTCTTTGCCTGATTGCAAATGAGGTTTCTACAGATTTGCTAAAAGAAACGACACTAACTTTAAAATCCATTTTTTCTGTAAAAAGAGATGAAGAATTGACTGAAAATTATGACATTTCTTTATACGATTTTGTGTCCCAATATACTGAAAATAGTTGGGTGTCCATGATTCAAATAGTTAAGGATTTTAGGGAGTTTTTGGTATCAAATGAAGAGTGGATTAATAGCAAGTGGATGGGTAGGGCATTAAAGAGATTAGTCCTGATAAAAGACAAGAAAAGACATGGAAGAGGAAGATATGTTATTTTAGATTTAAAAAAAGCTCAAGATAAGATAAAGATGTTCAAATGATTAAAAAGTTGCTTAGAATTGCTTAAAATGCAAGTAAACACTATTCCACAGGAGAGGTTAAATGAAAATACTTAACCTATATGCCGGAATCGGAGGGAATAGAAAAATATGGGGAGATAAGCATGAAATTATAGCTATTGAAAATAATAAAGAGATAGCGAAAATATACCAAGATTTCTTCCCAAATGATAAAGTTATAGTTGTAGATGCCCACCAATATCTTTTAGATCACTTTAAAGAATTTGATTTTATATGGAGTTCTCCACCATGTCCAAGTCATTCAAAAGCAAGATTTTGGGGAAGTTTTGGAAAAAATAAAACTAAGATTTTTCCAGATATGAAATTGTATCAAGAAATTTTATTTATGCAACATTATTTTAAAGGAAAATGGGTTGTGGAAAATGTCAAACCTTATTATGAACCTTTAATAAAAGCACAAGAATGTGGTAGGCATTTATTTTGGTCTAACTTTAATATTTCAAAACAAAATCATAAAACAATGTTTTTTCCAAAAGATAGTCTTCCAACATTAGAAAAGATATATGAAATTAAATTACCTAAGTTAAGTATTGATATGGATAAAAGAGTGATTTTAAGAAATATGGTTGTTCCAGAACTCGGACTTCACATATTCAGAATGGCTTTCAAAGATCAACAAACAATACTATGAAACACCAATTCCCAGACGACTTTAACATAACAAAGAAAGACAAGCAGCAATTCAGAAAGTTCACTACAAAGGCAGAGTTTATTATAAAGTTTTTCCTTTATGGATTAATATCAGGTTCAATCATATTATTAACAGCTTTCATTAGGAGTTGGTTGAGATGAATAAAATAATTCAGGGTGATGCTATTGAAGAATTGAAAAAACTCCCAGAAAATTCAGTAGATGCTATTGTAACAGACCCTCCTTATGGAATTGGTTTTATGGGAAAAGAATGGGATAATTTTAAACCAAGTTTTATTCAAGAGGCCATGGAAAAAGACAAAAGACCCAAGACGAAAATAGCAAGTCAAAGAACAAGTAATACAGCAGGTACTTATGATTTATCTTTAAATGGTAATCAGAAATTTCAATTATGGTTTGGTGAAGTAGCAAAAGAATGCCTACGAGTTCTAAAGCCTGGTGGATTTCTTT
>CAZJDG010000071.1:0-2727 GCA_964544725.1 Candidatus Woesearchaeota archaeon | reverse complement strand
GCAAGAATAGAAGGAGTAATAACTAAAAAAATAAAAGAAATGAAAATTAAAGAAACTTTCATTTGGAAAAATCTCCATTTACTGAAACGATATGCTTAAAGTTAGATAAGTCCAACATCCTGAAGACCTCCAACTGCGATATTTACACCAGCAATTAGAATTCCTAGAACGAAGAATAACGTAACAAGACCCACAATGGTAGCGGCTGAACCAGTAACATTGCTTATTGTTGCGTTTTGGATTTGAGTAACTTGATTTGCAACAGGGGCAACTAAATTCACACCAATCAAAATTGTTATGAATCCTTCAAGTAATCTTCCTAGTGCCATCTTTCAATTAAATAAGCCCTACGTCCTGAAGACCTCCAACTGCGATATTTACTCCTGCAATCATAATTCCAAGTGCGAAGAACAACGTAACCAATCCTAAAATTGTCGAGGAAGATCCTGTTACGTTACCTGCTTGAGCTGCAACAACCTGGTCTGCAACTGATGGAATTAAGTTTACACCAATAAGTATTGTTATAAAACCCTCTAATAACCGTCCTAAAGCCATTTATATTATCCTCCTCTCTTTATAAAAATCAATATGTTTTTTAAAATCTTCTAATTAAAAGATTTTATAATACTAAATTAATTAATAATCTTGAGGAGCCAGATATGAAAGAAAAAGTATATATTGATGGATACTACAAACAACTTTTAGATGATTTTAAGGACGCAGTTGAAAATCATAAGACCTCTATTGTTATGATCTTCGATGGAAAGTCTGGAAAAGGAAAAACAACTCTTTCTAATCAAACAGGATATTATTTATATCCTAATTTTAGTCTAAAAAATATTTATTACGAACCAGAAACTTTTCTAAAAGGATTAGCGGGAGCAAAACAGGGTTCTTATCACAGTTTTGATGAAGCAATGATACTTTCTTCACGTTCTGCAATGTCTACCGTCAACAAAATGATTATTCAAGCTATGTCAATGATAAGAAGTAAGAAAATTTATGTTTCTTTTTGTGTAAATTCTATCTTTGATCTCGACAGAAACCTTGTTTTGTCGAGGGCGGACGCATTAATGCACGTTTATGGTGAAGGATTAGTGGATAGAGGTAGATTTGCTACATTTTTTAAGGCAAAGGGTGATAATTTTGATAGAGTAAAGCTTTTATACTTGTATGGAAAGAAATATTATGACTATTCCAAGCCCAGAGCAAACTTTATAGGACGTTTTGTCAAAGAATTTATAGTAAATGAAGTAAAATATGAAGAAGAAAAGCAAATAGCTATAGATAAATTTCTTACCCAAGAGCCAACAACGAAAAAACAACAAAAATTTGATGCTTTATTACTTTTTTGCATACAAGAAGCAGGAATATCAGTGAAAGACATCTCAAAAGAAATAGATATGCCCATCCCAACACTCTATAGTGCCAAAAGACGTGCCGAAATGCACCAAAAACCCCAATAAATTATGAATAATGAAAATGAAAATAAAATATAATACTTTAATATGAAAGACAATTTACAACAAGATCAAGTCGAATGGAATCTTTCCTCTGGCATAGTCAGTGAGATACAGAATCTATTGAACACAGCTAACAGACTATATATTAATGGCAACATCCTGAAAGCTTTCTGGTGTTTGAAGTCTGTCAAATTTAGATTCATCCAGAGCTTAGCACCAGATGAAAGAAAAGCTTTGAGAAAAATAGAGAAAAGTTTTTATGATCAAAGACAAGAACTTAATAGAAATAAAATGGCATATCATTACGAAGACTACAACGAAAAAATTATGGACTTATTAGATGTCTATGGTTACTTAATTCCTAAGAAAAAAGATTCAAAGAGAATTTCTTAATACTTTGATTTCAGCTTGATTAACAAATTCAATCAAACCCAAATCTTTCATTTCAAAAAACATCCGTGCTATTATTATATGGCTCACTCTAAAACAAACAGACACATAATACTTTGCATCTTTCACTCCTATTACATTATCTCTATCCGTGTGCTGCAGGAGTTTCTGCAATATCAAATTGTACGGAATTGGTATTTTCATTTATCACCCCAAAACTTCCCCTATCTATAATAGACACATTCTGACAGAACGCTTTCGGATCTGAAATAACCTCGTCGTAAAACCTGACAAACTTAGCTCCTTCAAAATAAAGTCCTATTAATATAATAATGATTATAATGTTGAACCATCTTATCTGTCCTTTCAATCTCCACTGGCCTTTCCAAACTAATGGCTTGATTTGTCTGTATGAATCTCCTTTCTTCTGAATGAAAAAACTAGGCCTAACTTCTTCAACGTCTTTTGGTTCTAGTGCTTTTTTAAAATCCATTATGTATAAAATATTAAAGCTATAACAGCATATACTCCCATTATTAAAGTAAATATTCCTGCGGATATTACAATCCAATAGTGAATGTCTTTTTGTTTAGGTTCTTTTTTTATGTTCATTTTCTTGCCTTTATTATTAAAGTTTCCCCCCATGAAACAGGACATGATTTTAATAAAATAATTCCTTTAGTTACAATCCCATTGCTTGTAATTTCCTCAATGTCAAAATTAGCTTCTTCAAAAATATTTATAAAATAATCTTGGTTAAAATCAACTATATGTCTTTCTGGGTTTTCCTCATCAACGGGCTCTGCACAATATGTAGGTAAATCTCCAAACAACATTCTAAACCTATTTACAAGAGAGCAAACATTAGGTGATG
>CAZJDG010000070.1:0-2728 GCA_964544725.1 Candidatus Woesearchaeota archaeon | reverse complement strand
AAGTTTGACTTGAGAAATCAATATATCTTGTGGAAGCTTCTTGTCCAGAATAAAGAGGATTATCTTGTATTGCTTTTGCTGCAAGCATGGAAACTCCTTCTATGAATATTGTAGTTGTTCCACAGTCTCCAATTGATTTGTGCCCATAACCCACATAGAAATTCCTCATGAAGTTTTCTGGGCCTTTTTCTGCTAAGGTTTGTAGATGACTTTTAAAACCTCCTATTGAACGTGAATGAAGTGCTTGAAGCATTGCTTCTGATTCAGGGGTGATAATTGCTCCAGTGTCTAGAACAAAGATTTCCCCACCTCTATCCAACTTCATATAGGTATGATTTAAATCAGAGATGCCTCTTTTTATCATAAACATTTTTCTTAAAAAATTAGGCATACCAACCATAATTGATGTTATAAATTCTCTTTTATATAATTAGTTGCGATTTAATGTATATGCTTAAAAAGAAATATTAATCCTTAACTTCGATTTTTATGTTAACGCTCTTTGGAATTTGAAGTCTCATGATGCTGTGAAGAATTTTATCATTTGCAGGCATGTCAATAAGTCTTTTGTGGATTCTCATTTCGAATCTATCGAATGTTGCGGTTCCGTCTCCACAAGGTGATTTTCTTGTTGTTATTCTTAACTTTTTGGTTGGTAGGGGAACCGGACCATGCATAATAATTCCCGCTCTCTTCGCTATTTCTTGAATAGTATTACAAATATTATTAAGCATTCCTATATCTGTGCTGTTTAATTTTACTCTTACGCTTGGCATTGTAATAAGATTTAAAATTAGTTTAAAAAGGTTAGTATCCAAGATTTTTTAAATAATGTTTCTTATCTACTTCTAACGAGGTGAAAAATGTTAGAATCAAATTTTGTAAATATAAGTCTTATAATTCTGTTTGCATGGGGGATTTCTGCAATTATGCGGATTCTTAAGCAACCATTAGTTATTGGTTATATTTTTACTGGGATTCTTGTTGGTCCCTATTTCTTTAATTTAATTGAATCAAGTCCCTCATTTAATACTTTTGCTCAATTAGGGGTTGCATTGCTGTTATTTACAGTAGGTTTGCATTTGAATCCAAAAGTTATAAAGGAAGTCGGAAAAGTTTCTTTGTTTACTGGGATTGGTCAGGTTATTTTTACTTCGGTAATTGGGTTTTTGATTTCTAAGGCTCTAGGATTTTCATTAGTTTCTTCCGCTTATATTGCAATTGCTTTGACTTTCAGTAGCACAATTATTATTATGAAGCTTCTTACAGATAAAGGAGATTTAGATAGTGTTTATGGGAAAATAGCTATTGGATTTTTGATTGTTCAAGATTTTATTGCCGTTTTCGCTTTGATGTTCATTTCATCTATTTCAACAGGAGATTCTTCTCTGACTTTGATTGCTGCAACTTTTGTTAAAGGGGTTATTGCTGTTGTAATTTTGTCTTTATTTGGAATTTATATTCTTCCAAGAGTTATGAAATCAATTGCTAAATCTCAGGAATTTTTATTTTTATTTTCTCTTGCATGGTGTTTGGCTTTAGCAAGCTTGTTTTATTTTCTTAATTTTTCTTTGGAAATCGGAGCATTATTTGCAGGAATTCTTTTAGCTTTCTCACCTTATAGTTCAGAAATTAGTTCTAAATTAAAACCTCTCAGAGATTTTTTTATCATTTTATTTTTTATTGCGATTGGTTCTCAAATGGCTTTTTCAGATATACAGCAAAATATAATTCCAATTATTATTTTTTCATTGTTTATTTTAATTGGGAACCCTCTGATAGTTATGTTTTTAATGAAATATCTTGGTTATACAAAAAGAAATGGATTTTTAGCAGGTTTGACTGTTGCGCAAATAAGTGAGTTTTCAATAATCTTAATTGCATTGGGGGTTGGCGTGGGTCACTTATCTTCTGAAATTTTATCTTTAGTTACGATGGTTGGTTTGATAACTATTGCAGGTTCTACTTATATGATTGTTTATTCAAATAAAATTTATCCTTGGTTTTCAAATTATTTAGGATTTTTTGAGAACAAAGGGAAAAAAGATGAAAGAAAAATAAAGAAAGATGCTGAGGCGATTTTGTTTGGGTATAATAGAATTGGATTTAATATTTTGAGATCTTTTAAGAAAATTCGTAAAAGTTATATAGTTGTGGATTATAATCCTGAAGTTATTTCTTCTTTGGAGAAATATAAAATTTCTTCTGTTTATGGGGATGCTTATGATTTAGAATTTTTGAACGAGTTGCCTTTGAAAAAAGTTAAATTAATTGTTTCAACTATTCCGGATAAAGAAACAAATATGATTTTAATTGAAACTATTCGTGCTGTTAATAAGGAAGCAATAATAATTGTTACAGCACATCAAATTGAGGATGCTCTTTTGTTTTATAAGAAAAAAGCAAGCTATGTTTTGACTCCACACTTTTTGGGAGGAGCTTATGTTGCAAAGATGATCGAGCATTTAGAAATTGATAAGGGAGATTATAGAAAAGAAAAAACAAAACATATTGATATGTTAACTGAATTGGCTAAACGTGGAAAAAGACATCCAGAAGTTGAGAAAGGTTGATTACAGATCAGACTTTGCAATGGTTTCTAAAGAAACGCATCGGAATGGTTAGGTTTTTATATATAGTTTTATTTATACAAAGATGAAGAGGAAATTTAATATTAATTTTAATTTGTCTAATCGAGTAGTTTATTCCTTAATCGCTTTTACATTAA
>CAZJDG010000069.1:882-2800 GCA_964544725.1 Candidatus Woesearchaeota archaeon | reverse complement strand
TATGTTGAGAAAATGTTTGACAAGGAGCACAACCAACTAATACTTTAATTGAATCTTCAGGATAAAGTTTTTTTAATTCTTCTCCCTTTATCTCAGTTATACTTTTTTCAATAAATTTAGATTTATTATTTTCTTCATAAGCATATTTACAAGATCCATCGTTATCAACACCTGCAACAACATTCATTTTTTGTTTAATGAAACCTTGAGTGAGCCCTCCAATTCCGCAGAACAAATCAACTACTGCAAACTCCTTTTTCATTATCAAACTAGGAAAAACCTTTTTAAATTCTTTCCTAAAAATCCTTCTCCTTATCAAGGATCAATACCTATCACTAAAATTGGAACTAAAAATGATTCTTTAATAGCTTCAATTTTGTTTTTAGTGCTCTTCAAAGAGTTTTGCCACTTCTGTCCAAATTTTTCTGGATCCCCACATACAATCATTATTCCTGCTTTAATGAATTCTTTAGAATAGTCTGCTAAAAACTCAAAGAAATCTGGATAAACTAATCTTTGATGTCCTAATTCAATTTCAATTGGAAAGTTTTCATCTTTAACTAGATCATATTTCATTCCAGATATTGCCTTACAAGTTACTTCTTTATTCCAACCTTTCGATACAAAAATTGTTTGAATTTGGCTAGACACATCCCTTTGACGTTTCCCATCTTTAATATCTAAATTAATTGAAATATTATTTAAAGTTTCATAGAGTTCTTTTAACAAATCAGGATTGTTTTGCTGAATTATCTCTTTCGCGTTTCTATAATTAAATTCTTCAACTATTTTCATATTTATTTCAAACTACTTTCATACAAAATACTTATTTTCCAACAAAACCTTTAACCAACTCAATAAGAACTTCTGTTTTTGTTTTATCTTGATCAATACATTTCTTTGAGAATTTCTTCCATAATTCAGTTTCAATAAAAAAATTAACGAGTCTTTTAGGATTAACCATCTTTAAATATAGTTATCTTTATATAAAAGAGACATCTATATTTCTTTATACAAAGACACAAACAAAAATGACAGAAACAAAAGAAAAAACAATCTATTTGGACGAAGAATGGATTTTACATGTAAAAAAGAAGCTCTTTACACGTTGGTATATGATAATTTTGTATTCTTTTATAGGATTTTTGTTTTTGGTAGCAATAGCAACCACACCTGAAGAAGGAAATTATAGCTCTACTAATTCAAATAAACAAACAAGTAAATTTACTGGTGATGAGGGAATATTATATGTGGAAGGTTTAGATAAAGTAGGGGTAGCAACTACTAAAGCAGCCTTAGACGAACTAACTAAAGCATCCGTAGCTAGAGATTCAATTGGTTATGCAAGAGTTTACCAAGAAGGTAGAGCCTTTCAGGTAAAAACAAACACAAAAATATTAGTTTTGGAAAACACCTTTACTACAACAAAAGTTAGAATCTTAGAGGGAGAGCATTACGGAAAATCTGGATGGGTTCCTTACGAATGGATTAAGTAATGAAATCTTCTCTTTTATATACAATTCTCACACTAGTTTTGTTTGTCTGGGGATTCTTTTCTAGTTATCCTGAAGGAATTTATATCCTCGTGGGTGCAATAATTTTAGGAATTGTAAGTTTTTATTGGATTTGGAAAGAATGGAAAAATTACCCCAAACACCAGTTCAAATAATTAATATTTATTCTTAAATTTAGTATAATTAAAAAAAGTTACAAACAATCCAAAAATTCCTGCAACAACTACATAAGAATTATTATCTAAAGGAAATGTGGGATATAATGCTTTTGCAACCATTAATGCAATATAAATCAAGATAGCAGAAGTAAAGAAAATTCTAAATGCCCCAACAAGGTCATCAATAATTTTATCTGACCAATGTTTTCTCATTTTATCCTCCAAAGAAGTCAGCTATTGCCTGAC
>CAZJDG010000069.1:0-872 GCA_964544725.1 Candidatus Woesearchaeota archaeon | reverse complement strand
CCAGTATTTTCAAATCCTTCTTGAACTTGACCAACTAAATTTTTGTGCCATCTCCAGCAAAAAGTATCCCCTACACCCATATCACAAGTTACTCCAACTCTTTGAGATTCTTGACCTCCAACATAACCCCAAACACCCCCAATAATTAAAATAAGAATCAAAAAAACTAATGCTCCTCCTTGTGCTTTGTTATTCATCTTTTTTATCCTCTTTAGTAGGTTCTTCTTCTTTCCTTTCTTTAGCCAATTCTTTAGTTTTAAATTCTAAAATAACTTTACTCAAATCTTCTGGTTTCTTCTTATCTTTATCCTCTGTCATTTTAATATGGTGGAAATAAACATTGAAGCTAATCCCAAAACCAACAAGATTACTGCATTTTTTAATCTTTCTGATTTTTTCCTAATTAACTTTCCTAAATCTTCAATATTTGAGATATGATTAGAAATTATATCATCATATATTTCTTTATTACTTTTTTTACTATCTCTTATGGATTTTACACTAATTCTTTTGAATTCCTTAGGAAGATAGTTATGTATTAACAAAAGAAGAGAAAGAAAAAAACTAAAATTGACCAAAACTAAAAAATAGGAAAAATTTATTTTAAGTAAATTAACTCCTCCAATGAGACCAGAAACGATTAAAGAAATATTTGCAGATTTGCTGTCTATCTTTGAGTTTCTACGCAAGGAATCCTCATACTCCCTTTCAGAAATTTCAAGTAAATCATACTCTTTCTTCATAATCTCCCTAAGAAATCACCTATATAAATACATCATCAATCAAGTTAACCCACAACTACTTCCGAACAATTCTTCCCCAAGTCCACATAGGCTTCTCGCCTTTCCAAAAACCGAAAGCTACTAGAACTG
>CAZJDG010000068.1:1701-2865 GCA_964544725.1 Candidatus Woesearchaeota archaeon | reverse complement strand
TTTCATTCATTCACCATAGGAGGTATGTCAAATGAAAGTAATAGATGGAAAAAATGCAGTATTAGGAAGACTTGCTAGTTATGTGGCTAAAGAATCATTAAAAGGAGAAGAATTTGCAATAGTTAATTGTGGGGATGTAATTATTACTGGAAATAAACAGGCTATTAAAAAGGATTACAAAGAAAAAAGGGATAAAGTTGGAAGTGGGCAACAAGGTCCAAAGGTTTCTAGATTAACTGAGCAAATAGTAAGAAGGGCTATAAGAGGTATGGTTTCAAATCATAGAAAAGGTCATGGTAAGCAAGCATATAAAAGAATAAAATGTTATGTTGGAGTTCCAAAAGAATTTGAATCTATTGAGAAAATATCTATGGCAGAAAAAAATAAAAGAAAATTTGTTAGAATAAAGGAAATTTCATTAAAATGAAAAATATAACTACAAGTGGGAAGAGAAAGACTGCAATAGCAAGGGCAGTGATTTCAGAGGGAACTGGAAAAGTTACATTGAATAATAAAGACCATAGTCAGTTACAAATGTTTGATAAATTAAAAATTGATGAGCCATTAAAAATTGCGGAACAAATTTTAGGAAAAATCAATTTTGATGTTATAATTAATATTAAAGGTGGCGGAGAAAAGGGGCAAGTAGAAGCCGCGAGATTAGCACTTGCAAGAGCTATTCTTAAATTTTCAAAATCAAAAGAGTTAAGAAAAATATATGATGATTATGATTGGAGTTTGCTTACTGCAGATATAAGAAGAAAAGAAACCAACAAGCCCGGAGATTCTAAAGCAAGAGCTAAGAGGCAGAAATCTTTCAGATAGTTATTTCAAAAAATTTCTTGTTCTAAAAATTTATAAACAAATATCTCTTGGGAATAAAATGGGTGAAAGAAAAGAATCATTGATGAGAATAGTTGTAGGAATTATTTCTGGAATTATATTCGGAGTATGGAGATATCTAATAATCGTCTTGATGATCTTTAATTTCATATACACTTTGTTCATGGGAAAAAGATTAAAAGAATTCGCGGAGATGTGTGAAATTTGGAATACTCAATGGTACACTTTCCAGAGATATATGTTCTTTGTAAGCAATGAGAGGCCTTTCCCATTCAGAAAATTAACGAAGAATATGAGTAAGTTTGGGAAATAATTATTTTA
>CAZJDG010000068.1:0-1601 GCA_964544725.1 Candidatus Woesearchaeota archaeon | reverse complement strand
AATTTATGTTTTTCTGCTATCTTTCTCAAGCTAATCTTTTCGTTAAGAAATTCTTCAAAGATTTCTTCAATTTCTTTAAAGTTTTCAGCAGGAATTAATTTTTTTCCTTCAAATTTATATCCAAAGGGAACTCTTGACATTAGGGAACCTTGCATTGCTTTTTTCTCCATTCCTTTTTTTTGAATTTCACCTCTACTTTCTGAATTTTTCTTTAAAATTTCAATTTCTTTTTTCAGTTCTTCATTCTCTTTTTTTAAAATTTCAATTTCTTCCATTATCCCATTAATTCATCTAAGGGAGATTTAATTTTTTTGAGTTCTTCCCTTGAGACATGGGTATAAATTTGAGTTGTGCTTAAATCACTATGTCCTAAAAGTTCTTGAATCTTTCTTATGTCAACATTATTTTCTAGTAGATGTGTCGCAAAACTATGTCTTAATGTGTGACAGTGAACATCTTTTTTTATTCCTGCTTTTTTTGCAACATTGCTTACAATTTTTTGAATATTTCTTGGACTCAATTTTCCTTTGGGCCCTGAAAAAAGAAATTCTTGGTTTCTTTCTTTTTGTCTTTTTACTTGTTTTCTCAAATTGTTAAATAAAAAATTTGGAAGATTAAAAACTCTGTCTTTTTTTCCTTTTGCTTGTAAAATATTTCCGATTCTTTCTTCAAAATTTAAATCTTGGACTTTTAGGTTAATAATTTCAGATACCCTCATTCCACAGGCATAAATAAGGGAAATCATTAATTTTGATTTTTTTGTATCAACTGAATCTAGCATTTTTTTTACTTCGTCTTTTGTTAAAACTGTGGGAAGACGCTTTTCTCTTTTTGGTCTTTTAATTCCAAGAGTTATATCCTTTTTTAGTATGTTTGAATAAGCATATCTTATTGCAGAAAGAAAAAGAATAATTGACATTGAAGCGCGATCGCTTAGATTTTCTGCGATGTACATTTTAACATCATCCTCAGTTATTTCATTTGGTTGTTTTTTTGCGAAGTTCAAAAGTCTAAGATTTTCTGAAATGTAATTCCTAACCGTATATTCTGAATTTTTTGAGATTTTTAATTCAATTTCTATTTTTTTAAGAAAATCCTCTTTTTCCATAGAAAATATTGTGCGAAATTCTTTAAAAAAATATCTTTTGTTTGAGAACTATGTCAAGATAAAGTAAGGTCAAAACATAGATTTATAAGTAAAATCTAATCATTATCTATACTGGGAATAATACCCTGGTTCAATTAAATCAAGGAAAGAAAATGAGTAAAAAGTTATATGTAGGGAATTTACCCTTCACTGTAGATAATGCCAAGCTTAAGGAAATCTTTGCCAGTTATGGTGAAGTTGAAGAAGCCATGGTTATTATTGATAAGTTTTCTAATAGATCAAAAGGATTCGGATTCGTTACTTTTACAAGTGATGAAGACGCAGACAAAGCAGTTTCTGAAATGAATGAGAAAGAAGTTGAAGGAAGAAATCTTAAGGTTAATGAGGCGAAACCTATGGAAGAAAGATCTTACGGAGATAGGCCAAAAAGGAATTTCAATGACCGTGGCGGAGGACGAGGCGGATTCGGCGGTGGAAATAGAAATTCTGGTGG
>CAZJDG010000067.1:0-2930 GCA_964544725.1 Candidatus Woesearchaeota archaeon | reverse complement strand
TAAACAAGAAGTTAAAATTATAAATTTCTCTAAAATTAAGATGGATTTACCGATAGATATGCAGCATCAAGCAATGGGTTACGACCGTACTGCTACAATGTTCTCTCCTGAGGGACATTTACTTCAAGTAGAGTATGCGGAAAAAACTATTAGACTTGGTAGCTCAAGCGTTGGAATGGTTTGCTCAGATGGAATTTTTATAGTCGCTGACAAAAGAATTACAGATAAATTAATAGTTCAAAAATCTGCTAATAAAATATACGAAATTGATTCCCATGTTATTTCAAGTGTTGCAGGAATTACTTCTGACGCAAGAGTTTTAGTTGAAAGGGCGCAAGTTTTAGCTCAGCAACATAGAATAACTTATGACTCACCTATAGAACCTGAATTAGTAATAAAAGAAATTGCTAATACAAAACAGCAATTTACACAATATGGCGGAGCAAGACCTTTCGGGGTTTCGTTAATGATTGCAGGAATAAATGGAAATAAACCTGAACTTTATACAAGTGATATTACTGGAAACTATTTTTCATACACTGCTAATGCTATAGGAGAAAACGACGATAAAATAAAAGAACTATTAAGAGAAAGATACAACTCAGATTTAACAATCCAAGAAGGGGTAAAAATGGTTTTCGATATTTTCAAAGAAGTTCAAGAAGATAAATTTAACGTAGATAGATTTGAATTATCTTATATTAACAAAGACGAATTAAAAATATATAGATTTGAAGACTCAGAATTGAAAAATTTTATTAAGTAATATAATGGTACAGACTACGGCAAGGATGAATAAGGCAGAAAAGCATTTTGAGATTTTAGTTGATTTGGATAAAGCTTTGGATTTTAAGAAAAATTCTCAAGGTTCTGCAAACGATTTTTTAGAAATTGATAAAGTGTTTACAGACTCAAAAAAAGGTGAAGCAGCTTCAAGTTCAGATATGCAAGCTTCTTTTGGAACTGAAGATGTTCACGCAGTTGCTGAAAATATCGTGAAGAATGGTGAAATTCTTTTGACTCAAGAACATAGAGATGAGAAAAGAGATAACAAGATTAAACAAGTTATTGATTTTTTAACTACAAACTCAATTAATCCTCAAACAGGAAACCCCCATACTTCTGAGAGAATTAAGAATGCTTTGGCAGAAGCCCATGTAAATATTACGAATATGCCAATAGAAAGTCAAATTAATGAAATTGTTAAAGAGATTAGCAAAGCACTTCCAATAAAAATTGAAACAAAGAAAGTAAAAATAACAATTCCTGCAATTTATACTGGAAAAATGTATGGTTTAATAAATCAGTATAAGGAGACTGAGAACTGGCTCTCAAATGGAGATTTAGAAGTACTTATAAATATCCCAGCCGGCTTAATTATGGATTTTTATGATAAAATAAATTCCGCGACACAAGGAAGTGTGCTGACTGAAGAAATTAAAGAAGAATAAAATGGCGAGAAAAATAACAATACCTGGAGAAGTAATAGTTAGTGGAAATAGCTATCTTCCTGGAGAAGGAACTGAAAGAAGAGGAGAAGATGTAGTTGCTTTAAAATATGGTTTAGTGGATGAATCTAATAAATTAATCAAAATAATTCCTTTATCAGGAGTTTATATCCCTAGAAGAGGAAATGTAGTTATAGGAAAAGTTGAAAATTTAACGTTCAATGGATGGATTGTCGATATTGGTACTGCTGGAACCGCATTCTTACCTGTTGGAGAAGTCCCAAGATATGTTAACAAAAATGGATTGGAAGAAGTAATGAGTATTGGGGATATGATGGTTTCAATTATTCAAGAAGTAAACAAAAGAGGAGTTGACTTAACAATCAAAAGTAGAGGGCTTGGTAAATTGGAAGATGGAATTATTTTAGAAGTTAATTCAAGTAAAGTTCCAAGATTAATTGGAAAAGAAGGAAGTATGATTAAATTAATAAAAGATGAAACAAATTGTAATATCACCGTCGGACAAAATGGTATTATTTGGATTAAAGGAAATAAAATTGAAGATGAATTGTTCGCTAAAAAAGCGATATTATTTGTTGCCGAAAAATCTTATCTCGAAGGTTTAACTGAAGAAACTAAAAAATGGTTTGGTAGACAAAAGAAAAATGGCTAAAGAATTTAAGAGAGATGATGGAAGAAAGATTGATGAACTTAGACCAATGTCTGCAAAAGTTGGTGTAATTCCAAACGCAGATGGTAGCGCTATGTTTTCATTCGGAGATACAATTGCGGTAGCAGCAGTTTATGGGCCAAAAAAAATGCACCCTCAACATTCTCAAGATCCAAGCAAGGGAACTTTAAGATATAATTACAATATGCTTAGTTTTTCTGTTACAGATAGAATTAGACCTGGACCAAGCAGAAGAAGTCAAGAGATTAGTAAAATTTCGCAATGGGCTTTAGACCCTGTTGTAATGATTGATGATTTCCCCTCGACGGTTGTAGATGTTCATGTAAGTATCTTGCAAGCAAACGCTTCAACAAGATGTGCAGGAATAAATGCAGCCGCTTTGGCTTTAGCACATGCGGGAATCCCAATGAAAGGACTTGTTTCAAGTGTTTCAATTGGAAAATTAGACAAGCAACTTGTTGTAGATGTTTCAAAACACGAAGAAGATTGGGAAGTTGGAGAAGGGGCGACGGATATTCCATTCTCAATGACTGCTGATGGAAAAATAACTCATGTTCAATTAGATGGAAAAATTGATTCAAAACAATTAAAAGAAGCTGCAAAGATGGCTAGAGAAGCTTGTAAAAAAATTTACGAAGTTCAGAAACAAGCACTAAATGATTCTTTGAATACTAAATAAAATGGAAACAGCAAAAATTACAGGAAATAGAATAAGAGAATATTTAGATCAAGATAAAAGATTTGATGGAAGATCCCTTGATGAATTTAGAGATATTGTTGTAGAAACTGGA
>CAZJDG010000066.1:0-3052 GCA_964544725.1 Candidatus Woesearchaeota archaeon | reverse complement strand
CCATGGAATTTATATCTCTTTGGAAAACTATGAAGGATTGCCTTTTCTCTATTTGATAAATATCTATCTTTTAATGGGTGAATAATATAATTTTTAGTTATTGTAACTGAAGCCTCATTAGGATTCAGTCTTCTAAAATATGAGCCATATCTCTTGACGATTACTTCTTTTCCATTTCTTATCTTCTTTATCTTTAATTTATTTGGAAGGCTTTCGTAATATTTTCCTTGAGGGATATGTTTTATTCTTTCCAAAGTTATTTTATCATTTTTCACAAAATCATGATCTTTTATTTTTTCATGGTCTTGAATTTTTGCTAAAGTTTCCCCAACGGTTGCTATCTTTTTTGACTCACTTGGAAAGACATAGTCTGGATTAGTATCAAGTTTTTTTATTAATTTTTTAAGATTAGTTGCAATAAATATAATTCTTTCCCTTTTTTGAGGTATTCCATATTTATTCATTGAAATCAATTTACAATAAACTTCATATCCTATTTCCCGAAAAGCCTTTCGGATTATATCTGTATACAATTCACCATCAGGATTCTTTCTAACTAAAAGGTCTTTAACATTTTCCATTAAGACAATTTTTGGTTTCAGTATTTTTACTTTATGAATATATTCTTGCGATAGGATTCTTCGATCATCTTCTTTTTTTTGCTCAGATAGCCTGATTAAATGATTATTATTTAATCTTGTAAAACATTGGCAAGGAGGGCCTCCAATAAGGATATCTACTTCTCCAATTTTTAAAATTTCGTTAAGTTCATTTTCAGAAATATCTTGAATGGGTTTCTCTATAATTGGAACATCAGGGTAATTAAGTTTAAAAGATTCTGTAGCATCTTTCCAAGAATCATTCGCGACTAAGATATTAAATTTTTTATTGTGAAAACCATAATCAAGACCTCCACAGCCTGAGAAGAAAGATACGACAGTATACTTCTTTGTATTAATCATTTAAACCCCTTTCAAAGAACATAGAAAATAGAGTTTTTATTTCTTTCTTAATTCTAAAACAATTTGGAGAAATTATATAAATGAATAAGTAGTTACAAGATTCATTTTAAATATATGATTTTATAGAAAATGGCTAGTTTTAATACTTTTTATGATTCTGCAAACACCTCTGTTAGAGCATTCTTAACAAAAGTTGGATCTTTTTATAACAACGGAAAGAATTTTAACACTTCTTCTGGAGAAGGTAAGAAAATATGGATTCTTATAAAAGATGAATTTAGGAATTCGTGTGGTTATTGTGGAATAGGTGAAACAAATTTATCAATGGAACATTTAATTATGATAAACAGAATTGAATATGGTTTACATCATCCCGGGAACATAATTCCTTGCTGTAAAAATTGTAACAAAAGGTTAAAAGAAAATGGCAAGCATCTTACATGGAAAGAACATCTAAAGGGAATAGCAGGAGTTAATTATGAATTACGACTAAAAAAAATAGAAAAACATATAAAAAAATACAAATATCCTAACTTTTCTGATGCAGAAATAAAAGCCATAAAGGTAATTGCTGAATCTTTATATTCAAATATCGTTTCTGAAGGGGAGAAATCTTATGGTATGTATATTAACTTAAGAAAGGAGTTTTTATAATTCGTGCTCCCAAATCCTCACAACCTTCCAACCAGAATTTTTGTATGCTAAGCTAATTTCGTTGTCTCTTAAAACATTTTTATTTAGCTTTGGAATCCAGTATTTTCTATTTGATTTTGGAGCATTATAATGTTCTGGACACTTATGCCAAAAGCAGCCATCAATGAATATTATCATTTTCTTTTTCCAGTCAATAAAATCAGGATTTCCAAAGGCCTTTGGCTGGTAATCAAGATGAAGGTTTTTTGCTTTGTGTTTTAATTCTGGTTTTGTGTTTTTGCTTCTTATTCTTGACATAATTTTACTTCTAACTTCTTTATTCACCCTATCCATATATTCTATTATAAAAAAGATATTTTAATCTTTACTAAAGATTTTGAGCATCTTATCAATCTTTCCTTCAATTCTATCTAATTGAGGTTTTTTCCTTAATTTAGAACGAGATAACTCACTTAAAGAAACTCCTTTATCATCAGCCTCTTTCCTCAAGGCATTTAATAATTTAGTTTCAATGAATATATGAAGTTGGTTATTTTTCTTCATTTTTCCTTTCAACCAATTTATCTACCAAATCCTCTAGTTCCTCAAGCATTTCTTCAGCAATTTCCATAAAAAAACAAAAATCATAAAATTTTATAAACGTACTTCAATAGTACGTTTTTGTATGGAAAAGTACAAAAAAAATAAGGGGAAAAGAAAAGGAAAAATCTTGGAAAATTTATTACCAAAAAAGATTTTAGGGTTGCTTTTGAAAGATCCAATGAGCAAATCTGATTTGGCTGAAAAAATTTATGGTAGCAGGAATGTCAGATCTGGGATATCAAAATGTATTGATATTTTCCTTAAAGAAGGCTGGATAAAAAGAGTGAGTAAAGGGCTTGGAACAAGTAAAAGTGAGTATTATAAAGCCAAGTTGGAAGTTTTAGGAAATTTTAGTAAAAGGGAATATGAATTCATTCAGCTTTGCATAGATAGATTTTGGGATCCTGTAAATTATGCTCCCTTTGAAGCCTTAACAGACATGATAGTTGGAATGTTAGCAATAAAAAAAATACATAAGTTAAAAGATAAGATAAATGGATATGATCCTCAAGAAGACTTAAATTTTTATGAAACAAATAAAAAACGATTTAGGGGAGATGGTGATTTTAGAAATAACTTTCTTAATAAGATTCATAAAAAGGGAGATAAAACAAATAAAAGAAGGAATTTTAATTTTCATTTAAAGAGGGATTTCATATTTGTTAGTATGCTAACACCTGAGGCAATATTGAAAAAACTTGATCTGTTTAAGAAGAGTATGGGCAATCCTATGTTTATTACGTTAAACGTTTTAGAGAACTAATTAGAATTTCAAATTAGCAATGTAAATTAGAATTTTAAACTAGCATTTTAAATTAGAAATATAAATTAGAATTGTAATTTTTAATTTGAAA
>CAZJDG010000065.1:0-3071 GCA_964544725.1 Candidatus Woesearchaeota archaeon | reverse complement strand
TTTTTACAAATACAACTAGTTTGACTACTGATTCAAAAGGAATTGTAAGTTATTATCTTGACAACGTAAATTTAAATTTTACAGATCAATATTTTTTGTGTTATTACAGAGATGGTACTTTGAAAAGTAATTCAAAGATGGCGAGGGTTCCTTATGCTTTTAATTCTAAATTTTTGGGGGTCATGACGAAAATTTCTTTATGCCTTTGAATACTTCAGTTTTTGGGCAATTTGATTTTAATGGGGATTGGCAAAGTGGAGGAGTAAGTATAATCAATGGAGATATTTATGCTCAAACAGCTTACCTAGTAAACATAACAGGATTAAATGTTTCAAATTTGAATATAAATGGTTCATTGTTGTCTCAAGCTGGATTTGATAATACATTTGATATTGGAAATGCAAGTTTAAGGTGGAGAGATTTATGGATTGGAAGGAATGCTTATTTTAATGGGAAAGTTGGAATTGGGACAAGCACCCCAGTGGAATTGGTTGAAATAGGTGATAGTGCAAATACCGACCTAGTAGGTGGAAATACAGTCGTTATTGGAGACTCTAATGAAGATGCTAACTTATTATTAACAGAAGGCACTACGTTTAGCTGGGGATGGATAAAATGGGATATGTCGGATAATGATTTACATCTTTATACGAGAGTAAATTCAGTTAATAATGACAATCAACTCGTTCTTGATTCTTCAGGTAAAGTCGGGATTGGGACAGCGAGTCCAAGTTCATTATTTGAAATAGGAAAAGTTGCAGATACAAATGAAGTAAATCTTTCGGGTGTTTTATATGTTAATTCAACTTCTGGAAAAGTAGGAATTGGGACAGCGAGTCCAAGTAATATTTTACATATTTCATCTGAAAATGAAGTCAGTGTTATAGCCAGTGAAATTGCATCAGATACAAGCTGGCATCGCCCAGATATAGCATTTTTAAGATCAAGAGGTTCCATTTCTTCTAAATCTACTGTTGAACTTAATGATAATATAGCTCTTATGAGATTTAGAGCTTATAATGGTTCTGAGTACTCTTTTTCAGCAGAAATTAGGTCTGATGTTGATGGCTCAAGTCCTTATAGTGGTTATGTTCCTGGAAGATTAATGTTCCATACTGGAAATGGGACTTTTTTAGCTCCACAAGAAAGAATGAGAATAGACAGTTCAGGCAACGTCGGGATTGGGACAACTGGACCTTTATCAAAGTTGAGTGTGGGAGATGTTGGAAATGCAAATTATGCAATTTATGGTAGCGGAGGTATTAGTGGAACAGGAGTATATGGATATGGTGCCTATGGTATATATGGTAGTGCTACAGGTGATGGAAGTGTAGCAGTATATGGAAATAGTGGAGGAGGGCTTAATGCTTTTGGGGTTTATGGAATATGTGGTGGCGGTGGCTGTACTGGTGTAAGGGGAAGTGCACCATCTGGAAATTATGATTTTTACGCTGCAGGAGCAGGAACAGACTATGGAACTTCATCATCAATAAGGTGGAAAGATAATATCACTGAAATTTCTAATGCTTTAGATAAAGTACTAAACCTTAGAGGAGTTAACTATAACTGGAAAATCTATAATGGAACCCCTCATGACATGGGTTTCATTGCAGAGGAAGTTGGTAAGGTTGTTCCAGAAATAGTTGGCTATGATGACCCTGTAAATGAATCTAACTGGTATCTTGATGAAGAAGGTGTAAAAAAACTTTATGCTACGGGTGTTGATTATGGTGCATTGACTCCTTTGTTAGTTGAAGCTATAAAAGAACAGCAAACTCAAATGAAACACTGCAATTTGAAAATAACCTGCTTAAACAAGAACTCTGCCAAAAAGACAACCTTTATTCTTGGTGTTAAAGCCATTACACATAGGCATCGCGTAAGAAAGGGAAAGATAAAAACCTTTTTAAGTTAGATTAAATTTTTTGTGAAATGTGATTGTGAATCACATTAGGAATTATAAAAATCTTAAGCACAGCTTAAAGGAATTCAAAAGAATTCATATTGGACATTTTGTTTTAGTTTTTAGGCTTAATAAAAAAGAAAATTTAATTTATTTTGAAGATTTTGATCATCATAATAATATTTATTTTAAAAAATAATTCTTATTGAAAAGATTTATATAGCAATTATAGTTACCATATAATATGGAGAAAACAACAATACAAGTAAACCAAAATACTCTTGAGAGATTAAAAAATCTCAAGAAATATGAAAGACAATCCTATGATGATTTACTTAATAATGTGCTTAATGGAATTGAAGAAGAAAATTTAAGCGATGAAGAAATAAAAGAAATTCAGGAAGCTCTTGAAAATGTTAAAAATGGGAAAGTTTACCCAATAGAAGAAGTTGCAAAAGAGTTAGGAATTCTTCTAAAGTAAAATGTATTCTATTCAAATAGAAGAGAATGCCAAAAAATTTCTTAAAAAATTAAACAGGAAAGACTCTGAAGTAATTTTAAATAAAATTTATTCGATAAGGGAAAATCCTTTTAGATTTCTAAAAAGATTACAAGGAGAAAAATTGTGGAGATTAAGAATCTCAGATTATAGGGCAATAATTGATGTTATTATCTTTGCAAATAAGATAATAGTTTTGAGAATAAATCATAGGAAAAAGATTTATAATTAATTAAATAATAATTTTGCCGAAAAAATAATTCTTGTTTGTTGTTGAAAGGAAAATCTTTTATTAGTTAGATTTTTTAAACTCTAATTTATTTAGGTATTGATGGTAAGTAGATTAGGAAAAGCGAAAAAGACAAGAGGAAAAAATCCGAATACTCACAAACATAAATCATATGTTCCTTCTATGATTGATAGTATTATTGATAAAGCGGATATTATTCTTCAAGTTTTAGATTCTAGATTCATAGAAAAAACTAGAAATCTAGAAATTGAGGAAAAAGTTAAGAAAACAGGGAAAGTTCTAATTTATGTTTTGAATAAGTCTGATTTAGTTGATTTGAACAAATTGAGAATGGATACCGAATTAGAAAATTTGAAACCCAATATATTTTTTTCTGTTAAAGAAAGGAGAGGTTCTAAAGATTTAAAGAAATTAATTAA
>CAZJDG010000064.1:0-3107 GCA_964544725.1 Candidatus Woesearchaeota archaeon | reverse complement strand
TAAACTAAATAAAGAAAAATTGTTGGAATTAATAAACAACCCATCATATTTGTTCTTCGGACGCTTAGGGAGATGCAATAAATTCCAGTCAATGTAGAAATTATTAAAATTATTAATCCAATAAACCCTGAAACCAAAAATACGATTACGAATAAAATTAAAAGGGTGCTAATTGAAAGTTTTGTATAATTTATTTTTCTTATTTTTTGTGAAATTAATTTTGCCAAAAACTTTGTTAAGAAAAAAGAAATTGTTCCACTTACTAATACTGTAATTAAAATCAATAGGAAGATATCTTTTGATAGTGAACTAGTAATCTCATTTATTGCTACTGCTGCACCAGTTCTGGTTTTTGAAATTACATATAATGAAATGAATGAGAAACCCATGACCAAAGTGTTGGTTGCCCCTAGTAAAATTAAGAAACCTTTTTGATCGGTTCTTGAAATCATATTTCCAATTACTGCGGCTTGTCCACTTCCTAATCCTGGAAGGAAACTACAAATTGGCGAGGCTATCAATGCTCCGAGTAATGGTTTGTGAATCTTTGTTCGAGGATTATTTATTTTTTGTTCAGGAATTTCTGTTTTGTTTTTTATACTTAATATTAACGTGGAACTTCCAAATAATCCTGTAAGAAGTGGTAAAAGGAATACATCTGAATTTGAATTTAAACTAAGAATACTTAATCCTAGAAAACCTGAAAGGATAAATACGATGAAGGCAGACTTTTTATTTTTCTCAGACAAAATCAAAATTAAAGAAACTACTAAGATTAAGAAAGGGATAATGTTTTTTATCAATTCATAGATTTTTGGAACTATCAATATGGAGGGATAGGCTATTAATAGAAGAATTAATATTGCAGAAAGACTCCCATAGGCTGTTAAGACAATTGCTTCATATCCTAAACCTTTTTTTAATAATTCATGACCTGGTAAAATAGATAATTCTGTGTCTGTGTCTGGACAACCTAGAAAAATTGAAGGGATAAAATCTAAGAAAGTATGGGTAATTGCTACAGCGACTATAAAAACTATTAAATAAACTGGATTCAGAGAAAAGAAAACCGAAGAAATGGTAGAAACTAAAATTATTCCAATGAGATTAATATGAATTCCTGGGATTAAGCCTGTGAATGTTCCAACTAAAACTCCGAAGAATAAAAATAAAATAATCTGAATTAACATTTATTTTTCCATTAAGGACATTATTATATTAACTTCTTCATTTACTGTGAGTGCTTCAGTATTCAGTGCTAGATGGTAATCGTTTTGATTCCTGTAATCTATACCAAATAATTTCATTCCTATTCCAACTTCATCTCTTTCTCTATCTGATAAAATTTTTTCAATTTCTTCTTGATTTTTCCTAGGATATTTTCCACTTCCTAATGCTCTCTGTGCCCTTATTTCCAGGGGAGCGTATAAGAAAATATGTAATGATCCAGTGCTCTCACAAATTTTTGCATATCTAGTGTCTCCGATTATCCCTCCCCTTTCAGCAAAAATCTTAATCTGATTATTAATTTCAATTTGTTCTGAATCTGGTAATTGTGCCCACCATTTTTCAAAAGATAAATTTGTTTCTCCTTTTTGAATTAATTCAGAATGTTTTTTTCTAAATAATCCCCCAACATAATAAATTTCAAAACCAGTTTGACTAGCTAATTCTTTTGTCAAAGAAGTTTTTCCAGGACCTGGGGGCCCAGAAATAATTATATTTCGGTAATTATAATCCATTAATTAAATTTTGTCTCAAAGTATAAAAGGATTATTGTTGAGAAACATAAACTTTTATAAATAATATTTTATTAATTTATTAATGAAAAAGAGCGTTGTGTTTTTATTTTCTGTTGTGTTTCTATTTAGTATATTGATGGTTGCTGCTTAAGAACCTGCTCCCGTTACTGGTGCCCTTACTTCTGGTTGGGATTATGGATTTGGAGTAAGACTTTAATATTTTGCTAGATAAAAACATTTAATAATTGATAACTTCTTTTTTTGTTATGGATATTAAAAAGAAAATCGAATTGATTAAGAGAAATACTCAAGAGATAATTATGGAAGAAGAACTTGAGAAATTGTTGAAGGAAAAGAAGCAACCAACTATTTATCTTGGAACTGCAATTACTGGAAGGCCCCATGTGGGTTATTTTTTATGGGTTTTGAAACTTGCAGATTTTTTGAAAGCAGGATTTAAAGTTAAGATTTTACTTGCAGATTTACATGGGGCTTTAGATAATACCCCTTGGAATGTTCTAGAGAAAAGATATGATTATTATGAAAAAATAATTCCTTTGATGTTTGAGGCTGTTGGTGTAAAGAAAAATAAAAATTTAATTTTTGTTAAGGGAAGTGAATTTCAATTAGCTCCAGAATATATGTATGATCTTTTGCAAATGGCTACACATAATTCAGTTAGAGACACAACAAGGGCTGCTTCGGAAGTTGTTAAATTAGGAGATAATCCTAAGCTGGCTGGTTTGATTTATCCAATTATGCAAGCTTTAGATGAATACTATTTAGATGCGGATATTCAATATGGTGGAATTGATCAAAGAAAGATTTTGATGTTTGCTAGGGAAAATTTACCTAAGATAGGATATAAACCTAGAATTGAAATTATGACTCCATTGATTCCTGGATTGATTGGGGAGAAAATGTCTGCTTCTGATGAGAAATCGAAAATAGATTTGCTTGATGATGAAAAGACTGTACAGAAGAAACTACAAGGAGCAGATTGTGTTTCAGGAGATCCAGATAATGGAATTCTTGCTTTCTTGAAATATGTTTTGATGCCTATAAAACAAGATAATAAAAGAACCTTTGTTGTTAAGAGGGATAAAAAATATGGAGGGGATATGAAATTTAAAAATTATGAAGAAATTGAGAAATCTTTTGTTAGTAAAAAATTACATCCTCTTGATTTGAAAAACGCTGTCGCAGTTGAGATTTCTGAATTGATGAAACCGATTCAAAAAAATAGAAAAGCTTTGGAAAATTTCTCAAAAGAAGCTTACAATTAATTATATTTTTAAAATTATTTTGTCTTAAATTCTACGACGTCTAAATCTTTTAATTTATGTGCCAATCCTACTTTTTGGC
>CAZJDG010000063.1:1289-3179 GCA_964544725.1 Candidatus Woesearchaeota archaeon | reverse complement strand
CTTTCTCATCTAACAAACCAACAAAATAATAAATAAATTCTAATGAAAAAGCTCCAACAACAAGAACCCAAATAGGAATTTTAATATCCACATACCTATTTAATAAATCCATAAATAATCCACCAGTCAATAATCCATAAAAAATTCCCCTAACATCAGAAGCTAAACCCGCTCCCCTTCCGTGTCTTGTTCTTAATTTAACTATTTTCTCAGCTATCTTTCTTTTTAATTTCATTATTTTTATATTTTCATCCTTACTAAACCACTCATTTTACCCTCCTACCATACTCCTGCAGGACTGCTCCCACCGTTTGAGAAACAAGGACTCCTCAGTAAGAAGGTAAATCAACGGTCTATTCCAACGCTTCTATTCTGGTAGATAATCCATTCTTATCAACTACTGATACAGAACTTTTCTTATCAATAATTCTACTATCCCAAGCTCTATAACTATAACCTTCTCTTGCGTTAATCCAACCAATTACTACTGCTATTAAGCTTTTACACTTCTCGCATTCAGTATAGATTGAAAATCCAGCATTTTTTCTATCCAGCACACCCCTCATATTATCGTTTATCTTGAATGTTCTCGAAGCAGGACAATTTCCACAACCTATCATAATCGCTAAATCTTGATTCTCATTTTTCGGTTCTACAATGGAAAGTTTTTGAATTGTTTTCATAGTTTTGTAGCTCTTACTATTATCTCATTCATCTTTCTACCCTTAAACTCCTTTCTAAAATCCCTGATACTTCTACCAATAGCCGTTCTAAAACTACTCGCTTCCACTCTATAATCTCTTTCTCTCGGTGCAGGAATATAGGTTTTAATCCTGACAAAATAGTTTTTCATTGCTTTAACTCTCTTTCTAAAATATCTTTAAACTCATCAAGAGCCTCAATTATAATTCCATTCCTTTCAACTCTATCTATGCAAAACTCCAAATCCGTTTCCTTCTCCCCTCTCAACTCCACAACATCTTTATCATCTCCAACAAGAGATCTAATCTCAATCTTTGCTTTTTCAATTCCACCCATAAATATCTTTTTATCCTTTATCATATCTACGATTATTCCATCAATGCTTTCTATTTTTTCTGCTATTTCATTATTATTCATATTACAAATTTCCAAGAGCTACCGCTTCCGTTACCCTCCCAGCCAACCAACCAAGTATAAATATCAGGAAAATCCAAACCAACTTCTCAAATGTTTTTTCGCTCATTGTTTTAGCTTTTAATTGATTTATAATTTCGACCTTTAACTAATTAAATATCTTTTCAATTTTCTTATTTACACCATAAAGTCTTTTCCATAACTTGAAACTCACAGGTTTAGCTTTACCGCTCGGATATGCTTTTTCTATTCTCTTAACATATTCCTGATACTCTTTTTCGCTCATATTTTTGGTACACCTCTTTTAACATTTTTAACCTTCAACCTTTTCTTAGTGCTTTTAATAGATGGCTGTAACCCGTACTTATCATTAAAAGCTTCCAAATTTTTCTTATAATCCTTCCCCTTTTCAAATACCTCACTAACCCCCATATCATCAGCACAATCCATACAAACCCCCCAATAATCAGCCCTAACAGTCTTACTACATCTTTTACAAGGTACTCCAATTATGAATCCTTTGCTTTTCATAATAATGATTCCAAATTTCTGCCCGTAATCAAAATGTCACCTACTATAGTCTCATCATTATTTTCAGGATACTTGTCAATAGGATAATGCTCACTCCAAATTTTACTCGCTTCTACATTCTTTGAAAAACCAATTAACTTACCTTCATCGTGACATATTATTTCTCTCCCCTTTCCCAATGGCACAATTTGGATTCTATCCCCAACGTATTCCTGCAATTCTTTATAATCAAAACCCTTTTTG
>CAZJDG010000063.1:680-1279 GCA_964544725.1 Candidatus Woesearchaeota archaeon | reverse complement strand
GAGCTTAGGATATACTATTTTTTTCTCGCCTCCTACAGTTACTAATAATGCTTTTTTAGACATTTTGATATTTTATATTTTACTTTTGCACACCCTCGACCTTTATACTTTAATTGTATCAGATCATAAGTATATGTCAAGACCCCCTATCGATTCTCGTCAACCCCCTTGTTCCTATAAAACAAAAATCCCCTCGTTAAGGGTCAGGGGATTAATAACAAGAGGATTTTTGTTCTTTCTAATTATTCAATTTTTAAAATAACATCCTCCACTATAAGGCCTCCAATGTTTCTCATCCCCATCATTTTCCAATAACCACTCTCCAGCCAAATAATTACACTCTCCATCAAATACACTTTCCGACCTCTCATTCAATACCGGTAAAGAGATAAAAGACCAGCACCTTTCAGGCATATACGCACCATCCTCGCTCATCCTAACAATCGTCTCATTCCAAGTCCCAGAAATAAAACCCCACAATCCCATTCCCTTCCTGCAATCCCAACCTTTATTGCACGCCTTAACATCCCAACCACTCTCACAGCTAATAATCTTATAATTCAAACTATCCTCCGATAAACCTCTCTCTAAAGCCCAGC
>CAZJDG010000063.1:0-670 GCA_964544725.1 Candidatus Woesearchaeota archaeon | reverse complement strand
CTCCCAATAGACTTTTTCCTTCTCATATATAGAAAATACCACACTTCCACCCATAGGTGCTGAAACCCACAAAGGAAGGCTAAAAAGATATATAACAAAAATAACCAGCAATATCCTCCTTTCTGTTTTACAAAAGTAATTTTTCAAAAATAGGTTTTAAAATTCTTTTATAAGCTAACTCATAAATTCCCACAGTCATCGTCAATAATTCCACCGCTTCCCTTATCAATTCAGGAGCTAAATATCCTCCTATCTTTAAATAAGCAAATAAACCCGAAAAGAAAATCAGAAAAGCCACAGCATAACCTTTAGTAGCTTCTTTTCCAAACTTCCCAGCTACCCATTTTAAAAACTGCGTCAAAATACTTATAAAAGCAGCTATTAATATCTCCATAATTTTATTGCATATTACTCATCTCCCCTCGACATAGGAAGATTTAATAATTCTCTACCAACCGGGCTGGGTAAAACATTTCCGCCAGATAAGAACGGGCTCCATTATTAAAAAATAACCTGTAGAGCAAAAACCCCAACCCAAGTGGCAAAGAACTATGGATCCTGATTAGTAACACTAATCACTACATTCAATCCCAAAGCAGTATCCAATTCCTCACCTCCAAACCTTCTTATTTGTTTAGTATAATTTAATCTCATATTTCTTCCTTGTGTA
>CAZJDG010000062.1:0-3190 GCA_964544725.1 Candidatus Woesearchaeota archaeon | reverse complement strand
GTGCGGACAATTCAGTCTCGAATTGCAAATTTATTGATCATGAGCTTGATGAAGACGAATCTTTTGAAGACCTTGATGAAGATTAACTTCTTTTTATTTAACTAAAATTAAAATAAGAATTTAAAGTTATTTGTTTTCATAACTTTTAACAGCCCTTTCCAATTGATTTGAAGTTGGTTTTGAGAATTCTGTTTCACCAGCAATTGGAACTTCATTTTCAAAGAAACCCATTTTTCTATAAGCATTAACTCTTTCGTCAAAATTAATCGTTTTATTTCCATTTGTATCTGCATAACCATTTAGTCCGAAAATTTTTTGATGATTCTCTTGATATTGAAGTCTTAACAGTTCCTTTTGCAAGGGTGATAATGATTTTCTTCTAAAAGATTCCCTTCTATCATTAATTTCTTCGGAATTTAATGCTTTTACTTCCTTGAAGAGTTTTTTTTCTTGTTCTGTTAGTCTCATTTTAGTGGTTGTTCCAAAAAAAATCGGAGGAAGTCCTAGGACTATAATAGAATGGTAAGTATCTGCTTCACCATCCCCATCTTCATCAGTTATAGTATCTCGATAAGGAGTATTGAAAAAACTTATTGCCGATTTTCCATGAAAATTCTCAGTACTAATTATGTTTCCATTGTATTCAAATGGTTCTGAACATCCCATTAATGCTCCGACTAATGCAACCTTCGTTCCAATTTTTCCAATTAAGTTTTTCAAATTCATTTTCCTTCCTCCTCTCTTGGCAACAAATAAAAAGGATGTGGGGGCTTAGAAGGTTTAAGAGAAGTTTCAAACCACCTATTAAAAAATCCTTTAAATCCAGTTTCGGCTATGCCTGTAAGATTTTCTGTATAAAATCTTCCATGTCTTTCTCTTAAAATATCTAAAGCTGCAGCACCTTCAAATAGATCGTCTGATGGCCTAAATCCTGGCATATTTCCAAGACATTTTCTAACATCCCCTTCAAAATAATCTCTACATGTTTCATAGGTTTTGGTTAGATCTTCGTTTGAATAAAGCTCTATTCTTTCTTTTGCCGCGCCGAGATCTGCCACATCACTTAAAGCTACTCCAATTCCTTCCATTGCTACCGGATTAATCATTTTTCTTCCCCCTGATAACTTTCAGGCAAATGTTCATAAGCCATTTTTACTAAACTTGGTAAGTGGTCATCTAATCTTTCACTCTTGATTTTAGAAGTTTTCCATTTCCTGAACAATTTCTCAGGATCTTCTTCGTTTAAGTCTTCAGGAAATATGTAATTTTCTTCAACATCATTTTTGGTCATCTGATTCCAGTCAACAACTTCATTATCAGCTAATATTCCTGTCATAAAAATATCAAGTCCGTTTACTTGCGGAAGAGGTTTATTAATGTACTTTATATTTGGTCTTTTATTTCCTTTCTCCAAATTTAACCAAAAACAATCTCCATCAGTCATTTCTATGTATTTAACTAGGGCTGTTGGACTTCCAAAATAGGGTTGTGTTCTTCCAGACTCATTTTCTCCTTCGCCCAACCCAAAGACAGCGATAGATCTATAAGTGGGATCAATTGTTCCTCTGTTCGCTTCAAGGATTTCGTAAAATCCCGGTTTTTGGATTCTTTCGTTAAGTTTCATCTTATTTCCATAGTTTTAATTACTTTCAAGTGGTATTTAGTATATTTATATCTTATCTCTGTTTTTAGTTAATAAACTAAAGAATTATACAGTATATCTTTAGTAAATCAATAATTTTATAAACTAACTTGTTAATTTATTAAAATGGAATTGAACAAAATAGATGGTAAGCTTCTAGCTTATCTATGCCATCATGCTCGTGAACCCAGTACAAAAATAGCGAGAGCTGTGGGAATGACAAGGGAGCAAGTAGAATACAGAATTAATAAATATCTGTCTACAGGAGTCATCAAGACATTTACTACTTTGTTTAATTATTCTGCCTTTGGATACAAGCAATATGTTGTTTTTCTTCTAAAGTTCTCAAAGCCAGAGCACGCAAAAAAATTCTTCAATAAAGCCCTAGATAGAAACACCATAGGAAAAGGATTCATGCTCAGTGGATCAGATATTTGGATTGAATCTTTGTTTAGGAGTAAAGAGGAATCTAGAAGATATCTGAATAAAATGTTGGATGAGCAAAAGGAGAAAATAGCAGACTATAGGGTCCTTTATCCCCATATTGGGAAAATTTACACTTTGAAATTTTTAGGCGTTGAAGAGAAAGGCACAGGAATATATTTCAATCCAGAGGTTAAGGAAGTTAAACTAGATGATAAGGAACTGAAAATTGTGAAAATGCTTGAAAAAGATGGCAGAGAAAAAATAGTTGATATTGCAAGTTCTTTGAAAATATCTCCAGAGCTTGTATTGTACAAAATAAAAAAACTTTATGAGAAAAAAGTCATTTCGACATCTGCGGCAATATTTGATGTAGAAAAATTAGGATATTTTCTCTCATCTGTCATAGTAAACATACAGAATTTATCAAGAGAAAATGAAGAAAAAATAAAAAAATTTGCAGATGAAACGACTCAAATTAGATCTTACATGATGATGGATTCCAAGCCAAATGTTTTCATGCAAATCTTCCATAAAGAACATGGTGATTTAATAAGCGTCTTAAGGGAACTTAAAGATTTATTTGAGAAGGACATTATTGAAATTGAAGTTCTCCATTCAGATCCCGACAAAATAAAGATTGATGCTTTGCCTTTTTTATAATCAAGATGCTTTTTCCCTCATGCTTTCAAAATGATCATGAGTTTTTGGAAAACAGCCCTCAACTACAGATCTCTCTAGATAGCCCATAAAAGTTTTTGATCTAGGAGGTAAAGTCAATCCAACATCTTTTTTTGAGTGATCATAATTTGCAACAACAGCCCATACATGAAACAAATCCTTCCCATATGCCCCTATCTCTTCTAAAGGTTCGATAAGTTCTTCTTGACCCATTTGTCCAAATGTATCAGTATTTATAGCCGCATGTCCTAAATAATTTCCATGATTAAATCCCTCAATTTGGATATAAGGACTAATTATTTTAACTCCTCTTTCAGCATCTATTAAAGTCATAGGTTAGTTAGTTCTTAGCATAATATAAAGATTTATTTGATGAAATAGTTATTTAAATTAGGAATCTTTTTAAGTCGTATAAAGTTCATTTTTTCAAGCGAGGGTGCCGGA
>CAZJDG010000061.1:282-3495 GCA_964544725.1 Candidatus Woesearchaeota archaeon | reverse complement strand
CAAAACATTTAAAAGGACAATGTTGTCTGGATATATAGTTTAAAATATCTAAAATGAAAGACAACTTTGACATCTTTTTTAGGAGAAAGCCAGCATTGATACTGGTATCTTTGAAAAAGAATACAAGGATGAGGTATGGTAGTATTCTTGCGAAAGAAGTGGATTGTACATACAGTCACGCTGTGAAAATACTGCAAACTTTAGAAATTCTCGGCTTAGTTGATTTTGAAAAAAGAGGGCGAATTAAGGTGATTCAACTTACAAAGAAAGGCCGAGAGGTTGCTGACGCAATTGAAAATATACAGAAACTTATCAAATAGTTTTTGCCTCGCCCCATGGATTCTAGTTCAAGTAAACGGTAGTATGCCATTTCAAAGGTTTTAAAAATTCTTTATTCTTTTTTATTATATGGAATTAACTAGTAGCGCTTTTGAGAATAATGGAGAGATTCCTAGTTTGTATACTTGCGATGGTGATGATATTAGCCCTCCTTTAGAAGTAAGTCAGATCCCTCCTGAATCCAAGAATTTAGTTTTAATTATGGATGATCCTGATTCTATGAAAGCTACTGGAAAAGTTTGGGATCATTGGGTTGTTTTTAATATTCCTCCAGATACTTTTGATATTGAAGAAGACATAGAACCTCAAGGGGTTGCAGGAAGGAATAGTTTTGGGAATCTTGGCTATGGGGGAGCTTGTCCTGCTGATGGGGAACACAGCTATATTTTCAAAATTTATGCTTTAGATACAAAGTTAGATTTAAAAGAAGGGGCTAAGAAAGGAGAAGTTGAAGAATTAATGAAAGATCATATTATTGAAACTGCTGAACTTATTGGAAGATATTCTAGAGAATAATGGTTTTGCAATACAAATTGAAGTCTGAGAAGAGATGGAAAAAATATCCTGGGAAAAATAAATTAAAAGATTCCATTTCTAAATGTGATTTTAGATTACTTGATGAAAAGAAAACTAAAGTTCTCTCGGAAGGAAATTATGCAAAAGTTCTGAAAAGGATGAGGCAGATTGAATTTTTTAAACATAGAAAATTATAAAAAGTTAAAAGATTTTTTTGGAAATGGTAAATATTAATGATAAAGTTAAAAGTAGATTAAAGAAAATCTATTTTTTTGGGGGAATTTGTTCAATTGGTATAATTTCGTCTGGAATATGGTTGGGAGTTCAGATACATCAAATAAAGTCTAATCTGGAACAAACTAAAGGCCAAATTAAGAATCTTTCAGTAAGAGTGGACACGATTGAAAAATCTTTGAATATGGTTGAAGGATATTTTCATGACGAGTTACAAAAATATGATGCTAGACAATCAGTTGAACCTAATTATAGAATCATAAGGGATCGTGGGTTAATGAGGAAAGTTCCAATAAATTAAATGGAGTGGCCTCGGAGGGATTTGAACCCTCGACACCTGGATATCTCCGTTATTAGTTCATATAGAACTTTCGCGAATTAACGCGTCGTAAGAGTCCAGTGCTCTGACCAAGCTGAGCTACGAAGCCATGATTAAATTAGAAATAATTCGTTTAAAACCTTATCGATATTCTCTCCATATAGAATTAAAATATATGTAAGGAGAATCTAAAATGTGATTTTGAGAAAAGGATTTGTGTTCCATTAAGGATTTTATAAGAATAGGATAAATAATTTAAAGTCTATTTTTCTTAAAAAATAATGAGAAAAGAGGTTAAAATATTATTTGTAATTTTTTCATTAATTTTTTTCATTAATTTTGTTTCTGCACAAACCAGTTGTACTGATTCTGATGGTGGAGTAAATCCTTTTGTTAAGGGTAGTGGAGATAGTTGTATGACTGCAGGAGGATCTGGCCCTGTTCAGGAAGGAGCTTATGTTAAAGAATCATTTTGTTTAACAGATGAAATGATCGAATATTGTAAAAATTTTAACAGTGTTGAATATTGTGAAAGTCTTCCTCAAGATGAACTATATAGTATTGTTTTGGCCCCTTGGTCATTCTATTCTTATTTTGAAGAAAATGAAAGTTTTTTTTGTCCCAATGGTTGTTCTGATGGCGCTTGTGTTGAAGGGGATGGCGTGTGTGTTCCAGATTGTACTGGAAAACAATGTGGTTTTGATGGTTGCGGGGGAACTTGTGGAGGGGTTTGTGGCACTGGAGAAGAGTGTGATGGATATGGGCAGTGTGTTTCGGCATGCACTCCGGGAGAATTATGTTATCTGATTTATCCTTGTAGAGATAATACTTGCATCGGTGATACTTGTAGTGATGAATTAGGCAATATCTACCCTGGAAATGCGGCTCCAAACTGTGCCAATATAGAATGCGGTTTAGCACCAAACGGATGCGGTTTGTGTGAAAACAGATGTGATTCAGGAGAAATATGTGTAGAAAATACTTGCCAAAGCCAAAATCCCCTTGAAATTTCAATAGCAACCCTTAAAGACATTTATAATATTGGGGAGCAAATAAATTTAACAGATCCTCCAGAATATACTCAACAAAATCAACAAACCTTTGATCAAGACTTAATATCAACAGAATCAACATTTTTACAAGACATAGTTTATCAAACTTCTCAAAATTTGTTAACTGAACAATTTATAGAACAGCCAGAATTTGATGGCTATATCATTCAGCTAAATGAAGAACCTTTGGTAATTAAAGAAAAAAATTTAAGGATTGCTGCAGAAAGGAATTCACAAGGAGTAAGAAACTTCTTAGCTAATGTTTTTTCATTCGTCTTACCAAAAAGATTTGAACTAGCAACTCCCTCAAATATTCAAGATAAAATTCAAATACATGTTGAAGATATACAAAATGAACATAGTAATTTTAAACAAAAAGCTTCACAAAGAATAAGTCAAAGAAGCCAAGGAACGTTTAATTCTTTTCTTAGTTTAATTACAGGCAAAGTTATTTCGAATGAAGAGTTGAATGTCTTGGGAGAGTATGAAAAAACTTTTAATGGAATTGCTTTAGATATAACAACTGAAGAAGCCAACTCTCTTAAAGAATTAAGTGAAGTTAAAGAAATTTATCCAAATTATAAAGTTAATATTACTTTGTCTGATTCTGTTCCTTTGATAAATGCAGATGATGTTTGGCAATTAGACTCAAGTGGAAATGATTGTGCAACAAGTGGTCAAGAATGTCTAACCGGAAAAGGGATAACAATTGGAATTATTGATACTGGTGTTGATTATACACATGGAGATTTA
>CAZJDG010000061.1:0-272 GCA_964544725.1 Candidatus Woesearchaeota archaeon | reverse complement strand
AAGGAGTTGCTCCAGATGCAACAATTATTGCATATAAGGTTCTTGCAGCAGAGGGTTATGGAACTTCTGATGTAATTATTTCAGCAATTGAAAGAAGTGCTGATCCAAACCAAGATGGAGATTTTTCAGATCATTTGGATATTATCAGTTTAAGTATTGCTGGGGGATGGGGAAATCCAGACGACCCTCAAAGTCAAGCAATTGATAATGCTGTTGATTTAGGCATTGTTGCAGTTATTGGTGCTGGAAATTTAGGGCCTAATTCTAAAACT
>CAZJDG010000060.1:0-3525 GCA_964544725.1 Candidatus Woesearchaeota archaeon | reverse complement strand
TTGCTTCTTCTCTGGAGGAAGCTATTAAAAAATTAAAGGAGGAAAAGGAAAATGGCTAAGTCTATAGGTAGAGATATTAAAATAGGAATTGGTAAAGAAAGTGTAAGAGGCACGGCTACTGTATCTGCTTTTTGGATACCGAGAAGAAGTTTTGATGTTGATGATAAAAGGATTATTGTACAGGATGATCAGGGTTATGGGGTGATAGAGGATGTAATTGCAGGTAGAGTTGTTAGTAAATGGGCTGAGGGAAGTTTAGGAGGAGTAGTTAGAGCTAAGGCTATTGGTCTTTTTTTGCTAAATGCTTTAGGTCAAGTTTCTACTTCGGCTGATACTCCTGAGTCCGGAGTCCATACGCATACTTTTACTGTTTTATCGAGCCATCAACATCCTGCATTGACTATTAATGTTGATGATCCTGTTGAGGGGGATGTTGCATATCCTTTAGGAATGTTGAATAGTTTGGAATTTATTGCGGAGCTTAATGAGTTTGTATTATTTACGGCTGATTTTATTGCTAAGACAGGGGAGAGTGCTTCTGTTACTTCTGCTTATGTTGCGGAGAATGATTTTGCTTCTAATGATTTGATTGTTACATTGGCTGATACTGCGGCTGAGTTTGGAACTGCAACTGCATTTAAAGTTAAATCTACTTCGGTTATGATTGAGAAGGAGGTAGAGAAGGATGATGTTTTGGGACAGGTTAATCCTGAGGACTTTTTGAACAAGACTATAAAGGCTGTTATTACTATTACAAAAGCTTATGAGGATACTACTTATAAGGCTTTATTCCAATCGGGGACTGCTAAGGCTTTGAGGGTGGATATGAAAAGCAGTGATGTTACTATCGGATTGGTTTCTAATCCTCAGTTGACTTTTGATTTTAATAAAGTGCAGATTATTGATTGGGTGGTTGAGAAGTCGTTGGATGCTATAATGATTGAGACTATTACTTTTAAGGCTCAATTTAAGATTGCCGACTCTAAAATGTTAGATATTGTGCTTATTAATACACAAGCTAGTTATTAATTTTATGGATAGAGAAATAAATACAATTAAAACTCCTATTGATAAGAGAGAGGTAGTCTTGAAAGCGTGGATTACAGGAAGGGAAAGGAGGGAATTGAGAAAACCATTTATGGATAAGCTTAAGGTTTCTACGAAGGGAGAGGGTGATCCAACAGTTGAGCTTGCAGGTTCGGCAGATATCATTGAAACTGTTGAAAATAAAGCTATTGAGACTATCGTTGTTTCTATTGATGGGGTTAAGGATAAAATTTTAGAGACTATTTTAGATATGAAAGAGAAAGATTATAGTTTTGTGATTGAGGAGATTAACAAGATTACAGGGGGAAAGGATTTTACGAAGCCCGAGTAGAAGCTAAAAGGCTTTATCATTCGGGACGAATGAGTCCAGAGATGGCGATAGTGGCTGTTTGTCAGGAAATGGGATGGACTTATTTTGAGTATATGGCTCAACCTTCTTGGTTTTTAGATATAGTTTTGGATAAATTGATAGAGGATAGTGAGAAGATAAAAAAAGAAATTGTTAAAAAAAGATGCCAGTAGGTGACTCAAAACTTAATATAGTTTTATCTTTGAAAGATGAAGCTTCTAAAGGGCTTAATAGTATTCAAAGAGATTTGAAGAGTTTTGGAGGAGTCCTTGAAGATAGTTCTAAAGATTTTAGAAGATTTGGTGTGGGGATCACTGCGGTAGGTGTTGGGTTGGCAGGTTTGTTGGTTAAGACAGGATTGACGGCTGCAAGGGTTCAAGTTTTAGGGACAGTGATGAGAAATGTTGGAAAGATTTCTGGGATCTCAACTGATATTCTTAATAAGCAAGAAGCGTCTATTAAAAAATTAGGTATTACTACAAAATCAGCGAGAGAGTTGCTGATTAGGTTTATGCAGGGTCAACTTGATGTGGCGGATGCTTCTAAAATTGCCCGGGTAGCGCAGGATTTAGCTGTCATTTCTGGACAAAATAGTTCTGATGCCGCTGAAACTTTGACTCAGGCAATTATAGCTCAAAGACCTGTATTGTTGAGACAATTTGGTATAGTTAAGGATCTGAGTGATATTTATAAAACTTATGCTGATACATTAGAAAAGTCGTCTGAAGATTTAACGGATGTAGAAAAAAGACAGGCACTTTTAAATGTTATTTTATCAGAAGGAGCAAAGGTTGCTGGAACTTATGAAGCTGCAATGGGTGATGTTGGAAAACAATTAACTTCTTTACCGAGGTTAATAATAGAAGCAGAAACAGCTTTTGGAGAGGCATTTTTGCCAGTTATGGAAAGGACGATTCAGGGAATTAGTGGTTTATTAAAACAATTTAATGCTTTGCCAAAAGAAACTAAAAAAACAATAACTCAGGTGGTGATTTTGACTGCTGCAGTTTTGTTAATACTGGGTCCGTTACTTTTATTTATCGGATCTATTACGAATATCATAGCGGGATTTAGTGCGTTGGCTGGTATGGTAGCAGTTATTAAAGCAGGTTTTATACTTTTGGCAGGACCGATTAGCTTAGTTATTGCTGTTTTAATTACTTTAGGAATTATTATTTTTCAGGTTTATAAAAATTGGGATAAGGTTAAAAGTCTTTTAATAGCAATTTGGGAAGCTATAAGAATAGCGGTTGTTAAAGAGATTAATGAAATTAGATCAGTTTTTGAAAATCTTGTTGAATTTTTTATGGGAAAGTTAAAAGAGATGTGGGATTTATTACTTGGATTGGAGGAATTTCTTGGGAATATTGGAAGATTGATAGGCAATGTTTTTAGGGGAGTAGGGTTAGGGATTAGAGGATTTTTAAGATTTCAAGAGGGAGGGATTGTCCCGGGTCCGATTGGAGCTTCTGTACCGGCAATCGTTCACGGAGGAGAGAGGATAATTCCAGCGGGAAAATCGGCTGGAATAGTCATTAATATTACTGGCAATACTCTTTTGGATGAAAATGTGGCGGAAGAAATCGGTGATAAGATTATCGAAGTCCTTAAAGTCCAGAGGAGGTTTGTAGTATAGTAAGATGGATTTAACTGTTACCGTCAAATCTACTGACAGGACTAAATTTATTTTATGGAGGAATTTCCAGAAAACAGATCATTTGAATGCAAGAATTGATACCTGTACTTTCGAAACAAGGAAATATGGATCTTCGAAAGATTGGAAACCCGTTGTCAGTGATACGGTAGAGGTTTTAGATGGGAGTACTAAGATATTTGCTGGTGTTGTTGTGCAGGTTACTGAGAAGTTGGAAGGAGCTAAATTAGAAAGGTTTAAGGTTAAGTGTAAAGATTGGACTCATTATTTGGATAAGAGGTTAGTGGTAGAAAGATTTACGGATACTGCGGTAGGGGTGATTATCAACAGTATAGTTTCTACTTATACTTTGGGTTTTACAGTGGTGAATGTGGACTGTGATATTTTAGTAGACAGTATTGCTTTTAATTATATTACTGTTTCGGAGGCTATACAGATGTTGGCCGAACAGGTGAATTATAATTGGTATGTTGAT
>CAZJDG010000059.1:2087-3686 GCA_964544725.1 Candidatus Woesearchaeota archaeon | reverse complement strand
TCATAATATTGCAAATCACTTATTTGCAAGGTTATGACAATGATTTATATTATTTATGTTTTCAATCTATAAAATGCTACTAATTACAAACTAATATTATAATTTTAAAAAGGAACAAAAAACAAAGCTAAAACATTGAATTTTAAGGGTTTAGCCGGGAATGATTAGACTTCCGGATAAGTATCCGGATAACAAGAAAGTACGGGGGGTTGAAATGTCTAACATAAGATCACCAATAATGAGGGGTGATCACTTTAAATAGAAAACCTGGTGGTCTGTATTATATAAAGATTTTTTTTGGATCCTTTATTGAACTGAAACGCATTTTTTCAATTCTTTTTCTTGAAAAAGACAATCTTGAAAGGCTTCAGGCAGTGGAAGATCTTCATGGAAGACTTCTGTATAAATAGTCATAAAATCTCGAAGAGTTTTATAAAATAGAGGATTATAACCCATTACTTGAATTCTAATTTCGTAATCCTCTTCCATTTGTGCATAAATAGTGTATAATACATAAAATGCAGCAACTAACTCCTGATTAGTATCAATTTTGGTCAGAATGGACTCAATTGTGGAAAAGACTTGGAGAAGAAAATGATCAAAAACCCCTTTAATCTTATTCGCTGATTTATCTAGATCTTGATCCAGATCAATGTCATCTGTATCATATGAATCTAGGGAATCTAGGGCTTCTTCAACTACGTCATCTAATTTTTGCATGTACCTGTCAAAAAGAAACTCCTGGTATCCTGATAATTTAATAAAACTGTAATGATTATGACTTAACTCCGAGATTTGATTAATCCAATCTTTAGTAATCGGATCTTCAAATAATTCAAAGATAGCTAAATCATTTGTCTTTAATAGACGATTATCTGATAAATTAAGGTTCAAAAGACCACCGAATATCTTATTGTCTCTCTTTATATAGGAAATTGATGACCTAAAGTTTATGTGCTAGTTTCATATATAGACCTCAAAACCGACAAAAATATATAAACCCTTTATTAATTAAAATAAAATAAAATATCATTTTATTTATTATATAAGAAAAATCTAGCCGAGTTTGGTTCTTCGAAAATCTTACCATGTGTCATTTTCCTTATAAATAAAAGTGACCACCCCCCCCCTTGTGTCACAAAGTAGCACTAGCTTTACATACGAAAAATTCTCCTTTTCTCGATTAAATCCCATTCTATCATTTTTGTTCTGACATGGTAACCATAAAAGTCCTTTTTGACATCGTACTTTTCGATTATGACAAGGCTCTACAGGAAATCTTACCATGTGTTGACAACCTCTCTAGGTACCTTCTTATGGTACTAGGCTAGAAGAAGAAGAGGTCATAAAAACAATCACATGCTCAATATATATGGTACTCTTTTTGACACAAGGGGGGGGGTGGTCATGTCAAAAAGAAATCACAAAAATGATTATGTTTTTACCTATTTATTTTTGATTTTGATTAGTCAAACCAGCCTTAAAATTATAAAAATTAGAAATTCAGGAATTTTTTTTAAATTAGAAGTTATATGACATATTAGACACAAAACAAACCCTGAAAAACTAGACTTTAATTTTAGCTAGTACGTACCTTTT
>CAZJDG010000059.1:0-2077 GCA_964544725.1 Candidatus Woesearchaeota archaeon | reverse complement strand
AGGGGGTTATGTTTTGACATCAAATTTTCTTTTTGACAACACTTATATGTTTATGACATTTTTTTCCGTAAATGACAGCATAAACTTTAGTGGATTTAGATGAGCAAAATGGGTCAAATTAATCAAAATTTCACGACTAAAGACATAAAGCAATATTTTAAGCATTCATCAAAGATATTTAAAAGCTCACAAATTAAAAAAGGTTATTTCGACCAAGATTTAGCGTTTTTGCCAAAAAATCTTGACACTATCATCTATCGCGAGGAACAGATTAGTCAATTAAGAGATGTTTTTGGAGATATTGTAAATGGTAGTAAGGCAAATGCTAGATGTTATGGACCCAGTGGTACAGGTAAAACATTAACCGTTAATTGGTTAACTCATCTAACAGTAGAACTCCTTAGAGAAAATAATACCCCAAATCAATTATTTGTTGCTTATGTAAATTGTGCATTAGCTAAAAGTTCTGTAACTGAAATTGTTTATTCTCTTGTTCATTCTTTTCCAGGAGAAATAGTAAGGGCAGTTGCAAAAGAGTTAAATTTAAATTATCCCATTCCCTCATCAGGGTTAACAATTGGGAAATATTTAGAAATGTTTCGACAATGCTTTTTTAAATATAATAAGCAAATAATAATTGTTTTAGATGAATTTGATAAAATAGCAGGCTTTAAATCACGAGAACGATCTGATGATGCTACCCGGTTAATTTACAGTCTTACTGAACTTGCACAAGGAGATCTATTCAGTCAAAAAAGTTTGGATACACCCCCAGTAAATATAATTCTTGTTAGTAACAGCAATCAACGTGTAGACGAGCTTATCGATTCTCATGCTCGAGGTCGTCTCGGTGGTCCCAGGGTGCATTTTACAACTTATGCAGAAGAAGAACTGGTTGGAGTTTTAGAGACACGACGTCCAGCATTTGAAGATAATGTATTAGATGACGAAATTATTTATGAAATTGCTAGTCATGTAGCTAATGCAGAGGGTCATGCTCGAGTAGCAATTGAAGTTTTAGGATTATCTGGAACTATAGCCACGAGAAGAGGTGAGTCAAAGATTACTTTGGATCATGTGCATGAAGCGATGACATTACGGGAAGAAAAGCTTATTTCAGATGACCTGTTGGTGTTGAACTTTGATCATACATTAGCTTTTTTGTCTGTCTATGCATTATTCTATGTTTGTCAAGAAAAAGAAGATGATCGTGAATTATTACCACTTTACGTCTTATATGAAGGCTATAAAGAAATTTTTAATAAGATTAATCTAAAAAATAATCCTCAAAATATTAGTCTAAAAGGTATAAGACAATTTAGAAGATATTTATCAGATCAATTAGAAGCAGAACAGCTTTGTATAATTAGGGGTGGTCGCCCTAAATGTTATGGACTTTCTCCAGAATATCAAGCCCAAACTATAAAAGACATTTTACTTAAAGATCATCCAATAATTAAAACCTATCCAGAGCTACATGAAATTATTGAATATCAAATACCTGAAATTTGTAGCATTTTCAAAGATTATCAAAAGAAGAGACCAATTCCTGTCAAATAATTAAGCTATTTTTTAATAAATTCCTAAAATGCATATGTCGAAATGACATCGGGGGTTATGTTTTGACATCAAAATTTCTTTTTGACATCAAAATTTCTTTTTGACATATCAGACACAAAAAGGTAGTTTGTTGCTCTTGCCCATCTAGTATTTAGAAAAATTACTAAATCTTTGTTTGAATGACATTAGGGTTTTCTATAGAAGGTGGAATGGGCTTGAAATGCTATATGTCATTGGATGTGGGTGGGGAACTTGGACTTGGAGAAGATGAGGGACTTGGACTTGGAGAAGGTGGGGAATTTGGACTTGGACTTGAAGAAGAGCTAGAACCCGCTCGACTTTTCAGCCGATTGAATTCATCGGGATTATTCTTTAAATATTCAACAACTTGCTTCATTTCTGGGGTTACTCGTATAACAGGTTTTTTTTTATTATATACAGTATAGGCTTCCTTTTTTTGCGCATATTTTCGTGGTCTTCCCATCCGTTTTCCAGTTTTACCAATTTTTTTTTCTTT
>CAZJDG010000058.1:0-3702 GCA_964544725.1 Candidatus Woesearchaeota archaeon | reverse complement strand
GTTAATACTTCTTCTGTTTCAGCCAGTCAAACAGTTACAACAACACAATTAGGCACCTTCACTGTAACTGGCTGTTCTGCAAAAGATTTAGTTGGAAATTCTGCAAGCGCAACAGGAACTTACACTGTTTTGGGAAGTGGCGGAGGAACTGCTCCCGCTCCTGGAACTCCAACTCTGACAAAAACTTCTCTAATTGTAAATGTTCAATCTGGAACGCCAACAACTATTACTCACTTTGAAAATACTGGTGTTAAAGAAATTACAATTCAAGTTAATCAACAAATTTCAAATGTCAGAATTCAAGTATCAAAATATGACTCAAAACCAACAGAAGTTTCAAAAGAAGTTACTGGAAAAAATTATCGATATTTACAAATAAGTACGGAAAATTTGAATGAAAATCTTGAGAAAGCAACTGTTAAATTTGAAGTTGAGAAGATTTGGGTTTCTGATAATAATTTAGGGAAGGAAGAAATTACAATTTTGAAATTTGATGAATCGGCAGAAAAATGGAATGAACTTGAAACTATTTTTGACAGTGAAGATGATAATTTTTATTATTATACAATAGAATTAGATTCCTTTAGTTTCTTTGCCATCGCTGAAAAAGCATCAATAGTTTCAGATATTATTGACTCAGTTACAGAGAGTTATGAAAAGACATCTCAAAGTAAAATAGGATTAATTTTTTGGTGGAGTATATTTTTATTTTTATTGATTGGGATGATTGTTGTTGGGATTTTGATTGTTAGAGAAATTCGTACTATGAAAATAAATTCACAATAAAATTTATAAAGAGCTTTTTCTTAGAAATATTATGTATTCAGAGACGAACTGTCATGCCTGGAATTATGGGTTTGCCTTAGTCTCTGCTGTAACAATTAAACTACCTTAATTCGTTCAGATTTCTTTTGAGTCTGAATCGGGTTGAGGATATCCTTCTTAATTAATTCAGGCACCTAAGATTTCTGTTTCGTAAAAGCAGGGGGACACCCCCTTTGCAAAACCCCCAAGAATTGGGAAACAAATGGAAAAAGATATGGAACACGAAGAAGTAAAGCAAGAGTTAAGTCTCTTGATGGAAATTACGTTTCGTCTTGAAGATGAACTTAACGAAGCGTTAATTCTTAAAAGGAATTAGATTAAATAATAAAATGGGAACGTTAGATAGTATTTGGAAACATGCAAAAATTTTGTTTAATAGCTTTTAGCGATATAAACAATTTCTTTTGCAGGTTTTTCACAAACAACACATTTTCCAGATGACTTTGTTTTTTCATCTAATTTTGTTCCCCTAACTTCTGCACCTAACTCTTTTTCTATTTTTTCTGCACAAGCAGTTCCATCTTTGTCTACAGAACAAAATTTACATTTTGCAATCATTCCTTCTTCAATTGTTTGTTTTGCTTCTTTAATCTCATTAACTTCTTTTATTTTATTTTCAAAAATTTTATCTGCTTTTTTTATGAGATTTTTTGTAAATTCTTTAGATATCTCTTGAATTCTTTTAACTAAGTTTTTTTCATTCACGATTTCCTTTTTATCTAAATCTCTTCTAAACAAAGTTATTTTTTTATTTTCTAGATCTTTTAACCCAAGGTCAATTCTTATTGGAACTCCTTTCATTTCCCAATAATTGAATTTTTCTCCAGGTCTTTTTTCAGAAAAGTCTATTTCTACATCTGTAAATTTTTCTATTTCATTCTTTAAGGAAATTGCTTTTTTTCTTAATTTTGAATTTTCAGGATCTATTGGGACGATGACCACATTAATTGGTGCAATTTCCCAAGGGAATTTTAGCCCTTTATTATCTCCATGAACTATCACCACACTTGCGAAAATCCTAGAGATTGCAGGACCATAACAAGTAGTATATGCTAATTTTTCTTTTCCATCTTTATCTTTGAACTTTATATCAAAAGCTTTTGCAAATTCCTGAGAAATTATATGTGTAGATGGTTGTTGTATTATTTTTCCGTCTGGATTTAGTACATCTGATGCAAACGTTTTATATGCTCCAGCAAACTTATCCCAAGCAGGTCTTTCAAAAAAGATAAATGGTAATCCATAAATGTCATGAAGAACTTCTTGATTTGTTTCCATGTCTTCTTTAACCTGCTTCATTGCATCTTCTTCAGTAGCATGCACACAATGTGTTTCTATCCAATGAAATTCTCTGCTTCTTAAGAAAGGTCTGGTCGCCTTTGTTTCATATCTGAAAACCTGTGCTCTTTGATAAGTTTTAAATGGGAGATCTTTGTAACTTCTAATCCATAAATTAAACATTTGGTAAAATGCAGTTTCACTCGTTGGTCTTAATGCAAGAGGTTCCTCTAGTTTTTTCTTTCCACCATGAGTCACCCAAAATACTTCTGGAGTAAATCCTTTAACATGAGAAGATTCTTTTTTGAAGTTGCCTTCTGGAATTACTGTTGGAAACCAATAAGGTTTGTGTCCTTTTTTTTTAAGAGCATCTTCCATATAGTGGTACATTTTTTCCATGGACAACACAGACCATGGTTGAAACACTAAGAATCCTTTAACATTGTACCTTAAATCAGCTAGTTCGCATTTTTGAACTATCTGAGTAAACCATTCACTAAAATTATTCTCTTTTTTTACAGTTATTCCGTCTTCTTTTGCCATTATATTATTGTTTGATTTAATTTTTCTAATGCTATACTATTTATAGAATCTTTTATGTAATTTGATTCTAGGGAAAATCCTAAACTTTCTCCACTTTTTATTTTGAAGTTATTTATTCCAATTACTTCTCCCTTCTTGTTTATTAAAGGTCCTCCTGAATTTCCAGGATTTAGTGCTGCGTCTGTTTGGATGTATGCATCGAGACCATTAATTCCTGGCCTATGGATTGCGGAGATAATTCCCTGTGAAACTGAAAATTGTAATCCTAAAGGATTTCCTATTGCAATTACTTTTTCACCAACTTGTACTTCATTAGAATTTCCAAGTTCTAATGCTTCATGTTGTCCTGAAATTTTTAATAATGCAATATCTAAACCTCCATCGAAACCAATAAATTCCACTTCGAATATTGTTTGTTGAGAGGTTATTGCTTCAAGTCCCGTCGCAAGTTTTCCGAAATCATCTGCTAAAACATGAGCATTTGTAACTAAATATCCCTCTGAATTTATTATAAATCCTGTTCCTTGCCCAGAATTTGTTCTTATTGTGACAACGGACTTTATAGCGTCTTCAATTATTCCCGAAAAATCTTCCCCTGCTGTTGCTTTTAGTAAACTTAGTTCTTTTCCAAGTGAACCTAATTCTGAATTTACTAAATCATTTGTCTGTATTAAACTGTCTGCAAGATCATTTAGTTTAGAATTTGTTTCTGCTTGATTGTAGGTTACCTTTTGATTTAGAACCCCATAATTCATAAATAATAAATAAACTAAAATACTATTTACTAGCATAAACATAATAACTAATGTACTAAAACTTCCGAACATAATTTTATGATGTCTCTCAAGCGCCATCTTTTTAAATAGATATTAAGATATAAAAAGGTAATGTCCTTTTGAAAGGAAAGTTTGATAAAGAAAACCTGGGTTGTCTTTATAGGGCTTATAGTTTAATGGATAGAACTACAGGTTTCGGCCCTGTGGGTGGAGGTTCGATTCCTCCTAAGCCCGTTTTTATTTATTACAAGAATCCTTAAAAGGTTTTGATTGAATAACT
>CAZJDG010000057.1:1215-3727 GCA_964544725.1 Candidatus Woesearchaeota archaeon | reverse complement strand
TGATTTCCATTTATATTTGCCATTACGACCCTTATCTACACAACCATAAAATGTTTTATCATCAATATCATAGATTATGGTTCCTTCTGTGATATTTGTACATCCTACTATTGCTTTACTAACAGAGTTCAATTTTGCCAAATTAATACCTGTAATATTTGTTGCTGTTATCCCTCCAATTACGCCTAGATTTCCGACTACATTTAAAGTACCTTCTGGTGTTATTGTTTCTGTATTAATTTCATTACTATTTATGATAAAAGCTGTCATAGTAATTACATCAATTTCTGTAAACCATCCTTTAACAACTCTAAATATAGAATTTCCAACATATCCAAAGAATCCAGTATTTGTTACATTGATATTCTGATAAGTTGTGTTTTGAAGTAATAAGAAGGGTCTAATTATCTCTGTTCCAACATAGTAAACTGGTTCTAAGTCAGCTCTTAAGATTCCATAAACTTGCCATTCGCCCATACTTGCACCAAATCCGCCTCCAGCAATGTTATCTGTAAATACTTGTGCATGTCTCCCTATTTGTTGAGAAAACATTGTCGACATATCATTATAATCCTTATAATTCCAATTAAGTTGGGTTGCAGTATATTGAGGAATTCCAAGATTTCTTTCAATAATTCCAGAGGAACCAATGCTCCAGTTTCTGACTCCTTCATTATGATTAGTATACAAAAAATAATTTCCAACTTTTAAAATTAAGTAATTACTCTCTAAATCAATATTAAACCAACTATCTTGACCATTGCTTGAAGCCCCTCCCCACCAATTTGTAGAAAGTGAACCATCGACAGCATTACTTGCAGAGGTTGACGCATCTTCATACTGTGCTGACACATTTTTCCCTTGTGCTATATTTAAACTCCAAGAAGATAAGGGAAATGTAGCATTAAAATTTGTCTTTGAAAAAGATTCATTATTACCATAGTAAACATAAATTGAATTGTTAGAATTGGCTATCAAAACAGGAACTTTTACCCAGACAACAGCCCGGTCCATATCTTTTTTGTCTTCAATCCAATAAACTAGCTCTAAGTCTTCTAAGTTGTTCGTAAATCTTAAATCACTAAAATTAGGATTCATATTAGAATTATAAGTTAAATTAATCTGAGTTGAATAGTTAGTTAAGTTGGCTCCTGAAATCTCAGCTATGTTTATTTGTTTTTTATACTGCCAAGAATCATTCCACCAAGTATCAGCACTAACAAAATTTAAACTTATTAACACACTTAAAAATATAGAAATAAGTATCAGTTTTTTCTTCATAATATATTCTGTTAGTCCTAATTTATAAGTTTTATTATAATTCATAAGTTTATTAAATTTAGAAAAAGAAACAACATTTATACAAGATGAAAAAAATGAAAATTTACTTAAAATATCCCTGGAAAGTTCCAGATTCTCCTTACTACAAATATTTGATTGATAATCCTCCAAAAAATGTGGAATATCTAAATATTAAAAAACAGAAAGGGGTTATAACTAACACTAGGAAATTTCGTGCCTCAGATAATTTAAAGAATGCCATAAAAAAATTTCTAACTAAGATTCCAATTCCAATTCCTAACGCTCATTTGGTCAGAACTGATGAAGAATATGATTTAATTCATTGCGCACATTGCCTATCCTTAAATAAAAAAAATTGGATTACAGATATAGAATTTTTAGATCAATTTTGGGGGTCTGTAAAAGTTACTCCTCTAAGGGAAAAAATTGTTGGAAAAATTTTAAGCTCGGTTTACTGCAAAAAAATAATGCCTTGGACAAATAAAACAAAAATAGAAATCTTGAAGATTTATCCTCATTTAAAAAATAAATTAGAAGTCGTTTATCCCGCAATTCCTTTACCAAAAATTAAGAGTAAATTGAAAAAACACAAGATTACATTATCATTTATCGGGAGATATTTTTATGCAAAGGGGGGATTGCATGCAGTAGAAGTTATAGATAGGTTAACAAAAAAATATAATAATGTTGAGGGGGTTGTCGTCTCTGAACCAGTGGAAGAAGTAATTTCTAGATATAAAAATAATAAGAAAATAAAATTTTTTGATTTAATGGAAAAAGATCAATTGGATAAAATTTATTCTATTTCAGATATATTAGTATATCCTGGATATAGTGATAGTTTTGGTTTCATTTTTTTAGAGGCTATGAGTTTTGGAATCCCTGTAGTTACTGTAGATGGAAGGTCTAGGAATGAAATAGTCACTGATAAAAAGAGCGGTTTCATTATTAAAAGAAATGATTTTAATGTTCAAAAAACTAAAGGTGAAAAAAACATAGATGAAATTGAAAAAAAGGTTGATTTTTTAATAAAAAATCCAAAACTTTTAAGGGAAATGGGTATTTATGGAAAAAATGAGATAAAATCTGGCAAATTCTCTATTGTTAAAAGAAATAAAAAAATGAGTAAAATATATCAAGAATCTCTATTTTAATCAATCAAAATATTCTCCAAATGTTTCCAGATGTTTTAAGAAAATTTTACTTATTC
>CAZJDG010000057.1:0-1205 GCA_964544725.1 Candidatus Woesearchaeota archaeon | reverse complement strand
AGCTCTAAAATGAAAATCTTACATTTGAGTAGCGCTAGAATTACTTATCGGGGTGGAACTGAAAAGGTTATTTTGGAACTAGCCAGAAGGCAATCTAAAAAAAATCAAGTTACAATTTTGCAAACAAATTTGTATGAAGAAAAAGTCCCCTTTAGGGAAGTAGAGTTAAAAGAAGGAATTGAGATAATTACTTGTAAAAATGATTATTTCTTAAAGGGATTTGGTTACTCTGGAAAATTCAAAAAGAAACTTAGGAGTATCTGGAAAGATTTTGATATTGTGCACATACATGGTCATGGAAGATTTACTTCAAATTTTTCCTTAGGATATCTTTATGGAAAAAAACCAATAATTTATTCACCTCAAGGATTCTTTCACAACAAAAAAAATAAGTTATTTAAGAAAATTTATAATTTTTTATTTAAGAAAAGAATTCAGTCTGCAACAATCTCAACTGCTCTAACAGAAGTAGATTATCGTTTATTTAGGGATTTGGGGGTAAAAAAAGATTCAATTCGAATTCTCCCAGGGGGAATTGATCTAAAAAAATTTAAGGAAATTGACACAGACAAAATAAATAAATTCAAAAAAAAGTATGGTCTTGAGAAAAATACTCTTTTATTTGTGGGAAGAATACATGAGAGTAAAGGTTTGCAATATGTTCTTGAAGCAATAGAAGGAATCGATTGTAAATTGTTAATTGTTGGTAAGGATGGAGGATATAAAGAAATTCTTGTAAAAAAATCAAGAGAGTTAAGGGTCCAGAATAAAGTTCTTTTCCTTGGTGCTCTGGATGACGTTGAACTTGTAGAAGCTTATTTTTCTTCAGATATATTCATCTTATTTTCTGAGTGGGAAGGATTTGGAATTGTTTTAGTGGAAGCTATGGCTGCAAATCTGCCAGTTATAGCCTCAGATAGAGGAAGTTTACCCATTTTAATTAAGAATAAACAAAACGGATTAATTGTTGAATTTAAAAATTTAGAAAAACTTCGAAAAGCCATTAAAAAATTATTAACTGATAAGAAATTAGAGAATAAATTAATCAAAAACGGCAGGAAAACTGCGGAAAAATACGATTGGGACATAATCAATAAAAAAGTAGAAAAAATTTATCATGAAGCCATTAAAAAATTTAGGAAGTAAAAAGGTAGCATTTATTTATGATAAACTGCATCCAATCCATAAAAGTTTAATGGAATCTA
>CAZJDG010000056.1:0-4035 GCA_964544725.1 Candidatus Woesearchaeota archaeon | reverse complement strand
GGATAATTTTTCCCATTGATGTTTCCTCCTTTTTATATTTATTTCACGAGAGATTTCTTTTTAAACTTTTCTTTTACCGACGAAGTAATCAATAATTTTTTTGTTTTTACTATTCAGTGGAACTTCAATCAATTTTTGAAAAGGTTTTTTTGATTTTATCACTGGGTTGAATGGCTTTACGAATTTAAATTCAACAACTTCGTTTTTTTGATTTGTCCAAATTGCAAGGAATGGAAAGAACACAAAAAATGAATGTATTTTCATAGTTGTTTCTTTTTTAAATTCAAATAAAAGATTTTTAGTTTCTTTGTTTTTGAACATTAACCCAGAAATCTTCCCAAAAAATAAAACTTTTTTAATTGGAATGTTAATTTTTTTGTTATCGTATTTAATTATCATTTTTTCAAATTTTCAAATTTTTCGTAAATGAAATTTATGTTTTTATCACAAACATGATCATGGTGCCTGAACCCCCCACCGAAGGATTTTGGAATATGCATGAGTTCGTGTATTATTGTTTTTATTTTTTCTTCTTCATTTAATTTATCGAATTGTTCATGAATGAATTCTAACGCGTAATGGGCAGGAACCCCAATTGATTTTTGCATCAATTTACCGATGGTATGGCATCTAGCAATAGTTCTTTTTGTTGATGTTCCATAACTTCTAAAACAGTTTACCCTTTCAAGAATTACATGGGGGAAAAAAATTTCAGAAATTTCTTCTGCCACTTCCTGTAAATCTGGTGCAAATTCGTATTTCATATAAAGAAAACCAAGTTTTTCTTTATCAATCTTTCCTTTAAGATAGACTCAAGGCTGATTGAAAACCAAGTTTTTCTTTATCAATCTTTCTTTTCAAATTCCCAAAAGTTTAATTGTCCTTTTGCGGAGATTGGTTCAATTCTCTTAATATTGCTTAAGAGGAATCCATATTTGCCAAAATCTTTTGTTGCTAAATGCAAATTTTTATCTTTTATGAATTCAGAATCAGAATCATATTTTTTTACAGATTCTAAATTTGCTTGTCCAAGGATAAAACCATTTGGTAAATCATTGAATCCAAATTTTTTCATACCTTTAGGGTCAGGAATTTTAGAACTATGAATTAAGAAATTACCTCTAAAATTAGTGTTCCACTTCCTTATTTCTATTTTCTTTTTTCCTTGTAGAATTAATTCTGCCCAGGGTTGTTTTAAGGATAATGCTTTCATTTTATTTCAATTATTTTATTTTTAGATGTAAAACTTGATTTTTAAGCTTTTTCCAGTTTTTTTAATTTCCTCTTTTGATGAGTTTTGATTTTCATCTTGTTACAATTTCTAAAGCATCTCTATTTTTTATTAGGTAATCTTTTCCTAAAGCTCTCTTTGTTCTTGCATCAATGGCTTTTATGAAATTCTTTCCAAAATCAGTATGTAGGTAGTAGGCAAAATCTAGGGCCTTTGATCCTTCTGGGAGTAAGAAGCAATCTGGGAGAATGTTACCTTTGCTGTCTCCAAGTTTGTTTGCACTAGCAGGAAATATTGAAACGTATTTTAATAGCCCGAAAACTGTGGCGTTTAGAATTGCTTGAACTCCTGTTCCTTCTGCAGAAAAATCAAGAACATTTTTTTGAATTTTTTCAAGTGCTTCTTTTTGTTTTTCCGTCAATTCCCCATTTATTTGAAATTCCCTTTCACCTGGAATGTAGTTGATTAATTCTGCTTTGACTGCTTCTCTTAATGCAAGTTCAGAATCAGCAGAACAAGGAATTATATTTAAGTTAGGAAATTCTGCTCTTAATTTTTGATAATTTTCTACACCTTTTTGAGTATCTATTTTATTTGCAGCAAGTATCATGGGTTTACTTTTATGTCTTAATTCTGAGGAGAACGTTGTTAATTGATTTTTTGTCCATTCTGATGGTTTTTCTGAGAAATTTAATTTTAGTAAAACTGATCTAACTTGATCTTCATTTACTTTTAATCCTGAGAATTGTTTTACAATTGCTTCAGATAATTTATCTTTCTCTAATTCTGTTTTCCTTGCAAAAGTTTTCCAAACTTTCATTAAAATATCAAAGTACCAAGTATTCAATTCATTTTCTAAGAATTTTATATCTTTTGTAATATCATGATTTTCTGTTTGTTTGCCTTCTTCATTTGTTTCTCCGGACAAATCTACAATATGGATAAAAGCATCTGCTTGCCTTAAATCATCTAAGAATTGATTTCCTAAACCCTTTCCTTCACTTGCCCCTGGAACTAATCCTGCAACATCCATTAATTCTATAGGTACAAATCTTTTATGATTTATACAGAATCCATGGCTTGGGTTACATTGAGTGTTGAATTCTTTGTCAATACAGTCTATTTTAACGTAACCTACTCCGTGATTTGCCTTTATTGTTGTAAAAGGGTAAGAGGCGATTTCAACCTCTGCTAGGGTTGCGGCTTTGAAAAAAGTACTTTTTCCTACAGAAGGTTTTCCAACAAGTCCAATTAACATATCAAAACAATCAAAATTTTCTTTATCAAACTTTCCATTTTAAAAATTAACTTCTTATTTATTACCCTAAAAAGGCATAAACAAATTTTCCATTGGTAATCTGAAGATATTCTTTAGAATTTCCCTTTAGCAAGCTTTATAAATTAATTTCATCAAGAATATTTTATGGGATTGAAGAGTGCTTTAAAGCAATTGAAAAATAGGAAGAAGTTTAGATGGAAAGATAGGAAATTTAAAGTGAAAACTCTCAATCTTTATGCTAAATCTGATCCGTTGAAAGGTGCAAATCAAGCTAAAGGAATTGTTTTACAGAAGGTTCAAAAGGAAGCTAAACAGCCAAATTCAGCTATGAGAAAATGTTGCAGAATTCAGTTGACAAAAAATGGAAGACAAGTTACTGCGTTTATTCCTGGAAATCTGGCTCAAAGATTTATTGATGAACACGATGAAGTTATGATTGAAAGAATTGGTGGAAAACAGGGGAGAGCAAAAGGGGATATTCCTGGAGTTAGATTTAAAGTTATAAAAGTAAATGATCAATATTTGGCAAGACTTGTTACAGGTAAGATAGAGAAGGGTAGAAGATAATGACGGATTACTATGTTGGAGAGCATGCGAAAATCGTTGAAACTAAAGAAGGAAGAAGAACGGCGGAGGGGGAATTAACAAGTATTACAATAATTGGCGATGAATCTAAGGGAGAGGGAATATTCAAATTAGATGATGTAGCTCATTATACACATAGATTTAGAGGAGTTAGTCTTGGGAGAAATGATAAAGGAGATTATGTTAGGGTAGAAAAAGGAGCTGAAATAACAAATGGTTGAATCAAAACTAATGGATTTTAAAGTATTTGATTTGTATGATTTATCTGAAATTAAAGTGGAAGATCCTGGATTGAAATCCGCGATAAATCTCCAACCTAAATTGGTTTTGAAGTCTTATGGAAGAAATGTTCAAAAGATGGGCCAAATAAAAATTAATATTATTGAAAGGTTAATGAATAAACTTGCTGTTGCAGGACATAGGGGAAAGAAGCATAGAATTATTTTGGGAACTTCTACAGGAAAATATTCAAAAAATATGAAGATTGTTCTTGATGCCTTTAAGTTAGTTGAAAATAAAACAAAACAAAATCCTGTTCAAGTTTTAATTAAGGCTATTGAAAATTCTGCCCCAAAAGATGAAACCACTGTTATTGAATATGGTGGAGCAAGATATCCTCAAGCAGTGGACGTTTCTCCTTTGAGAAGAGTTAATATTGCTTTGAAACACATTATTCATGGAGCTTCAGATAAGGCATTTAATAAAAAGAAAAATATAACTCAAAGTTTGGCTGAAGAAATTCTTCTTGCTTCAGAAAATAATGGAGAAAGTTTTGGAGTTAGAAAAAGAAATGAATCTGAAAAACAAGCTGATTCTGCGAGGTAATTTTGAGGTTTAATTTACTAAGTATCCTGCGACACTATTGGGACAATCTTTTTGCCAACCGCAAGGGTATCCTGTGGCGGTGCATCCATGCCACCAATCTGGATCTGCCTCACAT
>CAZJDG010000055.1:0-4592 GCA_964544725.1 Candidatus Woesearchaeota archaeon | reverse complement strand
ATAGTAACCAAGAGGAGATGATTATTAGTTCACTCCTTATGTTAATTCTCTCATTTAAATAAATCATAACAGAATATCCTAAAAATAAAATTATTCCCAGAAAATAAAATAATTGACTTAAAAAATTCGATCCATTAAGAATAGATGTAGCAGAAATCCTACTAAACATTAGTCCCGTAATCATAAATATCCAAAAGACTGAAAATAAAATCTTTGTTTTTTTAATTGACGAAATTTTCTTTGAGATATTAATTCCAATAAAGATTATCCCTAAATAGAAAAACCAGAAAAACCATTTACCAATTTGCCCCATCCAATCATTTAAGTAAGGAGCAGCATTTTCTGCAATAGTTGCCCCCGTTCTCCCTTTACCGAAGGGATACAATAAACCCTCTATAATTTCGAAGACTAATGAAAAAATATTGACTCCTTTAAGGGCTAAAGCAAAGGCTCCAAAGAGAAGGACTAATGTTAAACTAAAAAATATCCTATATTTCCCTAATATTTTTTTTGGAATAAAGCTTATTTTTTCCTTAAAAAAAATAACCATGCAGTCTATAGTTACTAATCCCAAAACAAAGAGATTTAACAAACTACTTGTACCTAAGAAAACCCTTTCAAGCATACTCTCTAGGCCAAATCCGAGTAAGACCCCTAATATAATTGTAGAAATGTTAAATACCCAAAAGAATGTTAAGAAGCAAACTAATTTATTTTTATCTTCAGTAGATTTTGCTTTAAGAATCCAAAATATCCCAAAACTTAAAGGAATAATCATGAAAGCGAAACGAGCAACACCCCCCCAACTAGAGATACTGAGGATAGCCAAAAGACTGAGACCTAATCCCCCTAAAAAGCCTTTGATATAATTTAATTGCTTTCCCTTATCAAAATATTTCATTATAACAGAATACCCTAACATAAGAGAAAAGAATCCCAACATACCTATCGATTCATGATCTGAAAATCCGGCCATGCTTCTATAAAGATAAGGGGGGAATATTGAAAGGAAAAAAGTGCTTAATATAGAAATTAATTTTGAATTAGTTAACGTATAAATCAAAAAGAAAAATGCAATTAATCCTAATATAAAAAAAATCACTGGAGAGATTACATCAATATATTGGAGGGTAATTTCTGGATTAAGAAACGAACTTATTTTATACATCCAAACTAATACATAAGGCATTATTTCATGACTATACTCCACCATTGCGGAAGAGTATCTCATAGAGTCTACATCAGGTAATCCTCCTTGGTCTAGGATAGTTTCAGCTAGTCTCAGAAAATAAAAAGGATCCAATGCGACAGGAATATACTCCCCTGTTGTTGCATCTATTAACAGAGGCAAATTTTGCACTCTTATCCAAGAACTAAAAATAATTATAACTAATAAAAGAAATAAAACCAAACCCCAAATAACTTTTTTATTTTTTAGAGATTCTCTAATAAAATCAACCCCTTTTTTTACTTGAGACAAATTAATTTTTACTTCGTCAGACATTTTAAATAAAAATCTAATCTTCTTTTAAAACTTTGTTTTTATATGAATAATACAAAACCTAAAAGGATTATCGTTATCTGAAAAAGATTAATCAGATAGACAACTTCTTTCTCATAAACCTTCCCACTTCTTTTCATTTTTTTCAATAAGTAAATTGCTAAATGCTCTAACCCATATATTTTCTCATAAGGCATATCTAAACTACCATCTTCTTTGACTTTTGCAAAACTTTCTTTTTTCAATTTCCCCCTGGCCTTTAACCCGGTTTCAAGGATATAAGGTATAAAAAAGAACACTGCAATCTTCTCAATATTCCCTAAAATCGTAATTAATGCAATCATTGACCCTATGGAATAGGTTAGTACATCTCCAGGAAAGACTTTTGCAGGATATTTATTAAACAAGTAAAAAGAAAGCAGAGAAGCAACCATGAATAATGCGATTACACTTAACCATCTATCTCCATTAAGATATGTTACAAGAGATAATGCTGAAAGAAGAATCATTCCTTGACTTGCTTCCAATCCGTTATATCCTGCTAGAAAATTATAGGTCGTAGTTGCACCGACAACTCCAATTGGAATTATAAATAAAGGATATAATAATCCAAAGTTGATGTTTCCTAAAAAAGGAATTGCCATAGTGGACTCTCCTGCATTGATTACCATTAAAGGGATGGCTGCAAATAACATAAGAAATATTCTTGTTTTTTTATTTAATCCCTTTTTCCATCCAAATAAATCATCAATTAATCCAATGATTGTTGAAATCAATAATACACTTAGAATTGCAAAAATGTAAATTAAATTCTCTTTATTATCAAATAAAAAAGTGTTTGTCGCAATGTATAATAAAATTCCTGCGCAAGTTCCAACCAAAACTGCTACTCCTCCACTTTCTGCGATTTTCTTTTTGTTAGTTTTATGTTTATCCACACCTACTAAACCTCTTCGGTGAGCCCCCTGAATCCAATAAGGCAAAGTAAAATATGTAACAAAAAAACTAATCGAAATAAGGATTATTAATAAACTCATAAAAAAAGATAATTCTCTTCGCTTTTAAAATTTGTGAAATTAGTTTAACTGAATAAAATAGGGATTAAATAGACTTCCATAATTGCTGCAAAAATTAATAATACTAATGCAACAAAAAGTAATATTACTGAATTTTCAAGAACTCTCAAAAATTTCCTATTTCTTATTCCGTTTCTCAAAGCACTAACTCCAAAAATTCCTCCTGCAAGGGCAGTTATGAAATAAGCAGCAATCTCTGGTGCCCCATGAACCATGTATCTTACTAAAGCAAGAGGGATTTCAGATACATTATACTTTGAAAAAACTCCTATCGCTGCAGCAATTACACTCGCATTCCACGCTAGAACAAATATTGCACCCGCACCAAAAATCAAAGAGAAAATCAGGGTAAATATCATAACATAAATATTATTACTTATTATGGACAAGAATCTAGTTCCATTTGTCGTAGCACCAGTCGGATTCAAGTTTTCAAAAGAATACTCTCCCACACAGTTTTCAATGTTCCCAGGTCTATTGATCATACAGAAAGTTTCTATTTGTGCGTTAAACAAATTTGAATCCTGCAAAACAATAAACCAAAATGAGAAGGCAATTATAAATCCAAAGAACAACCACATAAATGCATAGACTGCATCACTGTGCATTTTCCAAATTCCTAACAATCCAGTAACTTCTTCATCCTCAATTTCTTCACGTCTTATAAGAAAAAACATGAATGGTAATGAAAACATTACGGAGAAAGTAACAACAATCATTCCTGCATAATTATAGAGAACTTGATCTTTAGAAAAAAACCAGTAAACAAGTAAAACTGAAAGTGAAGCATAAATTAAACCGACAAAGAACATTCTCCAGGGTTCTTTCGTTGCTTTTTTTGGAAAAATAATTGATTCTAACATTTTACTATGAGAGGAAACTAACTTTTAAACTTGACTACTTTTTTTGGCCTTCTAAAATAATTTTTTCAGATTCTTTACTAAGTTCCTCTAAACCTCTATTTAACTCTTCTTTTGCATCTTCAAGTTTTTCAACCTGTTTACTAATTATCTTTTGAGTTTCAGAAACAGATTTTTTAACAAAATTTCTTTCCCCAATATCTACAGTTAATTCATCTGAAAGAAGTTTAGCTTTTGTAAAAATCCCTCGCCCAATTGCTGCAAAAATTTCTTTCCCCTCTCCATTTTCTATTTCTTTTAAATCGATATTTAGTGTACTTAATTCAATTATTCCTTGTTCAACTGCTTGAAGCTGTTGCTGTAATTGTCTCATTTGCTGTTCAAACATACTTAATTTGAATAAAACTTCTTGATTTTCTTCCATTTGACCACGCTTGGGCGAATGTTGAATTTTATATTCACCCATATTAATATTTCTTAGAATTAAGTTAAAAACCTTTCCTTTTTACCGAATTCATGAGGGAAACATGGAAATCTTCTCCCAGACCTACTTAGTTGATTTGCTTTTATGCAACATCTAACACTTTTCTTAAAATTATACTTGATCCAACTCCAGTTCCAATGTACCACCAAAGCCAAGTACCTGCGATAGAGGTTTCCAAATACATACCTCTAACCCACATAAAAAATAGAATTAAAGGTAAAAATGTATAAAACATAGGCCTCATGGAATGCTTAAATAATTCCATAGAACATGCAAACATTTCTTTTTGAATTTTAGCTTGTTCTTCAGGCTCACCTTTCTTTTCTTTAATCTTAATCTGACATGCTTTTTGAATTTTTTTCAATTCTTTTATTCTATCCTGTTTTGTAAAATATTTTGTAACCAAAGTCATAGCCAAAGTAACTAATAATGAAAAGAAAACTACACTTGTTTTCGGATACAATATAATTAATTCTTTTATCATTTTTAGAATAGTCAAAATTAGTTTTTAAAGTTTTAACTTCCTTTTTCTTAGGCGATTCTCCCCCTCTTCTTTTCCTCGCGATGCCTACTTGTGCCCTCTCGTGACCTTTAGGTTATTAGGGTATGCGTAATGGCGTGTATGCCCAATCACATTAATTCTTTACTTTATTTCTGCGTTTTAGACGACT
>CAZJDG010000054.1:0-4724 GCA_964544725.1 Candidatus Woesearchaeota archaeon | reverse complement strand
TTAATAATTATCCCCTCCATTTTAAAGATAATAGTGCATCTGAAATAATATGCCAAGATATTATAGAGCATTTGTCTGACATCCCCAAATTTATGATGGAATTAAAAAGAATATCTCAAAATAATGCATTAATATTTATAAGAGTCCCCCATTTTACAAGCAGGAATGTATGGTCAGATTTAGAGCATAAAAGAGGATTTAACTGGGATAGTTTTAGTACTAATAATTACATTATAGATAGCTTTGAAATTGTAGATAGAAAAATAACTTTCTCTAAGAAAAAAAAGTTTATGAAGTCTCTTGCCAATCGTTTCCCTATTTTTTTTGAGAATTATTTACGTTTTTTTAGTGCTGCAAATTTAGAATTTAAAATTCGTGTAGTCAAATAAAATCCTTATTTTTTACGTTTTAATTTCCAAATCAAGTATCCTAAGTAAGGATAATAAATTAAACTTTGAGTCGCTTCATAAAAAGCAGGATATCCTTCTCTCCATGCCCCCTCAGAAAACAATATTTTAAAGAAAGTCAATACTGCAAAAGGGATTGCAGATAGGAGAGGAAAGTTTCTTCTTATCCTAAAATTAATTGGGGGAAAATTTTCCTCATTGTATTGGAATTTATCAAATTTTTTTGGATCTTTTAATGTGTATTCCGCCTGCAATCTTGCATATCTTTTAAGAATTTTTATTTTAAATTCTTTCCAAGTTGGTAAAGACCCATTTGCAGGTTGATGTTCAAGTATGAAATTAGTGTTGATTATATTCCCTTTTATTTTTGGATTATCCCAATGAGGGAAACCAAAATAAGACATCTTTAACTTTCTATAAAGAATCATTTTTCTAGGCCAATTTTTTGTAATATGTTTTTTATTTTTTGCGTCCCAAAAAGGCCAAAGAAAAGTATATGCATCTGCCTTTTGATCTTGAACTAGTGAGAGAATATTTTCTTTTAGATTCTGTGACAAAAATTCATCTGCATCAATTTTCAGTATCCAGGGACCTTTAGCTTTCCTAAAAAGTATTGGTAAGATAGGTCCAGGAACACCCACATTTTCCTTAGTGGAGAAGACTTTTTTAGTATATTTTTTGGCTATTTTTAAGGTATTATCTGAACAGGGCCCATCATGTAAGATTAAGATTTCATCCGCCACATCTTTTACACTCTCTAAGCTTCTTCCGATTAGTTTCTCTTCATTATGAACTACCAAAATTGCAGAAATTTTTTGCTCCATGATTAGGATTAAATAAAAGAATTTAAAAAGATTAGGATTGGTAATTTCATTATGAGAAATATGCCTATTCAAACTAGAATTAGATATAAGTTAATGAGAAATATGGTGGGAGATGCTTCTAAGAAAATCATACTAGACATTGGAGCAGGATATCGCCCAATATCCAAAGAAATAAAATCTAAAAAAATAATTCGGCTTGATGGAGTTAAAAAATACCATCCAGATGTTTGCTGCAATATAAATGATGGAATTCCTTTAAAGAAAGATTCCATAGACATAATAATTGCAGGAGAGATAATTGAACATATTTTTAATCCTATTAAGTTTATAAGAGAATGTAATAAGGTTCTAAAAAAAGGAGGAAATTTAGTTCTTTCAACTCCTAATCTCTGTTCACTTAAAAATAGGTTCAAAGTTTTGATTGGAAAACTTCCAGAATATTGTGCAGAGCCATTGGATGATGAAAGTTTTGAGAGGCATATTGTTGATTTCAATATCTCTAGACTGAGAAAGATACTTAAAGAAAATGGATTTGAAGTTACTAAACTAACAAGTAATGGAATTGTAACACACAGCAAAATAATCTTTCCCAGAATTCTAACTCCTGTAAGCTTTGGGGAAACAATTATAATTAAGGTAGTAAAAATAAAATGAGATTAAAGAGAAACTATTTAAACGTAATAAAGAGAAAGCAAGATTGGTTATTATCTAGATTTAAGCCATTAACAATTCATACCGAATCAATTATGGTAGATTCTGTTTGGGAAAAGATTAAAGAGAAAGTGATAGAGGGAAAGGTAAAAAAGTGGTACGTTATGACTCCTGCAAATATAAATTATTTTAAATCAGATTTTAATGTTGACTTATCTAAAAAAAAATTGTCTCAAATATTGGAGGAAAGATATAATTGGATGCTGAGAAAAGGCCAAAAATTAGAATTGCATCTACATTTAAGCATGATAATGGAAAATATTAGTTATTCTGAACAAGAAAAATTATTTAAGGGATCTCTAGGTTGGATGGAGAATAAACTAAAAATAAAGGTGAGAGAATTTGTTCCTGGTTGGTGGGCCTTTAATGAAGATACCAAGAAAATTTGCGAGAAATTTGGTTTGAAAATGATTTTTCCAAGAGACTATGATTTTATTCATGATTTTGATTTAATCTCTAAGTGAATTATTTTTTCGCCACGCAAATTAAATGTTCTGAGAAAGAAGGATAGAAATCCCCTAATTTCTCTAAGATAGTTCCAAAGAATACCTCCCTATTCTTTGAATAAATTATATAGTCTCCAAACAAATCATATTTGTTAAAACTTGATTTCTCAAGAAGGTTTTTTAGCAGTCTTTTTGTGTAAATTTGGTAATGGAAGTCTGCAACTGCATATCTGGGTTCAAATCCAAAAAGCATCAGTACCCTATTCTTTAAAGAAACTAAGTTAGGAGTTGAGAATATTAGAGTGCCTTTATTCTTTAAAATCCTGTGGCACTCATTTAGGAAATTCAGATCATTAAGTTGATGTTCAATTATCTCTCCAGCAATTATAACATCAAAACTGTTATCTTCAAAAGTAAATTTTTCATTTGTGTCATGTAACATTACTTTAATTCCCTTTTTAGACGCTAGTTTCACTGATTTTCTAGAAATGTCAATTCCTTTAACATTCCATCCTTCTTTTTTTAAAACTTCTAAAAAATCTCCCGTGGAACATCCTATTTCTAACACGTTTCCCTTGGGAATTTTTTTTAAAATGTTGTGAAATTTTCTGTAAGTTGTATATTTAATATTTATTTTTGATATGTGGCTAAAAAAACTATATATCTCAAAATTTTTATCCATATTTTATAAAAAAAAGAATGAGTTTAAAAATATTTGGTAAAAGAGATAGTGAAATGAATCCCTTTAAAAAATAATTTATAATAGAAATATCTAAAAATGGTGACTAAAAATAATCTTCATTATAACTCTGACTTTGATTTAAACAATATCTGAATTATTTTTTATTAATTCTTTTATCTCTTTTAGGGATGTGGCTTTTAATAAAAAGATCATTGCAAAATAAATGATTGCCCCCGTAGAGATCATCAAAATTCCATTAAAAACATTTAATTTGACAAAATAATCAAAGATTATAAGATAAATTAACATTATTAAGCTCGCAAAAAAAGGTTTTAAGATAGAGTTTAAATCTGGAAAAATTCCCATTTTTTTTCTTGATACAATCATCATAAAAAACATTCCACTATACCTACTTAGAAATGTGGCAAGTGAAACTCCAATTAAACCGTAGGAAGGATTTATTTCAATCAAATAATATATCAAAATTATGTTTAATACTATATTTACCATTGCCGTTACAAAATTAGTGATTGCGGGAATTTTTGGCTTCTCTTCAGAATCGAATAGAACCTTGTATAATGATGAGAAGATTGTTTCTAAAATTGTTAGACTTAAAAATATTGAAGTTAAAAGCAGGGCAAATTCAAATTCTTTGGGGACATATTCCCCTCCATAAAAGAGTTTTATTAAGGGTAAAAGAATAAACGCTAATCCTATTGAAATTGGAAAGGCAATAATAGATAAATAATGAAATGTTTTTTTAAACGCAATATTTAGTCTTTCTTTATTTAACTGGACAAATAGAGGTAAAAAAACTGCATTCAGACTAATTAATCCCAGTACTCCTCCAACTAAAGTGGCTATTGCATTATAGTATCCCACAAACTCCACATTAAGAAAATATCCCAAAACTAATTTATCAATATTAGAAAAGACCAACATGCTAAAAGATCCTAATGTGAGTATGGTTGAAAACCTCATCATTCTTTTACGCTCTACAGGTTCTTTTTTTCCTTTTAGAATGTAAGAATAATTATTATGGATTATCTTTCCAGAATAGATTATTGAAAATAATAATGAAATTGATAAGACTATGAAAATCATTTCAATGGTCCTAAACCAAAGAATAAAGATAAAAATAAGGGCTATCCTAGAAATTTGAAATATAGACTCAGATATTGCAGAATATTTTACTTTTTGGAAAGCTGAAAAGAGATATAGATTAATAGTATAAATTGAATATAAAAATAAGTAAATGCTCCCTACTTGTAATAATGGAATTATTTCTGGTTTTTTGAAAAAAGCTGCAAGGATTCCTGAACTAAAAAACAAAAGTGCTGAAATTAATATTGATAATAAAATTTTATATTTTAATAAAAATATGAATCTAGATCTTATTTGTTTTTTGTCTTTTTTAGTTATGATTTCCGATAAATATTTTATCATAGTTGTTCCTATACCAAAATCTGAAAGAAAGTAAAAGATCAAAATTATTGTTAATGCTAAAGAATAAGTACCAAAACTTTCCGGAGTTAGAATCCTCGCAACGATTATTGTAAAAATCAATGCACCTATCTTTGAAAAAGTGCCAGTGAATATACTATAGAATATATTTTTTATTAAGCTATCTTTTGATTTTTTTTCCATTTTATAA
>CAZJDG010000053.1:0-4877 GCA_964544725.1 Candidatus Woesearchaeota archaeon | reverse complement strand
TGATACGCAGAGTTGGGTTAGGTATCCTGAAATTGATGATTGGAAGGAAGGATTTTTAGAGAAAATGGCTGAGATTTGCTATAAGAAATTGAGACAGGGTTGCACTATGTTAATCAATATTGCTAATGTTAAAATTGGGGGAAGGGTTTACGATTTAGAGAATATGATTATTGACGTATCAAAGAAAGTGGGTTTTAATTACGAGGGTTATAAGATAATGGAGATGGCGAGAATGCCCGGGTTGGGAAAGAAATATAAAAGTGAGAAAATATTTATTTTTAAAAAGGTATGAATGATAAAGAGTTTTCTGTACAAAAGATTAAAATAATTTTGATGAGTATAGGAATAGCTTGGGTTATAGTTGTTTCGTTAAGGATTTTACAGCTTTTAGAGATAATTGCTGGAGTATGAAGGGACATAAATGAAGGCAAAAGGCCAGGAGAAATAAAAGAAAAAGGAGGAAGGAAAAGAAAAAAAAGAGCAAATAATCTTTATATATTTTTATGGCAGAGGAAAAAGAAACAAAAGAATTAATGGTGGAGAGAGAAGTTGACCTGAGTAAATTTGATAAACCGACTGAAATGTTGGGGCTGAAGGTATATTTAAACTTGGGGGAGGATAGAACGATAAGAAGGGTGAATGATATTTTTCAGCAAAGGTTCAGTAAAGATTCAGTTACATTACGAACACTTTTTAATTGGTCAATTAAGAATAATTGGGTAGATAGGGCAGACAAGTTTGATCAAGAGCAGTATGAGGCGTTGATGAAATTGGAGTTAAAGAGGGCGATGAAAAGTAAGATTAATATGGTGACTATTTGTAGGGCTTTATTATTGAGGTTTGGAATGAGATTAAAGGGTGAGGGGGATTACAAACCGAATATGAAGGATGCGGAATTAGCTTATAAGATAATGAAGCAGGAGTTGGGAGAGGGATTGCCTGAGTGGGACAAGGTAAGGGAAATTAATTTAACTGCTATATTCCAACAGATATTTAAAAACGAAAAAGAAGAAAAAGATGGAAAAATGGACAGCTGATCAGATAAGGGATTCTGCTTGGTTTATTGAATATTTTTTTAACTGTAAGCTGTGGGACAAACAGAAAGAGATTGCTAAGTCGGTTGAGAAATATAAATATACTGCTGTTAGGAGTTGCCACGATTCGGGAAAAACATTTATAGCGGCAAGGATTGGATTAAATTTTTTACAGACGAATGAGAATAGTTTAGTAATTACTACTGCACCGAGCTGGACGCAGGTTAAGGAATTATTATGGAGGGAGATTGCTTCGGCTTGGAACTCAATTAAAAAAAAGAATGAGAGGTTTAAATTTCAAGGAGAGTTGACTACAACTAAATTAGATATTTCTCCTGATTGGTATGCGTTAGGTGTTGCGACTAAACAGGAAGGAGATACTACTCAGGTTGCGGATAGGATGTTGGGGTATCACGCTAAAAGTGGTAAGATATTAGTGATAGGAGATGAGGGGTCTGGGATTAAAGAACCGATTTGGGGAGCGATTGAGGCTTTGATGACGAGTGAGGGGGCGAAGTTGTTGACCGTTGGTAATCCTTATGCTTTGACGGGAGGGTTTGCGAGGATGTTTAAGACGAGAGGTGTTAATAGGATACATATTAGAGATACAGATATTCCTAATATTAAAGAGAATAAGATTTTGATACCTGGGCTGATGAGTCCTGAATATCCAAAAGAGATGGAGGAGAAATATGGGAAGGATAGTGATGTTTATAGAATAAAGGTTAGAGGTGAGTTTCCTAAACAGGAAAAGGATAGTTTGGTAAGTTTACAATATATTGAGGACGCTTTTGTAAGGAAAGATGTTAAGGTTACGGGTGAGAAAAGGTTGGGAGTAGATGTAGCGAGGTTTGGAGATAATGAAACTGTATTTACTTGTAGGCAGGGGTTAAAGGTTTGGTGGGTTAAGAAGTTTAAGAAGGAGGACACTATGCAGACGGTAGGAAGGACTGTCAGATTTATGAATGATGAAGAAATAATAGCTAAAAATGTTGATGTAGATGATGTAGGGGTTGGAGGGGGTGTAACTGATAGGTTATGGGAAAAGGGAATTGAGGTGAATAGAGTTAATGTAGGAGAAGCGGCTGAGAATGATGAGGAATTTTTTAATTTAAGAGCGGAAGCATATTGGGAAATAAGAAGGTGGATTAAAGAAGCGAGTTTGCCGAAGGAGGATGATTATTTAATTTTGGCTAATATAAAATATAAATTTGGTAGTAGGAGGAAGGGTCAGATACAGATAGAGAGTAAAGCAGATATGAAAAAGAGGAGAGTGAAAAGTCCTGACGTTCCTGATAGTTTGATGTTGACCTTTACTTATACGGAAGCTGTTAGATTTCCCGATCAAGATAAAGATGAGGAGGGTAGTAGAGAAAGTAAACCTATAACTTCGGGATTAAGGGATAAAGATTTTTAAAGTATTGACAATGATGTTAGTGGACAACTATAATGAAATAAGGGTCAGGGGACAAGAAATTTTATGAAGCTTGGACCCATCGAAATCAATATTAAAAATATCTTTAGAAGCCCCTCGGTTTCTGAAAGGGAATTGGGGGAGACTGGAACCACAATTTTTGGGGGTTTTATTACTGATGAAGATTATGTTTCTGAATTGACTGGATCTGAGGCTATTACTACTTTTAATAAAATGAGAAAGAGTGATGGTGTGGTAAAATCTGCTTTATTGGCTTGTGAGTTACCTATCAGGGCGGCAAGGTGGTATGTAGAACCTGCTTCTGATGAAAATATAGATAAAGAAGTTGCTGAATTTGTTTCTCAATCTTTATTTGAGAAAATGACTATTACTTGGGATGATTTTTTAAGGCAGGCATTATTGATGCTGCCTTTTGGCTTTTCGGTATTTGAAAAAGTATTTAGAAGTATTGATTTTAATGGAAAAGAAATGATTGGTTGGAAGAAATTTGCGCCAAGATTACAGAGTACTATTTTTAAATGGAAAACTGATAGTGGAAAAGATGGGGTGACTCAGCTTTTGCCTACTGGTGGAGGTTATATTTCTATACCTATTGAGAAGTTATTGGTTTTTACTCATAGAAAAGAGGGAGATAATTGGGTTGGTATTTCGATATTGAGGAATGCTTATAGGAGTTGGTATTTTAAAGAGCATATTGAAAAAATTAATGCGATTGCTTTTGAGAGACAGGGGTTGGGAATACCGAGTATTACTTTGCCGAAGGGTTATACAGATAAGGATAGGACTAAGGCGGAGACATTATTAAAGAATATTAGGGCTAATGAGCAGGGTTATATGATATTGCCTGAAGGTTGGGTTTTTGAGTTTAAAGATACGAAAGGGAAAAGTGTGAAGGATCCCAATGAAACTATTAGAAGGTATAATAGAGAAATATTGGGAAGTGTGATGGCTCAATTTTTGGATTTGGGAAGTGGTAATTCTGGAAGTAGGGCTTTGAGTACTGATCAATCGGCAATATTTCATAATAATTTAACAGCTATTGCGAGGCAGGTTGCGGATGGAATCAATAAATATGCTGTAAAGCAATTAGTAGATTTAAATTATACTGTTAGTGATTATCCTAAATTGAAGTTTAGTAAAATTGGAATTGTGCAGTATGAAAAGATTGCTAAGGCTTTGAGTAGTTTGGTACAACAGAATGTTATTAAACCTGATCCTTTATTAGAAGATGATGTAAGGATTTTGTTGGGGTTGCCTGAGAGGTCGGAGGAGGAAAAGAAGGAGAAGGAGAAACCTAAGAAAGAACCTAAGGAAAAGGATTTGAAAGAGAAAAAGACGAGTGAGTTAGTTAGTTGGAGAGCTTTAACTTTTGCTGAAGAGAAGATTGATTTGGTTGAAATACAGAGTCAGATGGATAAAGCAGAGAAAGAATTGAGAAGTGATCTGACTAGAACTTTGCGTTTGGCGAGTGATGATTTAATTAGGCAGACTCAAGCTGTATTGGATTCTGATGAGGGTAAAGAAAAGACTGATTTATTGAAGGGAATGAATATTAAGTATCAAGGGGAATATAGGAAGGCTCTTTTGACTAATAATAAAGAGACATTTGCTTATGCTAAAAATATAGCTGCGAATGAAATGAAAAAATCGCCACCTGCTACTCCTTCTGCATCTGCTAGTAATATGTTTAGGAGTGCGGATAATTTAACGAAGGTGATGGCTAATGATTTAATGAAGGCGGCTAAATTGGCTTTATTGTTAGGATTACAGCAGGGATTAAGTAACAGACAGATATTAAATAAGGTGATTAAGGGTATTAGGAGAGAGGCGGATGAAATTGGTTTTAATGTTCCTGCTATTGCTGTTAATGGAGCGATCAATCAGGGAAGGAGGGTTACTTTTCAGGTTTACAAAGATGATATTTATGCGTTACAAAGAAGTGAGATTTTAGATAGTGTTACCTGTAATTATTGTATTAGTGTTGATAAGAGGATATTTAAAAAGGGTGATTTGTTTACTCACACAGACGGGATACATTCTAGTTGCAGGGGAATTTGGGTTGAGATATTGAAAGATGAAAGGGAGAAACCTAATATTGAAGGAATGCCACAAAGTTTGAGGGACAGGTTTGAGACTATTAATGTATTTAAGCCTCCTAAGAATCCTATTATTAAAAAGGATTCGCCTGCGGCTGAGTTTATTAGAAAAAGGAAAAGTAAGTTGAGTGAGATGAAGTTAGAGGATCAAATTGAACCATTAATTAAATTGAGAGAAAAAATTGATAAAGCATTAAATGACGATGGATAAACAAAATTTATTAGATTTAAAGAAAGATATTGATGATGTTTTGAAAAGGGCGGGTGTTAAGCCTGATGATATTAAAAAGTTGGGTGATAAATTAGATAAAG
>CAZJDG010000052.1:0-4883 GCA_964544725.1 Candidatus Woesearchaeota archaeon | reverse complement strand
AATAGATAATTTAAAAAATAATAGAAGATTTTAAATAATATAATTTACTAGTAAACAAAGAGGAGTTCAAAATATGGTTAGGTCAAATGTGGATGTAAAAGTTTTCTTCGCGGTTTTTATAGGTGTAATTTTGGCTGTGGCACTTTTAGTTCCTGCGGCAGATACAATCTTTACTTCAACAAATACTTTTAATGTCACAAATGAAACTGTAACAGCTCCAACTTTAAATCAAAACCTAACTTTAACTGGTAGATCTGTTTTTGGTACTGTATCTGTTTTTAACAATACTAACAACAATGGTTCTGTTGTTCCCTCTTCAAATTTCACAATACAAACTGGCCTTGTGAATGGATTATCTAGGGTTGTGTATACAAACCTTGACGCTGATTGGAATGGTGTTAGTGTAAATGTTAGCTATGATTTTGTGCCAGAAGGAAATGTTCCTGGTGCTGGAGGAACTTTATTAACATTGGTCGTTCTCTTCGGTTCTCTTGGAGTATTAATTTTTGTTGTAGTTAAAGTAATGAGAGAAGGTTCTATGAAAAACTTCATGGAAAGGTTTGGTAAAAAGTAATGGGCTTTTGGGATAATTTAAAAGAAGAGTGGGCTGAAAAATCAAGAATTAGAAAGGAAGAAGAAGAGATGATTCGGCGGCTTAAAATAGAAGCCGCTGTTGAGAAGAATAGAATATTTGAGGAAGAGTTTAGAAAAAACACATTTGATATTGCCAGGGCAAAAGCAAAGAAAGAAGCTGCAGAAAAATCAGGATTGCAAAAATTCCGTGCTATGAATAGGGTAAGAAACTTGGAAAAACTAGAAAAAAATCCTTCGGGATTTTTGGGTAAGCTAAGTGAATATACTCAAAGAAACATTGCCAAGCGTGAAGAGAATTTAAAAAGAACCGCTGAAATAAAAACAGCTTTGGAAGAAGAGAAAATAAAAAAAATGAATAATTCAAATAAACCATTTCAAAGACAATCATATTTTGGATAAAATGGCACTTAAATCATATACATTCAAGAGCAAAAGAAAACAAGTTAAAAGGAAAAAGAAAAGGAGAAAAAGATAATGGTATTAAAAGCTAGTTCATTAATCAAATTCAAAAAGAAAGAGAAAAGAAAACCTTTCAAAGATATTGTAACGGGTGGAATAACTGCTTTGCTTGGAGTAGCTCTACTTGCTGAAACTGCTAGTGCTATAAGAAGAATTTAAAATGGTATTAAAAAAAGAAAAAATTATTTTTAAAGAGAAGGGAGTCAAGCCAACTAGGTTTAGATTCAAAGATAATATTCGTCTAGGATTTCGTAATAATAAAGTCGTAGAGGTTGCGAAGTTTAAAGAAACGAAATTGAAGAGGAGGAAAAAATAATATGGCTAAAAGAAGAAAGATGAGAAAAAGAAGAAAAGTTGGAAGACCAAAAAAAAGAAGACGTAGAAGATAATTTATTTATTAAATTTTTTATTTTCTAGTATATCCTTAACCATTAATATTCTGATTCTTGAACTAGGAGTTATCTTCTTTTTTGTTTTTCTTGATAAATTTTCACAAAATATTTTATAATCTATAGCTAATTGTTTATTTATATTCAAACTTTTTCCTTCTTTCTCATTATTGTATTTTTCTTCAAAGAATTCTTCTGCCTCTTCCTCTGTTGTCATAGGTAATTGTATATTTTCTCATTTATATAATCTGTTACCTAATTAAATATCTATTTCCTCACTCAAATTTTTAAACCTTTTTTATTTTCGTAATACGAAATGCTATTCAAAGAATTTAAAAAAAAGGGAAGACCTTTGGCAATGATAAAGATAAGGGGAATAAAATCAATAACTCCTAAAGGTTTTAAAATTCACGAAGTAAATGTAAAAATAAATAAAATCATTTTTAAGAGAAAATAAAGTGGGTAATAAAAATAATAAAACCTTAAGGAATTTCATTTGGACAATTACGGGAATACTTTTAATGTCTATTTTTGTCGTTGCTCTTACAACAATTAGTGATACTGGATTTACAACAACAGGTACTGTAACTACAAGTGGGGATTCCAATATTAGTGATGGAACTATGTTTGTAAATGCTACAAGTGGAAGAGTTGGAATTGGAACCGCGACTCCTGCAAACAAATTTCATGTCATTACGATTGGTAATCCTGCAAAGTTTGAATCAACATCCGGCAATGGACGCATCGAAATTGACGCTCCCTCTACAAAAAATGCGGGTGTGCAATTTTTTGAAAACAATGTGCTTAAATGGGGAATATTTAGCCAGGGCTCTGACGATACGTTAAAATTTCAAAATAAGGACTTCTCGACCAAGTTAATAGTTCAACAAGGTGGTAATGTTGGAATTGGAACAAATTCACCTACATATGTGTTTGAAGTGAATGGAAATGTTTCTTTGAACAATACATTATTTGTTACAGAATCAGGGGATGTTGGAATTGGGACGAGTAATCCTATAATCGATTTGGCTATTGGAGATAGTGATACTGGATTACAACAAATCTCAGACGGAGTTTTAACTATTTTTACAAATAATGCGGAAAGAATGAGAATTGAGTCTGATGGGAGAGTTTTCTTTACATCTAGCATTTCATCAGGACTTGCACAAAATTTAGCTATAAATTCTGTTAGTTTTGAAATGGTTAGAGATACTTCTGATGAAAGACTTAAAACTATCACTGGGGACTTTAACAAAGGGCTTGATGAAATCATGGGTATTAAACCAAAGAACTTTTACTTTAACAGTGATGAAAGTCAGACAATCTATGCCGGTCTAATAGCTCAAAACGTACAAGAGTTTATTCCCGAAGCTGTTGGATCTGATGCAGATGGTTACTTATACATAGGAGAAAGAACTTTGGTTGCGTCAACAATAAATGCAATTCAAGAATTAAAAACAGAAAATGATGCTCTAAAAGCAACACTTTGTGATATGGGCAGAACTGAATGGTGTTAAGATGAAAAATGGTTTGGTTAAAAAAAAACTTATTTTGCATTTTTACTAGTTTTATTTAGTTTATTTCTTCTTCCTTCGATTAGTGCCTTAACAATAACTAACACAACTTTCTTTGCTTCCGAAACAAATTATACAATCTTTGTTGATTCAATAACTTTAGATAATGTTACTGTAACAAATACTTCCATAACATTCTTTAACCTGACTTCGTTAGGAAGTAATTTTACAAATACTAATGCAACTTTTGACGCTGTTGCAACCTTTATTGGGTTGGATGTTGGCTTAACAATATTTAATGTAAACACAAGTGCAGGGCTTTTTTTATCAAGTATTGGAAATCAGAATGCTAATATTACCTTTTCTCCAGGAATAGTTCTTAGGACAATCATTGAAACAACAAATTGTTCTGGACAAGTAAGAACCATACTTACTGTCGTACTTATTATTACGGCCTTGAGTGCATTAATATTTAGTGTATCTTTATTTTTCTTTAAAGGAGCAGTATTTAGAAAAGTAAATGGGAAAATGTTAATATTTATTTTTGTTGGTGTGCTTCTCGCGATTGTTTTTGTAGAACAAATAGCTAATGCCACAGCCACTTTTTGTCCGTGAACTACGGTTCAACTTAGTGAACGAAAAATAGAAAGTTATTTAAATTATAAGTTTTTAATATCTAATAATATGGAAACGGCAAAGGAAAAGGTAGAAAGGTATAAAGGCAAAGCAGAAGTTTTCTTAAAAAATAATACTAAAGCATTTATCATTAATATATCTGGTGATTACTTTTTCTGTAATATAATTCTCGTCGGTGAAGATTATCTTTATGTTCAACATTTTACTGGAAAAAAGAAATTAGAAAAGGAAAGAATTGTTTGGTATGATATAATTAAATTTGAGCAATATGAAGAGAGGTAAAGAAGTGATACAAATTAAATACTGCAAGAAATGTGGGGAAGCTTATGACATCGGGGCGAATTTGGATTATTGTCCTAAATGTAGAAGGAAAGAAAAGAAGGTGGAAAAAAATGCTATCTGATATTAGAAATAAAAGTTATGAAGATTTTATGAAATATACTATTTTAGCAAACAAAAATGAACTACAAAAAGAAGGGTTTAGGAAAATGTTAGATACATTAATTAACCAAATAAAAGTTTTTACATTGATGGGAGAGGTTAAAAATTTATTAATGAATACTAAAAATAAAATATTTGAAAGACCATTGCCTTTTCATAATATGTTTATTGATGTTAATTTTTTTTGTGAGGATATTTCTATTCAGGGTTTATGGGTTGGAGATATATTTTCTCCAGAGAATGCTATAGATAACAAAAGACAATTTTATACAGATAGAGATTTTAAAACGGGGGAGAGATTAATAAGGTTTTATTTAAATCATCTTCCTTCACATTCTGGAAAAGGTATTTGGATGGGAATGAGTATTCCTATTTTTTATGAGAATTTAAAACAACATTGGAATGATAGACTAAAAAAAGAGATATTGGAAAGTTATGTAAAAACAGGACACTCTATTGAAGAAGGGATAAACGAGAAAGAATTAATAAAATTATTTAAGAGGATACAACTATTTGTTAATAATTTTCTTGATTTTTTAAATCATCCAGATATTGAAACGAGGGTTATAAGTCACCCTCAAGAGATGAATGAAAAAAGACAAAAAAGAGGAAAACCAAGAATACCTGACCGAGTTAAATTGATTATAAAAGGAAAACTATATAGATATTTATATGAAGATAATGGCGAACAAAAAACATATGCTCAACCAACAAGTTCTTTTTGGGTTAGAGGACACTATATGCATTTTTGGAATGTAAAAAAATGAAGAATAATTTATTTTATGAATAAAGATGAATTAAAACAAAAAGGTTATCAAATTAATTCTAATGGAATAATTTCCAAATGGAG
>CAZJDG010000051.1:0-5061 GCA_964544725.1 Candidatus Woesearchaeota archaeon | reverse complement strand
TTTTTCTTTTAATCCATTTTTCCCATTTTGATTAAAAACCATCAAATTTTTGTATACCTTAAGATTTTCTTTTGATTTTTTAAATAACTCTTTTATAATTTCTATTCCATAAACTTTCCCGTTGTCTCCGACCATTTCAGAAAGCAAAGCAAGAACATAACCGCACCCACTCCCTACTTCCAGAATTTTCTGTCCTTTTTTTATTTTAAGCAAATTTAACATTACAGCAATTGTATATGGTTGTGAAATCGTCTGTCCTTTTCCAATAGAAAGAGGGGTATCTTCATAAGCTCTTATTTTAAGATTTCCAAGAACAAAATTTTCTCTTTTCACCTTCCTAAAAGAATCTAAAATCTTTTTAGAAAATCCTTTCTCTTTCAAATTTTGCAAAAGCATTTTTTTACTCATCTAAAGTTTCAAACTAATTATCTTCGAAATTCCTTCGTGCATACTAACTCCATAAAGATTCGAAGCATTAGTAATAATCTCATCATTATGTGTTATAACTATATACTGTCCTTTTTGCATGTATTTTTTTAACAATCCAGCAAGCCTTTCAGAGTTTCTCTTATCTAAGGCAGCGTCAATTTCATCAAGGACATAAAAACAATAAGGTTTCAATTCCTGAATTCCAAATATCAAAGCCAAAGCCACAAGAGCCTGTTCTCCTCCAGATAAAGAAGTCACATCAAAATACTTCCCATGTCCAGTTTTAACAATTATATTAACTCCCCCAGAAAAAGGATCTTTTTTATCTTCCAACTCTAAAGAAACCCTTCCTTTAACACTAAGGTTTGAAAAATTCCTAGAAAAAACATCATTAAGTTCATTCAAAGTTTTCAAAAATGTTTTCTTCTTCTTAATATCAATTTCATGAACAATTTTCAAAATACTATTTTTTTCTTTGTCAATTATTTCTGCTTTTTCTTTAACTAAATCATAGTCTTTTTTAACTGAATCATAAACCTCCAAAGAAAGAAGATTCACACTTCCAATTCTCAAAAGCATATCTTTTGTATGATTCAAACGGTTCACTAAAGTCTCTCTATTTATTTTGATAATATCTATATCCCTAAAGTCAAACATATCTTTCTCAAGATTTTCTACTTCAGCACTAAATCTAGCCTTTTCAATTTTCAGATTATTTGTTTCTTGTTCAATATTCGAAATCAGAGTTTGTTTCTCCATAATATTATACTCCTCATCCCTAATTTTCTTCTGTAAATCATCCCTTTCAGAAATGAGCTTTTTGAATTTATTACTCAATTCTTCTTCCTTCTTTCTCTTATCATCAAGAAATTTACTTTTCTTTTCCAAATCAGCCTTGCCTCGAGATAATTCATCATTCAAATCCTTATACTCCCTTAACAATTGCTTGAAAGAAATTTTTGACCTTTCAATTTCTCTTTGTTTGAATAAAATTTCAGAATCAACATTTTCCTCAGTTCTCAAAGAAATCTCTTGAACTTCTATCTTCACCATATCATATCTCTGTTCGATATTTGAATTTTCATCAAAATCTTCTTCAAGTTTCCTTTTTATTTTTTCAAATTCTAAAATCTCAGCATTAATGGTTTCTATTTTTTCTTGAAGAGATTTGACCCCTTCTCTTTTCTCATTTAAATTAGAAATCTTAGTCAAATCAGATTCCCTGCTTTTAATTTCCCTAGTTAGTTGTTCCATATCTTGTCTCAAAATTCCTTTCTTCTGAGAGATATCATCCAGTTGTTTATCTGAAGTTTCAGTCTCCCTCTCTAAAAAGATAATTCCATTGTTAGTTTCCTCTTCTATAGAATGTATGTGTTCATCAGTAATTTCAGATTTGCAAACCGGACAAATCTCCATCCTTGATATTTTCTCCACAAATTTCCTTTGTTTCTCGATTTCATGTTCGTTGGAATATGATATCTTCTCTAGTTCCAATTCCTTAACATTTAACTCATCAAAAAATCTCCTTTTTTCTTCCAAAGAAATCTTCAAAGAATCAACAATAGATAAATTAGTCTTCCTATCAAAAAGTTCTCCAGAAATCATATTCATTTGCCTTAACAAAAAATCTGATTCTCCAGAGTAGGTTTGCAATAAGCCCTTCTTATCTTCCAACCTTTGCTTTACCGACCTTAATTCAGATTTTATAGTATAAAATTTCTTTCTCTGATCTTCCAATTTCTCAAGTTCAGTTTTTTTCAAATCAATATCTTTTTGTTTCTTCGTCAAAATAGGGGATTCCTCATTCAATTCTTTAACAGAAATTTCCCCTTCATCAATAATTCTTTTCAATTCCTCTTTCTCTCGATTAAGTTCAGAAATTTTATTTTGACAATTTTCAATATTCACATTTAATCCAGCAATTTCCGCACGAAGATTTGCGATTTCTTGATTCAATTTCTCCTGTTCAATTCCTGCTGATTTTTGTATTGAAGAATTAATTGAATTAATCCTAGATTCATAATTAGAAATATTTGTTTTCAAATCAATAATTCCTTTTTTTCGTTTACTAACCTCTTTATTTTTCTTTAAAATTTCTTCATCAACTTTTGAAATTTCTTTTTTCTTTTTAGACAAATCCTGATAAGTAATACTCGCCCTGAATTTCTTAACGTCTTCTTCCAGTTTCTTAAATCTCAAAGCTTGTTGTTTCTCTTTTTCAAGATTATTCAGATAAGATGTCCTCTCTCTCAAAATTGAATATATCTCCTTCAATCGTTCTTCAGTTTTGGTTAATTCTTTCAAAGACCTTTCTTTCCTCACTTCATAAATCGAAATTCCAGAAACTTCCTCAATAATTCTTCTTCTATCATCTGAATGCATTCTTACCAAGTTTTGAATCTCTCCTTGCAAAATTAGATTAAATCCATTTGAATCAATTCCTGCCTGAGCCAAAAGAAACAAAACATCCTGCCTTGTTTTAGTTTCATTATTTATTTTGTAAATCCCTTGTCCATTCTTCCTAACAATTCTCTTGATTGAAATCTCATCACTTTCTATTGAAAAAACCCTATCTGAATTATCAAATACAATTTCAACAGAGGCTTCTTTTGCAGGGCCAAACCGCTTAGTTCCTTGAAAAATAAGATTACTTGCTTTAGCAGCTCGCATAGATTTAATACTTAATCTTCCAAGAACAAAACACAATGCATCCGAAATATTACTTTTACCACTTCCATTCGGGCCAAGAATAACATTTATCTCTGGAGTAAATGGTAATTCAGTTTTTCTCGGAAAACTCTTGAAACCATGTATCACTAATTTTTTTATATAAGGCATTAAAACAAAAATCAACAGGGATTTTTAAAGATTAACCTAATGTTCTTTGGTTTGAAGCAGCAAAAGCATTTTTCCAAGTTGCCCAAGATTTCCTAAAAATACCTTCATTGTCATATTTACGGAGATATCTCTTCAAGAATTTTGTAGTCAAGGGATCTGAAGTATAACCTGAACCAATTTCATCCCCATATTTTTCTTTCAAGGAACTCATTTCCTTTTCTCTAACAGATTTTGCAAGAACTGAAGCTGCAGAAACTGCAATGTGATTTCTATCTGCTTTATGTTCACAAGAAATTTCTAAATTTGAAAGATTTTTAATATTCATTTTTAAAAAATCCTGCCATTTCACTAAATTCGTTGAAGGGCAATCAACAACAACGCTTATTTTGTCGAATCCTTTATTGATTTTGTTAATGATCCTTGCACAGGCAAAAGCTTCAACATCATTTAGATTTACTCCTTCTGCATTTTTACCATCAATTTCTTTTGGATGAATTATTATTACTTCAAAAGTTATAGCTTTTTCTTTAATTATTTCGGCAAGAAATTCTCTTCTCTTAGATGTTAATTGTTTACTATCTTTTACTCCAAGTTTCTTAAATTCCTTTTCAGTTTTTTCATCAATCAAACAGCCAGCAAGAACCATAGGTCCAATAACTGGTCCTCGACCGGCATCATCTATTCCTAATTTTAACATAATTTTTGGTGTGTGATAAGCTTTATAAAACTTATTCCGCTTGATTTTTGATAGCGGGGTGGAGCAGTCTGGAGTGCTCGTCGGGCCCATGACCCGGAGGTCGTATGGTTCAAATCCTACCCCCGCTATTATCATTTCAATAAGTTTTTTAAGCAGTTAATTCTCCTATAAATTAAGCCCAGATCGCATAGTGGTTATTGCACCGGATTGCTAATCCGGACCCTTCGGGGTACGCAGGTTCAATTCCTGCTCTGGGCGTTTTATTCCTAAGGGAAAAGTTTAAATAGGAAAAATAATAAATTTTTTTATGAATTTGATAACAGAATTACCAATAGCAGAAGAAGAAACCACTATGGAATTAGTGGAAGCTATAGCTAAAGATAAAGGTTATTTGAGCAAATCTGAAAAAAAATTAGAAATAGAAGATCCTACCCTAAAAAATGCTTTCTTTAGATACCATTCTCTAATTAATAAAAACTCAGGAGCTTATTTGGGGGCAGGTTTTGTTATTCGTGATATTTTATTGGCAAGTGGACCTATTCCCATAACTAATGGTTCAACCTTTAACTCATTAATCGGAGAAACCCTGTTGGGAATTTCCCCTGAAAGAAAAAAAGAACTTGAATCTCGTGCTAGAAATATATTTATGGATATGAAAGAAGAAAATCCATTTTTAGGAAAATATTTTGATTGGATGGTTTTTGAAAATGGAAAACTTCAGGGCGAAGAAATGGAAGTTCTTTATGGTGGAACTGCTATGTATGATTACCTTAGAACCCAGGCGGAACTTAATAGAATATTGCTAAATTAAATAACTCCATCTACTCTCCTGCTCTGGACGTTTAATTTTTAAAATAAGAATCTTTTAATTAAAACATGGGAAAACTCAATCAACTAATGGGAGTTGCAAATAACTTAGCAGATAGTTTTGTTAGTGTAACAAACCTTAAATTTTTACACCATATAGAATCTTTACCTATTGAAAAGACAAAATTATTTGAAATAGATTTATTAAAAGAAACTATCTTCCCAGAGGAACTTAGCTCTGAAAAAGTTAAAAAAGTAATTCAAGATTACAAGAATTGGTTTTTATCTGA
>CAZJDG010000050.1:3512-5074 GCA_964544725.1 Candidatus Woesearchaeota archaeon | reverse complement strand
AAATGAAAATTTCCATTATTCTATAACAATCCCAACAGGGCAATGGTCCGAACCCATAACTTCATTCAGAATAAATGCATCCTTTAATTTCTCCCTTAAAGATTCAGAAATACAAAAATAATCAATTCTCCAACCAACATTTTTTGCCCTTGCATTAAACATGTAACTCCACCAAGTATAATTTTCTGGCTCTTTATTAAATTCCCTAAAAGAATCTATAAATCCATTATCAAAATAGTTCTGAAGACCATCTATTTCAACCTGAGTAAATCCTGGATTTTTATCATAATTTGATTGGGGATTAGCTAAATCAATTTCTTTATGTGCCACATTTAAATCCCCTGCAAAAATTACAGGTTTCTTCTCTTCTAATTTTTTCAAATAACTAAGAAAATCTGCGTCCCATGTCTTCCTATACTCTAAACGAAGAAGTTCCCTTTTAGAATTTGGAACATAAACTGAAATCAAATAAAATCCTTCAAACTCCAAAGTTATCAATCTACCTTCTTTATCATTCTCTTCAATTCCCATATCAAAAGAAACCGAAACTGGTTGAAGCTTGCTAAAAATTGCAGTTCCACTATATCCTTTTTTGTTTGCAGAATTCCAATAATGATAAGGATAATTCTCAAGAATCATATCAACTTGTTCCTTTTCAGCTTTTGTTTCTTGAATACAAATTATCTCGGGGTTCTCTTCCTTGACAAAATCTGTAAAACCCTTTTTCAAAACAGCCCTTATTCCATTTACATTCCAAGATATTATTTTCATATTCTAAATAATAAAAAAGAGTATAAAAATTTAAGTTCTTGTAAAAGGAACTTCCCATCCGAAAAGTTGAATCCCTTCTTTGTTTTTAGGTGTTAGGGGAACAGGTCTCGAAAGAAGACAATGAAGTAAATTTGAGTTATCTGTAATGTCTTCCAAATCTTTTACCGAATCTTTAGCATCGTCAAGATTTGGTCCCTTATATCTAAGATCAATTCTTCCTTCACTAACAGCTGTATAAATATAATCTAAAGCAATAAATCCATCACTTTTTTGAGGAAAATCGGATCCAACATTAGGAAGAATTATTCCAAAATAAGCGTATCTCTTTGGTTCTCCGATGGATTGTCCCCCATTAAAAGCAATAACCACATACTCCCTCATAAGCTCTAAACAAAATTCTACTTTAAATACATTTATATCCAAAATCAAACAAAAAATTTCTCTAAATAAAAACGCCCGGACCAAACAGACATATAGTTTGAAACATTAGGGAGCTTTTATTTTCTATCTTTTATTGCAGTTTCAACCCAAGCTTCAATATTATCTTTGATGGAATTATATGCGTCATAAGAGTTAGGATTATAACACTTAATGTACGCCGACATTTTTCTACCACTATCAAATGTAACCTCATCAAAAGGATTTTTTCCTTGAGAGCATTTACCATTATTTGGACAATTAATATTATGAATATGAATGCCTAGCAATCCCCTATCTTCATTCCAAGCCTTTATAATCTCATGTTTTACCCAAGGTCGATCTGCAGTTTCAGTCCCAATCAATACCACAAT
>CAZJDG010000050.1:0-3502 GCA_964544725.1 Candidatus Woesearchaeota archaeon | reverse complement strand
TTTCATATTATCATCAATCCATTTCTCAATAGCAGGAGTTCCGCCTCTTTTTACAGTTTCCCAATCATTTGCAGAAACTGGCTCGTTGCCTTCTAAAGCCCCTATATTCCTAATTTGATGTACACGTAAAACATCATTACCAAAATGAAAACTATAAAATATTTTTCTCTTTGTCATTATATTACTCCAATTACAATAAATAATTGTAAAAGAATATTTAATAAGATTATGGTAAAGTATAAAGGCCAAATTGAACTTGAAAACATAAGAAAAAATAAATTTTTAACTCTTTTTTTAAATTTATTAGCATTCATAGAATAATCTTTTTTAACAGCACCAGTTCTTACAGCATCATATAATTTCCTATACAACTTTTCTTGTCTTAAATAATATGCATCAAGTGCCCAAAAACAAATTAGGGGCAATAATGCTAAAATTAGATATGCAATATCTGAATCACGAACACCTAATACAAACAATAAAGAAATGAAGGTTATACACCAACCTTTAATTAAAAAAGAATTATTAGCCATCCGATTAATAGTATTCTCAATATAATCTAAATGTTTTTCCATATATGTTGGACCTTTTTATCTTATTAAGCATTATTGTGCAAATTTTGTATATACAAAACCCCTACAAGTTTGTTATAAAACTCTGTTTCTTTTAGGGATGATGAAAATTGATCCATATCATCATGAAGAAAGGTATAAAATTTGGAAGGAAAAGGTAACCAAAGAAGGGATCAAAGGGATTACTAAAGAAAATTCTGATTTAATAATTCAATATGTTTCAGATATGGAACATGGACTTAATATTTCTTTGAAAAGTGTTAAAGGGGGAAGGAGTTTTATTCGACTTAATACTATAAAAGAAAAAATGATTTTCTTCGCTAAAAAATTTGAAGAGTTTTATAGGCTAAAAAATATCACAAAAATAACTGAAGAGCAAGCAATATTTTTCTTTTCAAGAATGAACAAGGGAGAAATAAAAAAAAGAGATGGGAAAAATTATCGATCGACTGCATATTTTGTTAGCGTATTCAAGGCTTTTTGGCATTGGTATCAGATAGTTACCAAAAAACAAGGATTAAATCTTTTAGATATAACAGTAAATCTTGATACAAGAACAGATAAGCCAAGATGGGTTTATCTTACAGAAGAACAAGTTAAGATTTTATGTGACAATGCAAAACCAAAATATAAAGTACTAATTATGTTTTTGTTAGATTCTGGAATTCGTTCACCTACTGAACTAGTCAATATTAGAATCTCAGATTTTTACAATGATTTTAAGGAAGTAATGATTAGGGATGAGATAAGCAAAACATTTGGAAGAAGAATTAAACTTATGCTTTGTTCTGAATTAATTAATGATTATGTGAAGCAAAATAATCTTTCCCTAAATGATTATATTTTTCCGATTAAACCCCAAACATTCAATCTTTATCTGAAAAGAATAGCTAAGAGGCTTTTAGGAGATAAAGAAAGTCCTGCAGGACAAAAATATTCTGAATTAACAATGTATGATTTTCGTCATATTAGTTGTTGTTATTGGCTTCCAAGATATAAATCTGAATCTGCACTGAAATATAGATTTGGTTGGAAAAAATCAGATAAAATCCACTACTATTCTGAATTATTAGGAATGAGGGATACAATTTCCGAAGAAGATATGTTTGTTGATGTTACAAAAACGGAATTAGAACAAAGGCTTACAAAAACAGAAAGAGAGAATGAAATTTTAAAAGATAGGATGGAAAATATTGAGATTAGATTAGGGGGAATCCTCAAAAAAATAAAGAACTAATTTAAATTTATTTTTCCATTTAACTGTGTTAAAAAGAATTTAAGAGCCCAACTTATGTAGTTTCTTTCTTCAGTGTCCAAATAGGAATTATGAGCAATATTATTTCTGTAGTAATAAAGTCTTTCAAGTACGCCAAGTGTTTCTTTTTCAGTAACGAAAAAATCAGAAAAAAACTTTTCATAATTTAAGGATATAATTTCTTTAAGGGCATCAAAATTAGTATAATACAGATCATGCTTACCCCTAATAGAAAGACTACCTTTTTCCTGTTCATCTTTTTTAATGCGATCTATTCCATAATTTATTTTTCTTATTATTTTTTTATCATCCACATCAGAATAATTACTCTCTTTTAGGAAGCTTGTTCCTTTATTAAATTCTATATTTTTGATTAGTATTCTAATAACATTTTCTATCTTATACATCTCCCCGTAGGCATTTTTCATATCCTCAGAGAATTGATTTATATTCCCTTTTACATCAATTGTTGCGTCTTCAAAGTCTGAAATGTTAATTTCAAGGACATTTTTAACAGGAGGAGATTTTTTTTCTTGAGGAGAATCATCGCTGGTTTCTTGCTTTTCTTTCTTGCTTTTTTGTTTTCTTCGTGGTTTCTCTTTATATTTAAATTTCTCGGCTTGAATTAATAATTTGGTATCTCCTTCCTCAAGAGAACCTTTTAATTTCTCCCTAAATTCAAATTCTTCAGTTCCAAATAAAATTTTATCTTTTGTATGTGATACACTGAAAGAATCCAAATGTAATTCAGCAAATACTCTTTGAGATCTTTTTGTATTTCCTGTTCCAAGTATTTCAATTATTTTTACGCCTTCAACTAAACCTTCTATAACCCTATTTCTTCTAAAGAAAGTAAATCCTGCTTTTATGGGGTTACCAGTTTCAAGTAAACCTGCAAAGCCGGTTATTTTTTTGCCGCTAAGCAAGGTAAAATCTATTTTTTTACGCCATTCTATTTCCTTATTATCTCCATAAGTTCTCTTACCAATTAGGATATCATATTTTTTGAAATTGAGCTTTTCATTATTGAAATAAATTTCAACTTCTTCATCCCTAATATGGTATCTATACATACTAGCAAGATTTTCTTTTAAGTCTTCAATGGTCTTTTCATTTATGCCATCTAATACAAGCTCATCAAGTATTAATTTTGTGTAATGCTCTTTATTATCAACTGCTCTAGGATAAACAATAATTTTTCTAATATCTTTTGTGTAAATCTCTACATTGTCAAATTCAGCTGTAAATTCTTTATTGCTATCAAAATGTTTAGATATAATTTTCCATTTTCTACAAAGCCAAAAAGAAGCAGTTTTCATGCCCATCCCAAATTCAGATAATCCATCAGAAAAGTCAGGTTTTGTTGCTGGTTTTAAACCTTTTTTTAAATTATCTTCATCAATTCCAGATGCATTGTCAGAAATTTCTAATCTATTCTGATCTAATTTTACATATATTTTTAATTTGTAATTATCCTCTAATTTCTTTAACTTTTCCTTATTGTTTAAATAACTTTGAATAGAATTGTCTACAAATTCTCCAACCGCGTTCCAAGGAGTATAATTTAAGCTTTCAAAAATAGCATACGCTTGCTGGGGCAGTGTAATGTCTATCTCCATACCTAAGCGTAGGTTTTTAATGTTTTAAAGATTTGTTGTGCTATTTTTATAGAAAA
>CAZJDG010000049.1:3707-5160 GCA_964544725.1 Candidatus Woesearchaeota archaeon | reverse complement strand
TTAACTGAAATTGAAGATTATGTAAGAGTTGAGCCTAAGTTATTTGGCTTGCCTACTTCCGAGGCTGTCAGTAATCAGCTCGACGAGGTTTACACTGACCACTATGACAAAGAAATTGGAAAAGTGATAACAGTTGTTGAAGTTTTAGAAGTTGGAGAAGGAGTAATAATTCCAGGAGATGGTGCCGCATATTATAATTCTAGATTTAAAGTAATTGCATGGAAGCCTGAACTTCAAGAATTGGTTTATGGTGTGCTTTCAGAAATAACAAGCTTCGGTGCATTCATAGATTTAGGAGTTATGAAAGGAATGATTCATATAAGTCAAACTATGGATGATTACGTTAGTTTTAGTAAAACAAATGCACTTATGGGAAAAAGCTCAAAGAGAGTTTTGAAACAAGGAGATTTATGTGTTGCAAGAATTGTTGCAATAAGTCATAAAGGAGACCAACCAAAAATGGGATTAACAATGAGGCAACCAGGATTAGGAAAAGTTGAATGGATTAAAGAAGATCAAATGAAAAAAGAAAAGGATGCTCAAAAGGCTTTGAAATCTGAAGAAAAATCTGCTAAAGGGAGAAAGAAGAAATGAGCGAAATTAGGGTTTATCCAATAGCTAGCATGGAAAATAATCTGGACAATTCATTCAAAGAGAGAAATTATGATCACGCATCTAATGACAAAAAATTACCAAAAAAATTAAACTTTTTGGAAATATTGTTAGAAGCTCAAAATAGGAGTAATTATATTTAAAATGGCGAAATCAAAATCATGTAGAATGTGTAATAGAATTTTTGAAGGGGACAAATGTCCTGCATGTGGCTCAAAAGAATTTAGTGAAAGTTTCAAAGGAAGAGTTGTGATCTTAAATCCAGAAAAATCTGAGATTGCAAACAAATTGAAGATTAAGAGAAAGGGAAATTTTGCAGTTAAAACAAGGTAATAAAATGAATTCTAAGATATTAAACGAAAGAAAAAATGCTTTATTTGGAAGAAATGAAATTGAAATAAGTCTAGAAACCGAAACATCTCCAAGCCATGAAGAGGTCCAAAAACTAGTTTCAGAAAAAATTTCGAGTCCAATTGAAAATTTTGCGATTAAAAAAATAGAAAATCGATTTGGTTCAAATAATTTTAAAGTTAAAGTTTTTGTTTATGATTCTGAAGAACAAAAAAATAAGATAGAACCTAAAGTAAAAGTTAAGAAACAGAAATAAAATGGCAAAAAGTAAAAAGTCAGTAAAGGAAGGAAAGAAAGAACATAAGAACAAGCCCACTAGTAAAAAATATAGTAAATACAAAATTGAAGGGGACAAAGTTGTAAGAGAGAGATTTTGCCCTAGATGCGGTCCAGGAATTTTCTTAATGAATTCTCAAGCGAGAGTATATTGTGGTAAATGTCATTATTCTGAATTTGAAAGTAAGAAACCAAAAGAAGAAGTGAAAGCTGA
>CAZJDG010000049.1:0-3607 GCA_964544725.1 Candidatus Woesearchaeota archaeon | reverse complement strand
TTAAATAATATTATGCGTGGGAGCTAATCTTAAACAAAACTAACGTGCTCCACGACTTTTCTAATAAATATAAACCCGCAGGAGAGTTTCCAAGTCAAAAAAAATAGATGGCCTGAAGCCCCTCCTGGGGAAAAAGAGGTGATATAATTAGATACTCTCAAGATATTTAAAGGTTTCGGTTTTGTTACTCTTTAAGAATGACGTGAAGTTCCCAGTTAATAGTAGTGAAATTATTAGGCACTACACTCTAAATATTCTTAGGTACTACTATATTTATATGTTCTTTTTCTTTATAATAATATCTGTTATCAAGTAAATTTAAGTTTTAACAGGTTGTGGGAAGATTTTTATACAAATCCCTCCTCAATTAGCTATGGAAGAAGAAAAAGAGGAGAACGAGGTTAATGCCCAACAAGAACAGGTACATAATATTGTTTTTAGTAAGGAAATTGGTTGGCAGGAAATAATTTATGATTTAATCAACACTGAACAATTAGATCCTTGGAATATTGATATTACCTCCCTAACTCAGAAATATCTTGAGAAAATTCAAAAATTTGAAGAAGCAAATTATTTTATTTCTAGTAAAGTTCTTCTTGCTGCTGCACTTTTGTTGAGAATTAAGTCTGAAATTCTCTTGAACAAATATATGAAAAGTATTGATGAAATTTTATTTGGAAACAAAGAGAAAAAGGGAATTAATTTTGAAAAGATAGAATTTGATGAAGATGAAATTCCAGAATTAATTCCTAAAAGCCCTATGCCACGATTTAGAAGAGTTACTTTATCTGAACTGGTTGAATCTTTGAATAAAGCAATAGTTACTGAAACAAGAAGAATTGAAAAAGTAATTGTTAATAGGAACGCAATTAGAGAAAGTGAGATTTCTTTACCTAAAAGGAAATATTCTATTCCCAACAAAATAAAAGATTTGCATTTTAGAATTGTTGATTATTTTGACCAAAACAAAGAAGAATTAAAAGTTCCGTTCCAAAAGATGGTTGGAAAAAACAAAGAAGAAAAAATAATTTCGTTTTCTTTAATTTTACATTTAGAGAGTCAAAAGAAAATTTGGATTGAGCAAAAAGAACATTTTGGAGACATTCACATCTGGTTAAAAGACACTTATTTTAAACACAATGATCCCTTTGAAGATTTAAGAAAATTGGAAGAAGAAATTGTTGAAATGATGAATGAGGAAGAGATTGAAAATATTGATGAAGAATTTGGAGATAGATGATAAATTTATAAGTAGGATTGTTAAGATTTTTCCATGAATGAATTAATGTATTCTGTTACTAATGAAAACTTAACTGCAACTGTTCAAGGATTGGATTTGAACTCAAAGGATAGTGTTCTTGCCGTGGGAGGATCAGGAGATCAGGCATTTGCTATTCTTGAATTTGCTAGAAGAGTTATAGCTATTGACACTGAAACTGCTCAATTAGAATTTATGAAAAAGAGATTTGAAGCATTAAAAGAAGGTGATTATGAAAGATTTTTGCAGGAAGAAACTAATTCAATAATGGATTGTTTAGATTATAGGCGTAAAGAACAGGCAGAAACCTATAAAGCTAGTAGAAGAAAATATTTTTTAGAAAATGAAAGATTAGGAAAAATTAGGGATAAAATTGGAAGTATAACTTTTGAGTATGGAGATATATTAAAAATTGCAAGGACAAGAAGGGACTTTTCAAAAATTTATTTATCAAATACATTAGGGTGGGATAATCTTCCGTATGAAGATTGGGAACCAGATACTATTGAAATTCTCAGAGAGATTTCAATAAATCTTCGGAAGAACGGTTTAATTTACATTTCCAATTTTCATAAAAAGAATGATACTAAATTTCCAAATGAATTAAAAATTGATGAAGATTTAACTAAAAAAGTTCAAGAATTAGAAAAAGATAGTTGGTGCCATCCTTGTGTTCTCAGAAAAGTTGATTAAAAAATATGATTCCTCAAAACATTTATATAATGATCAAATAAAACACATGTCATGTTGAATAAATTATATTATCCTTGTACTAATGAGACACTAGAAGGTGTGATATATGGATTGAATTTAAATAGCGAGGACAATGTATTGACGATAGCTGGTTCGGGAGATCAGGCTTTTGCAATTTTGGAATACGCTAGAAGAGTTACTGCAATTGATCATAATCTTGCCCAAATAACATATATGAAAGAGAGGATGAAGCACCTCAAAAAAGGTAAATTCAAAAAATTTCTTAGTGAAGATGATCTTACAGGATTTACGCAAGGTTTTGTATATGATAAATTGGATAGAGATCGTTATTTTCGACAGCCGATTAAAAGATTAAGAAGAATCAGGGCAAATATAAACAACCTCTCATTGGTTTTAGGAGATGTCTGTAACACAATCCAAGGAGATTCTATCTTTTCTAAGATCTATATGTCAAATATGGATTCAGTTCCGAAAAATATTGTACAAGTGTTAAAAAAGAATGGTTTAATCTATTTTACATTAAATCCTCCTAAAGAAGAACTAGGTAAGGAATTAATAATGGATGAAGAATTGACCTCAATAGCAAGGAAATTTAAAAAAGGTCCTATCTGGAATCCAGTGGTCTATAGAAAAGTTTCTTGATTGATGAAGAAAATTAAAAAGGAATCTCTTCTCTATCTCTTCTAGTTAATTCTATCCTGCATTCTTCGTAAAGAGGATTTTCATCCAGTAGGGTTTGGGTTAATCTCTCTAAATAACCTACATCAGCCAGAGGATTTTGACTTTCCAATTTCCTAGCCATAGTCGTAATCCCTAATTTGTAAGTAATCCTATATGATCTCAGTTGCTCTGTAGAAACCTCAGCTAAATCTTTGGAAGGCCTATCATTAACATCAAATAAGGGTCTGCTCATAAAACCAATTAAACTATCGCATTTAAAAACATTTATATAACTAAAATATTCTTTTGAAATATGAAATTAGCAACGTTATTCTCCGGTGGGAAGGACTCAACTTTTGCCACATATTTAGCGAAGAAAGAAGGTCACGAGATAGCTTGCCTTATTACTGTTCTCTCTGAAAATAAAGATAGTTACATGTTTCACACACCTTCTATTTCTAAAACAAAGAAACAAGCGGAAGTTATGGGGCTTCCTTTAGTTATAGATACTACTAAAGGTGAAAAGGAAATTGAACTAGAAGATTTAGCAAGAGTAATAAACAAAGTCAAAGAAGAATATGGGATCGGGGGAATAATTACTGGGGCATTACATTCTGATTATCAAGCAACAAGAATTCAAAAAATTTGTGATGATCTTGATTTGAAATGTGTAAATCCATTATGGCATAAAGAAGAATTTGGTTATCTTGAAGAATTAATTGAAAATGATTTTGATATTGTTGTTATAGGTGTTTCAGCTTATCCTTTAAATGGAAGTTGGCTTGGAAGAAAAGTAGATAAAAAATTTATTGAAGAAGTAAGAGAACTTCATGCAAAATATAAAATTCATCCTGCAGGAGAAGGAGGAGAATTTGAAACTTTTGTTCTTAATTGTCCTTTGTTCGAAAGAGAATTAAAAATTACTGATAAAAAAATTTCCGGTGAAAAATATTCTTGGGTTGCGGAGATTGAAGT
>CAZJDG010000048.1:0-5199 GCA_964544725.1 Candidatus Woesearchaeota archaeon | reverse complement strand
CTCACCGCCCACAACTAAAATTCTTTCTTAATACGAAACTTAATATCTCCTCCACTATCATCTTCAGTATCATCTTTAGTAGTATCATCCGGCCACCCCTTAACACCTGCACCGCTTGTTTTCTGAGCCAAAACAACATCACTACTATCCAATAATTCAATCTCCCCTTTAACTATTTCATCTAATTTTTCTTCCGCCCACTTAATCCATCTTCTTCCCCTCGTATCTTCCGTCTCATCCCCACCAACCGAATATTCCTTATCTAAAATCAATCCAGCCGCCAATTTCTTTTCAATTAATTTAACAACATCAGGAGTCTCAGATAAGGGCAGGCTATAAACCTCGTGTAATTTAGATAAAACCAAAGCGTGAGCTTGATCAATATAATTACCCAAAACAGTATTATCTAAAAGACTCCAATCAAAATCTCCAGTCATAGTATTACCAGTAGGAGGAGCAGCAACTAAAGTAATTTTCCCACTATCCGCCACAACAGCAGCAACCGCAGTAGAAGTACCATTACCATAAACTACCACCTCAGCCGTATCCACACCTCCATCATAATCCCTATCCACTATCGGTAAATTATTACTCGGCACATTAAAAACCTTATTGCTACCATCAACAGTACCAGTTAAAGCAATCGCCCTCTCTTTATGCTGAAAACCAGCCTGTTCTCTAACTTCTTGATTAGAAACATAATTTGGCATACAAGCAGGTTATACAGGGAGAAAATCCCGGCCGGAGATAATGCTCCCTGCAAATTAACCTCAAATTTATTCTCTCATAGACAATTTAACAGAAATCGTCCCCGCAGTATATTCATCTATTATAACTCTCAAATGGCTATAAACATTATTAATACTTATAGCTGTATCAGTATTAATATCAACAAGATGATTCAACCAATTACTTCCATCATTTGAAACTTGAACTTTAGCCGTAGCAGTAGTCATCCCAATAAACTGAAGTGTCTTATAAACAAACCTCAAAGTACCAGATGTAGCAGTATCAGTCGCAGTAACCGCATTTAATAATATTATTTCTTTAACCAACATATTTTAGACCTTTATTATTAGTAATTAACTCATCATTGTCCCTTTTAATAGCACAAGGAACTAAAGGGACAATGTCAATCAAGTACAATACCTATTAGATTTCTAAAACATTTTCAAACTTTCTTATGTGTTCTTCACTTAAATCTTCAGCATCTCTCAAAATAGTTATCTCCTCCTCAGTCAAATCTTTCTCCGCCTTCTCCAAAATTGCTTCTAGAGTAGAGGCTTCTCCTTCATCTCCTTCATCTCCTTCATCTCCTTCATCACCCTCTCCTTCTCCTTCATTACTTTCAGAACTCTCTCCCCTTAACAATTTAATAATCTCCTCTCTCCTTCTAACCTTTCCGAGATCAATCCCTTTATCCCGGGCAACATCCCTTAATTCAGCCACACTCATTTCCTCATAAGTCCTTTCAACTATTTCCTCTATTACACCAGCATCAACAAGATTCTGTCCTTCCGTCTCATTAATATCAATAATGTCTCCTGGAGAATAAACATTTCCATCGTGTTTTAAATTGCTCAAAACTTTGAAATTCATATTAAGCATTTATAGGAACCACTACAACAAATATCCAACCCTTGTCGGCAACATTGTTTTTAGTGACCTTTAAGTTATTACCCTTGATTTCCTCCCAATCAGTAACATCAATTACGGTAGCCCTCGCTACAGCCGAACTTGTCGCCATAGCAACCACATCCGTAATAGCATTATCATCGTGATCTTTCAGCTGAGCCGTCCCACTAGCATTATCAACCGTACAAATAACCCAAGCATCAATTACTCTAACTTTTGCTTTCAAAGAATAGGTAACTGTAGTATCAGTTCCAGTCAAATCAATCGCAACAATATATGGCAATATTTCCGCAGAAGTACCAAAAGCAAATGCTCTAATCGGCCTCTGAGAAAAAAGTAAAGTCATTCTCTCTTTTATGTAACCCATAGTATTAATGCTTGAAATTAGGCAACAGTGTCTTTAATCAAATAGGCACAATCAACCGAAACAGTCTCTCTGATATATTCATCAGTAATCCTCACATAAGTTCCTTTCCTGTCGTTATTATACCATTTGTCAGCCCTTCTTGGCACTAACATCTGGAAGAAGTAAGCAAAACTGACAGTCTTAATTCCGGGTCTAGGCGTAACATATAAAAGCCACGCATTCTTTCCCCAGATATAAGTCATAGAATCAGATTGACCTTCTATGGCAGAATTGTAACCAGCAGAAGCAATAATAACCCTATCAACACCAAATAATCTTGCTAATAGTTCCTCAGTAGCAACTCCAAGTTTAGTATATTTAATCCTGTCTAAAATGTCAGGATGATCAACTAACTTATCAAATACTTCCTTACCTAAAACCAAAATATTTGGGTCTTTAAAGATTTTACTGTGAATAGTCTGCTTACCAGTTCTAATATCTCCAATAGGGTCTGAATTAGCAAAATCATCCCACTGGCTTGTTCCCGAAAGAGTAATGTTATTAGTCAAATTAGCAGTATTCTGCATATAAGTAGCCAAATCAAACTCCTTTTCAATTAATAACCTTTCAGTAACATTCTCAGTGGCATCAATTTCAGGTGTCAAAGGTTTAAGCGCTTGATTCTTCAACTCATCAGGTACTAATTCTTTCAAAGAATGCTCCTCTATAATAAAAGCAGTAGATTGTGAAATAGCATAACTAACTTCCTTAGTATTAGCTCCCATTCCCCTTCTGGTATCAGTCCTTCTAAACTTCTCTTTGCCATACTTAAAATATTTACCAGTTTTGGTTTTACTCAAAACGGTAGGAACAATCACTTCAGCAATATACAAATCGTTCTGATAAGCAACAGAAACATTAGAAAGAATAGGATCGAACTTTATATCAGTTAATGTAGGCATTAGATTGAGGCCTTATAATGAGTAATCAGAATTTCAATAACATCATTCTCTACTCCAGCTTCCAAAGCAATACCAATAACAATATCTTTGTCAGTATCAGCAGTTACAATTCTACCATCAGCTGTAGCAGTAACCTGAGTATTAATAGCAATAGTGCCATTAACCTTAGCCTTAGAAGTTCCCAAAACAGCAACTACAGCACCTTCATCAGCCGTAGGTTTGTTTTGTAAAATTCCCAGAGTAATATCAGTCCTCGAGGTAGCAATATTTACATTCTTAGCAGCACTAATCTTCATAACAAAATACTGTTTAGCACTTAAATCTGCAGCGGCATTGTAAGTAGTGTCTAAAACTCTTGTTTGTTGACTCATTTTCAAGGTAAAAATTAAATAAACAAGATCCGACCTTATTAATATCTTGCTATTCCCCCTTTGTTAATTAAACAAACTAACTCTAAGCTAATCGGTCAGCAAGTTCAGGATTTTCAGCTAAAACCTGATCAAGTGCTTCTCTATAAGTTAATGCACTATCCTTATCCATCTTAGCATTAACTAATCCCTGCACCTGTTCTTCAGCTTTAACCTCAACCCCATCCTCCTCACCTAACTCGGAGAATAGTTTGGACTTAGGTAAACTATCCAAAATTTCCTTAAAATACTTTTGCTGTACTTCGGTCAAAGAAAGGTAAAATTTTACCACCTTATCACGAGACTTAGGCAAAAGCGGTCCTCTTGGATTGTTTTCCCCAAATGTCAACACTTTAACAACACTCTCGGCCGTCTGTTTCCTTAACAGAGCCATAGCTTTCACTCCCTCTTGAGCTTTATTGCTCAAAATCTTTAAAGTCCTACTACCTATTTTTACCATTTTTTCACTCCCTTTAGCACCTTCATCTCCTTCATCATCATCTCCCTCATCTCCTTCATCGTCATCGTCTCCCTCGTCCCCCTCACCTTCATCATCTTCTTCATCACCCTTATCATCATCACCACCTTCCCCTTCCCCCTCTAAAACGGTCTTATAGGTCTCTTTCTGCTCTTCAGTTAAATCTTCTTCATGATCATTAATTTCCTTTTTTTCATCTTCTGTTAAATCAGCAACTTCCTTTTTTAAAATTTCTTCCAAACTTGGCATTTCATCTTCGTCAAATGTAAATTCAGAAAGCGCTATCGCCTGCAAACCTTTAAAATAAGGTTGATTGGTTAACGCTCCCCCAACTAAAACATTTGAGTAAATTTTATGTGTTTCAGGGTCTTCGTAGGTAGAGTAAAATTCAGGACTGAAATACTTATAAGACACATCCTTTAATAATTGTATGCCTTTATCAGTCCATTCTACTGCCGCCCACAACCCCTTCTGACCTTTATTGACTAACTGAGTGAACCAACCGACAGCCGGCAATTCGTGCCCGCCTACAGAATGGCCTTCAGTAATCGGTATATCCCTCCTTATTCCTTCTTTAAAATTATTGACAAATTCTGAAATATCATTTTTAGTAATTTTAATAAGTCCATACAACGGATGTTTCCAACTGCCAACTTGTAAAACCTGTATTGTCTTTCTGAATTTACCATCACTAAAATCTAACTTATTAATATCTAAACTTAAAAATATCTTAACATTTTTCATCTTACCTTCCAATAGCTTCTCACTCGTCTTATGCTCACCCACCCATTGTTTAGCTTTCGCAACAGTCCATTTTGTCTTATCAAATAAATATGCCTGTACTTCACTCCCCCCTTCTTTCTTAAAACCAATAATAGCCTTTACACCCTTTGAAGAAGATAAAGTTTTGGTTCTTAACCTGAGATATTTCTTAGGATCTTTTTTTCTAATCCTAATATACTTGTCAGTTACATCTGCCGGCATAATTTTTCTCCTCCTTTACTTAATAATAGTTTTCCACAACACTCTTGTCAAATGTTAATTACTTGCTCCTTAAAAAAACCTCCAAATTTTCAATCACTCCAATCAATTTTTGTTCAGTCTTTGTATTACTTTCTACCACATTTATCAAACTACTAATATGATTGGTAGCAAAATCATATAACAATTTAATAGTTAATCCATTTAAAATTATCAAAGCAATCGCCACCCCTGTCAGTCCATATTTAGCTAATTTCTCTACTGCATTATTATTCATTTACCTATTAGATATTTCTAAAATTAAAATTTTATTAGTTCCATCATCCTGTTCTAAATTAAACCTTAACTCTCCAGTATTCTTTATCTGACTCATCACCATATCACTCACTT
>CAZJDG010000047.1:0-5294 GCA_964544725.1 Candidatus Woesearchaeota archaeon | reverse complement strand
TCAGTTCAGAAAACAATATTAGAGTATAATAAAAATCATTAAAAGAATATTAAATTGATCCTTTACCTTTTCCAGTTAGTTTAACACTGGTTGAGGGTCTTCCAGTATTGGGATTTTTATCTTGATGAATAAATTTTACACACCAAAAAGCTACTTCTCCAATAGTGATGTCACATGGATTAGAGATTAAAAGAAAAATAAGTATAAAAGAAATTCTGTGTTAATAATAAAAAGTCCTGAGAGAACTAATAACATTAATCTTGCTTTTCCACCCTTAGATAGCTTCCCTCTCTTAATGCCCCTAATGATTCTTACTAAGGTGAATACTCCAGTTAATCCTGCTAAGAAGATTAATGCTACCATTACAGTTGTAGAAGCCACAGCTCCAATGACTGCACCAGTTATTGTTGAAAAGAATCCTTGTTCTGTAGGTTGTTCAGTGTCTGTTGGTTCTTCAGTAGTTTTTATAGGCTCATCTTGATTTGTAGAACCACCATCAGAAAAATGTCCCCCATTATTCCTAGAACTTCTCCTATTTGTTGTAGTGGGAATTGGGGATATTGTTAATGTCTGTGTATCTGAATCAGATGCCCCTAATGTTGATAACCAAAGATTATAAACTCCAGGAGTAAAATTTCCTGTATTGATTGTTATATTATATGTAAGATCTCCGTTTGTAAATCCATAACCATAGCCGTAACCATATCCATACCCATATCCGTAGCCATAACCTTGGTTAAAAGATGAAATTAAATCGATTGAGATTCCTTCACAGCCAGAAATTATTGTTCCATCCACATTAAAAGAACATGTTTTGTTATCTGGTCCTTCTAAATGTAATTTGATTTCATTAACTGTAATTTCTCCAGAATTAATTGAGAGAATAGCAGTAGTTGAAACACTTTGTCCCTGTTCAGGATTTGAAACAGCAAATGCATTCAAGGTAAGTCCCAATGCGTTTGCAGGACCAGCCAAGACTAAGAATCCTAAAACTAGGGCAGTGATGAAACTACCAATCATTCTTGACTTATTCTTTTCAATCATTTTATTACCAATCATTTTATGTTTAAAAACTTTTTCTGAAGTTTTTTTATTAAAAAGTTAATAGATTATTCGTTTTTAAAGGTTTCTTTTTTGTTATTACTCAAACATAGTACTAATAGTAACATTTAAATATAAAAATTATGATTAAAAATTAAGTAAAAACAATTAAATATACAATAGAACATATATGTTAAAATGAGAGATAAAGTTTTATTTGTGCAAATACCTGCATACAATGAAGAATCTGGGATCGGGAAAGTGATAACTGAAATTCCTAGAAAAATAAAGGGAATTAAAGAAGTAAAAGTTCTGGTTATTGATGATTGCTCTACTGATAATACAGTTGAGATTTCAAAGAGAAGTGGGGCAGATTATGCAATACTTAACAAGGAAAACAAAGGTTTGGGGAAAAATTTCAAGATAGGTATTGAAAGTTGTTTAAAATTAGGGGCAGATATTATTGTGAATATTGATGGGGATGGGCAATTTAATCCCAAAGATATTCCTAAATTAATTGATCCTATTTTGAAAAATAAAGCAGATATGGTAACTTGCTCAAGATTTCTTAATCCCAAATTAACAAAAAATATGCCTTGGCTTAAAAAATGGGGAAATAGGAGATTTACAGCATTAATTAGTAGAATTACTGGACAAAAATTTACAGATACTCAATGTGGTTTTAGGGCGTATTCGCAAGAAGCAGCATTGAGATTGAATCTTCAAGGAACTTTCACATACACTCAAGAAGTTTTTATTGATCTTGTAGAAAAAGGAATGAAAATAAAAGAAATTCCTTTAGAAGTTAAATATTTTAAGGGAAGAAAATCCCACATTTCTGGAAAATTAACAAACTATGGATTTAAGAGTTTAGGGATAATTGCAAAAGCAACAAGGGATACTCAACCTTTAACATTCTTTGGGCTTCCAGGATTGATGATCTTTACCTTAGGATTTATTGGTGCCTCTTACTCCTTTTTTTATTGGTTGAATAATCTTGTAACATCCCCGATACAAACTTTATTTAATGTTTCAGTGTTCTTCATTATATTTGGATTGTCTTTAGGAATTTTAGCACTTCTTGCAGATATGATTAAAAGATTAAAGGGAAATCAGGAAGAAATATTATACAGATTAAAAAAACAAGAGTATAATTTAAAATGAAAACTAACATAGGTTTAGCAGGATATGGGATAGTTGGGAAGGCTTTTGAAAAAGTTTTTTTAAAGAAAGTGAATTTTTTCATATATGATAAATATCTCCCAGAATATAATGATCTAAAAAAAGTAACTGAAAATTGCGAATTAATATTTGTCGCAGTGCCTACTCCTATGAATGGTGGCGGATCAATTAATTTAACATATGTTAAAGATGTTCTAAAATCTATTCAAGAAAACTTATCAAAGGGTGAAGAAAAATTAATTATTTTGCGTTCTACAATGGTTCCTGGAACTACAGAATCCTTGCAAAAAGATTTTCCAAATTTAAAGCTTGTTTTTAATCCTGAATTTTTATCTGAAAGAAATTATGAAAGTGATATGAAGAAAACAAATAGGATAGTTCTTGGAGGAAATCTTGAAGATTGTAAAAAAGTTAAACAAATTTATCTAAAAGTTTTTCCAAAAGTAAAGTATGTTCTTACAGATACAAAAACCGCAGAGATGATTAAGTATTCAGCAAATATTACTCTTGCAGGTCAAGTTATCATTGCTAATGAATTATACATGATTTCTAAAAAGTTAGGAATAGATTGGAAAACCGTTAGAGATACAATTGTTATGGACCCATTAATTGGTAAAAATAATAATGTTCCAGGTCCAGATGGAAGTTTAGGTTTTGGTGGAAAATGTTTACCTAAGGATATAAATGCATTAATTCATTTATCAAAAAGTTCAGGTTATTCTCCAGAGTTTTTAGAGAAAATCTGGGAAACAAATCTTAAATTAAGAAAGGACAGAAATTGGAGACAAATTAAAGGAGCTACATCAAAAAATGGTTTCAAAAGTATTTAATAATTTAAAGAAGAAAAATTATGAAGGGAGAGGGTAGGATGAAAGTTTTGTTTCTGACAAGAGTCCATCCACCCGTCACAGGAGGTTTGGAAAACCAAAGCTACAATTTAGTCAATAATTTTAAAAAAATAAATAAAGACTGTTTTATAATAAAAAATACAAAAGGAAAGAAAGCGTTACCTTTTTTTATGCCATATTCTTTTCTAAAATCATTATATCTAATTTGGAAAAATAAAATAACTCATTTGCATTTAAGCGATGGAATGCTTGCTCTTGAAGGTAAATGGATCAAAAAATTTACAGGGGTAAAAACAGCTATTACGATTCATGGATTAGATATAACTTATCAAAATTGGTTATATCAAAAAATAATTCCAAAATCAATTAATAGTTTAGATAATATAATCTGTGTTAGTAATGAAACAAAGAAACAATGTATTAAAAGAGGAATTAGTATAAAAAAAATTATTGTGATTCCAAATGGAGTAAATCCTGAAGAATTTTTATTGAAAGGAACAAAAAAGGAACTTAGAGAAAAATTGTCTAAAGAAATTAATGTTGATTTAAAAAATAAAAAAATATTATTAACTTCAGGAAGATTAGTCAAAAGAAAAGGCGTTGAATGGTTTGTTAATAATGTCTTTTCAAAGTTAAGCAAAGATTATATTTATTTAATTTCTGGAGAAGGTAATGAAAAAGATAATATTCAAAGAGCAATTGAAAAGAATAAATTAGAAAATAAAGTTTTCATATTAGGAAAAACAAATTTTAAAACATTAAAACTATTGTATAATTCTGCTAATTTTTTTATTATGCCAAATATTCATATAGGTGGAAATATTGAAGGATTTGGTATTGTCGCAATTGAAGCAGGTTCTTGTGGACTGCCAGTTATTACTTCTGGAATTGAAGGAATAAAGGATGCAGTTATTCCTGGAAAAACGGGTTGGATTGTTGGAGAAAAAAATATTGAAGGATTTGTAGATAAAATAGAAAAGAGTCAATTAGATAGTAAAAAAATCAAAGAAGAAATAAAAAAACATTTTGATTGGGAAAAAATTGCTAAAAAGTATTTGGAGGTTTTGAGATGAAAATCATTATTTGTACAAGAGATTTAGATTACGGAGTTGGGAGTGTAGTTAAATTAGAGTTAAAAGATATGGATAAAAATAAAAAAATAAAAAAAGTAATAGTTATAGGTCCAAGGAAGTTAAAGGGATATAGCTCAAAAATTCATTTTGAGATATTACCCACTTTTGGAAAATTTTTCATAACAAAAGAGCCTTATTTTGCGTTTAAGTCTAATCTTAAAATAAAGGAATTGTTAAAAAAAGAAAAAATAGATGAGATTTACACACATTTTCCCTTTAAAGCGGAAAAATTTGAACAGAAATTTATAGCTAAATTTCATCTATTGCACAAATCAATTATAAAGAATTATCCTGGAACATTTCTATTAATTGTGGCCTCATTTTTTCACAAGATCTACTCTTTTTTTGATTTTTTAACTATAAAGTATGCTGATGAAGTATTATTTGTTAATAAAGGATTAATGGAAGAAGCTAAGAAGTTATATCCAAAATATACTTCTAAATTCAAATATTCTAAAAATCGAATAGATAATTCAAAATTTTTTAGTGTTTCAAAAACAAAAAGAAGGAAACTAAAAAAAGAATTATTTTTAGATGATGGTAAGAAAAATATACTTTATGTTGGGAGATTAGAACCTATGAAAGGTATTTTAGATCTTTTAAGAGTTATTGAAGAGATAAACAATCTAAACATTAGACTAGTTATAATAGGGGATGGTCCACTTAAAGAAAGAGTAGTTGAGTATTCTTTTGTGGATTATAGGGGAAAAATTTCTAATGATGAAATCTACAAATATTATAATGCTGTTGATTTATTTATTGTCCCTTCTCATTATGAAACAGGACCCCTTACTCTTTTAGAAGCAAAAGAATGTGGTTGTAACACATTATCTAATGATGTGGGAATTAGTCGGGATATTTTAAAAAAAGAAGAAATTTATTGTAGCAATGAAGAATTAAAAAGAAAAATTTTAAAAAATTTTAAACAATCTTAAAATGGATCTATTAAAAAAGGATATATTGTTATTCTTAGATGATACCATTTTACTACAAAAAAATAACTCCAAATTAAAAAATGAAACATAAAAAAATATTTATTGGAAGTTTAATATCTCTTTTTTTAATCTTATTAACATCTTTTTTCTTGATG
>CAZJDG010000046.1:0-5465 GCA_964544725.1 Candidatus Woesearchaeota archaeon | reverse complement strand
TTGTACAAATTAACTCCAAAAGGAATGAGAATTAGGGAAATGTTGGAAGAATAATCAAATTAACCCTTTTTCTCTTAAACTAATGTATTGTTTTCCACCAATAATGACATGATCTAAGATCTCTATTCCTAATAATTTTCCAGCTTTGATAAGTTCTTTAGTCATTTCTATGTCGAAGCTACTTGGGCTTGGATCCCCTGAAGGATGATTATGTAATAAAATTATTGCTGCACTACTTTCTTCTAAAGCTATTTTAAAAATTTCTCTAGGATGTACAACTGATTCATTTAGCGAACCTATGAAAATAGTTTCTTGTTTGATCATTCTTCTTTTAGAATCCAAAAAAATTCCTTTGAAGTGTTCTTTTTCCAAGGTTCCCATCTCTGGAATAAATAATTTAGCTACGTCTTTTGCGTTTGTAATTTGTGATTTCTTGATATCTTTAAAAGAAGCTAATCTTCTTCCAAGTTCAAAACAAGCTGTAATCTGACAAGCTTTAACATCCCCAATTCCTAATTGTTTTTTTAAACTTCCAATTTTTAATCTTGATAAAGATTTTAGACTATATTTTTTAAACAGTTTTGTTGATAATGTCAAAACATTTTCTTTTTTACTTCCTGTAGAAATAATTATTGCTAAAAGTTCTGAATTTGTTAAGGTTTTTGATCCATATTTAATCAATTTTTCTCTTGGTCTTTCATCAGAAGGAAGTGTTTTTATGTTCATATTTTGAAGAAGAATGTTTTATTTAAATAAATTATCAAGTTCTTTTTGATACTTTGAAGATAATTCTTTAGTCTCTAGTTTAAACCAAGGAGTATAATTCTGAGGATTATTTTTGAGACTCTTTTCTAAAATGCCCAGATTAATCCATTTAAGATCATTAATTTCTTCTGGATTGGGTTTTACGACTTTTCCCTTTAATTTTCCAATTAAAACGGAACATAATTCATTTTCAGATCCCTTCTCCCCGTAATTTGCTTGATATTGAAATTTAAATAAATATTTCAAATCACAAAAAATTCCTAACTCTTCTTCTAATCTTCTTTTTGTAGACTCTTCAATTGTTTCGTTTTGTCTTGGATGGCTACAACAAGCATTACTCCAATACAAAGGCCATAATCTTTTGAATTTACTTCTTTGTTGAATTAACAATTCTTTTTCATCATTAAAAATAAATATTGAAAATGCCCTATGTAGAATTCCTTCACCATTATGACATTTCTCTTTATTTTCAAAGCCTAAAGGATTATCTTTTCCATCAACTAGAATTAATTGGTCAAGCATTTGCTATTCTCCAATTATACTTACTAAATATTTTCTAACATCTTTGTGTTTTCTTGGGCAGGGTCCATCAAATTCTGCAAAAAGAATTCTTTGATATTTTCCAAGCTGTAATTTGCTTTCAGACATTATTAAGGATAAAGAAGGGTTTGAATAAAGAGAAGCTTTTATGTGGCTGTGTCCATTTAAGGGTTCATCTGGAGGACATATCCTGTTTTCAAGATCATCATGAAGGTATCCATTTTTTTCTGGAATATTTTTTGAGAGATAAATGCTTAAATCATTGAATAATCCCTTTTCATTTTCATTTAAAAAAATTCCAACAGTTGTATGTAATGGTTGAATTAGAACATGTCCATTTCTTATTTCAGAATTTCTTGCATGTTCTTCTATATTTTTTGTTATGTCATAAATATCAGTTGGTTTTTCTGAAGTTAATTCACTTTTTTTTAAGTAATATTTCATGTATTTCTTAGATAAAAGAGAAATATAAGTTTAATTTTTTTGAGGGGATAATTTTATTCTTTATTTCTTGGGTTTTGATTTTAATTTATCCCTTTTTGCCAATTAAGAACAAGAATAATTGCAAACATATCCTATTATGAAAGGGTGGGAAAGTAGTTATTTTTGTAATTTGTTAAAGGCTACAAGAATTTATAGAACTATTCCTGTTTTTATGGTGATCTTAGTTTCGGCAGCGTTTGCTAATTTGATAAATAAGGAATTATTTATTTTAAGCCTAGCTTGTATTTTTATTTATAGTGCTGCTGGTATCCAAAATTCTGTTAAGGATAAAGATCATAATTTACCTGATTTTTCAAAAAAAATAGTTTTACTTTTGTTTGTAATGGGATTCATGATTTCTCTTACAAATTATATAGTTTTTCTTACTGTAATTTCATGGATAATTCTTGGTTTAATTTATAATACTATTTCAAGATTTATTCTATTTTTCGATGTAACTATTTTATCAATTACTCATTTCGCATTGCCTTCTCTTAGCGCATCTGTTCTCTTAGGACTCAGCATGCAATTTGCGTTTATACTTTCAAGTTTTTTGTTTGTAACTTCGTGGTTCATTATACATTCAAAAAATTTAAAGGACACCCTTGAAGATAAAAAAAGGGGTTACGCCACGCTGACAACAAAATTTAAATGTGGAACGAAAGTGATAAAAATATTTTTAATTATTTCTGTAGCTCTAATTATTCTATCTTATTTCCTATTTAATCTCCAAAATAATTTTATTTTATTTATAATTATTATTTTTATTTTATTAATTATTATTTTAAGGAAAATAGATAGGAGAAAGAATTCGGAAGCGCTTAAAATATCAAGATTTATTATCTTGATTTTTATGTTTGGATTGGTATTAAACAATACTTCTAACCAAAATATAATTTCTATATCTTCAATGTTAGTTTTCTTATATTTAATATATTATTTAGCAAGGGAGGAAATAAAAAATGGTTTCTAAGATAGATTATGCTAAATATGTAAATGGTAAAACTTTGATGTATGTTAACACTAACAGATACTCTAACTCTCAAAACTGGGTTTCTTTGGAATCTTTATTTCAAGACTCAGATTTTATAGACCTTTTGTCAACAAAATTAACAGGAAAAAAACCTAAAAGCTATGAAAGAGAACTTCTTCTAAAAACTCTTTTGTTGGTTAGCATGGGGGTGGGTGACGAACCCCCATCAGTCTTTGTACCTAAAACAATATCAAGCACAACCAAGGATAAACGTTTTTCTGTAATAAATGGTCTGATTGGGGGATTAGCGACTTTAGGAACTCATCATCTTGGAGCAGTGTATGATGTAATGCAAATGTATTTAGATATAGGGAATAAAAATGTGGAGAAATATGTCAAAGAAAAAATAAGAGATGGGGAAACTATTTTTGGATTTGGTCATCCTGTTTTTAATGAAGATCCTAGACCTAAATTGTTATTGGATGAAATTGATAAATATTTTTTGGAAGATGTACATAGAAAAAAATATACTCAATTGGAAGAATTATTAATGGAAGATAAAAATTTGCATCCCAATATAGATGCCATTTCTGGTTTGTCATATACTTGCTTAAAATTTCAACCAGAACATGGACTTTACCTCTCATTTCTTGCAAGGTCTTTAAGTATGATTTGTCATATTGAGGAAGAACAAGAAGAAAAACCATTCTCATTTTTTTTAGAAAATTCAAAAGTAAAAACTAATAAAAAGTAAATGGAATATTATGATGTAATTATTATTGGGGCAGGGATTGCTGGTTGTGGGTTGGCTTATAATTTAAAGAGAATTGGATATAAGGGAAGTGTTTTGATTATTGATAAAGAAGGGATTGGAAGTAATATAGGATATGTTTATCGAAATACATTTGAAGAAACAATTAAAAAATATAATTTACCATATTACCATAAATTTAATGGCCTAAAAATGGGGACATCGAAGGGAATAATATTAAAGATTCCAGTTACATTTTATTTAATAAACTATCAAAAAACATGTAAATATTTGTTTGATAAAGCATATAAAAATTATAAAAAAGAAAAATCTATAGCAATAAAGAATAACTTTCTAAAAACTGATAAAGCAAAATATGAATTTAGATATTTAATTGATTGTTCGGGAGGAAAACTTTTCGCAAGAAAATATTTTAAAAAATCATTGCCTAAAAGATATTGGATAGGAAATGTAAAAGTATTCAAATATACTAGAAAAGATAAAGATAATTGTTTTTATTTTCTATCTGAAAAAAATGGATTCGTAGAAGATCTTTATTTTGTTAAGAACATAACAATTAATGGGTGGTGGCAATATGCAAAAGATCCTCTTGAAAAAATAAAACCTCCAAAAGATCCTTTTTCTAAGCAATTTATAAAAAATGATACCAAAATTATTGCAAACAATCATGTTGTGTTGCCTGCAGAACCAGTACTTCCTTTGATTTATAAAAATATAGCATTTTTAGGAGATAGTTTTGGAAATGCTACTCCTGCAACAGGTGAAGGGATACGCCCAATTCTTAATTCAAGTGAAATACTTGCAAATGCAATTAAAAAAGGTAGTTTATTGCAATATGAAAAAGAATGGAAAGAAAAATATTTAGATGACTATCAAAAAGCGGTGGCAAGTAAAATTGATATGAAGAATAGATTAAAAATAATTTATTTATTAAAAGATTATCCTGAAATTTTTTTAAAATTAGTAAAAAATGAGTCTGTTAACCTGCCCATAGAAATTAAAAAAAAATTTCCAAAAAATTTATTGCTGAAACAAATTAGTTATTATCTCTTTTTAAGATTTAAGAGAATTTTTTATAATAAATTTTAGTAATTATTGGATTCTTAGTAGTTTGCACATCTACTATCTTAAATTTATCTCCATATATTTTATTGATGAAACCATTTAAAACAAAACCATGATATAAAAACCCATATTTAGTAACAGGATGATTAAAGAATGAAAAAATAATTTGATCATTGCCTTCTTTATATGTTAAAATTCCCCACCCAAATACAGACAAGAGATTAAGAAGAAAATAAAGTTTATTCTTTCTATTTATTTCTTTACCAAATAAATCATTAGAAATTTTTTCTGCGCCCTCTATAGTCCCTTTTTTAAAATATCCCTCATTCCTAAATTTAGATAATTATTTGTGATAATACCTAAAAATCCGGGTTCTGCAGGAATTATAGTTCTATTTTTAATATGAAACTTTTCTTCATTATCTATAGAAATTTTTTTGAATCTTAAAAAATCGCTAAAAGAAGATAATGATTTACTCGCTTGAACTTTTTCTTTTGGAAAATTTAATTCATGATAATTAACTAAAGGTGCCAATTCTCTAAAATTTGGTATATATTTTTTAGGAATGTTTATGTTAGAAATTATTTCGCAGCAATTATCATTTTTACAACATTTAATTTTTTCTGCTTCAATATTATTCCCAATTAATCTACTTAATATTCCACTAATAATACCTGAAAATAAGGAACCAATACCAGTTTTTCTACAAATTATATTGTTCTTCCCAAAAGTTCTTAGACTTTTCTTTTTATTATCATATTCAAAATTTTCTGCAACTGATAAACCCGCACTATTAAGGAGAGAAAATATATAATTAACAATAGAAGGTATTATTAGTGGAATATTAAGTAGATTAATTGGGAATAA
>CAZJDG010000045.1:3447-5509 GCA_964544725.1 Candidatus Woesearchaeota archaeon | reverse complement strand
CAGTAGTCCAATCATGACTAACCCCGTGAGTTGAAGCATAAACTCCCACACTAACAATCAAGATTAATACCAAAGTAATTAGAGAATAAATTGCCCGATTAGATAAATTAAAATTAATTGTCACACCCGTCTTTTTCATATTGAACTGAAGAGTTTTCCCTTTTTTAATTTATCTACTCACTTTTCCATCTTCAACTAAAATTTTGGCAATTTCCCTAGGAAGTTCTGTTTTATCACCTTCTTTAAATGGGCCAAGTTTATTTCCTTCCATATCAATAAACTCGTCAACATTTTCCTTAAATATAACAGACTGATTTGAAGACTCTTTCTCCGCGATGCCTATGTGTAGTCTTCCCCTTTCTCTCGCTTCTTTTTCTTCCGCGATGCCTATGCGTAATGGCTTTCCGTTAAAAGATTCTAAAACTTTTTTATTCGAAGTATCAATGCATTTCATAAGTTCTTCAAAAAGTTCTTTCTCAAAATCAAGCATATTATCAAAATCCCTTTTTGAAATCCCTGTTTCAGCAGCAATCAAAATCAAATTCAAAATTTTCTTTCTCCGCTTCAACATTAATTCTTTAAACAAAGTCTGAGCATTCTCTAATTGTTTTTTTATTTTAAGAATACCATCAGAAAAATCATCTTCCTCTTTTGAAGATATCTCTTTTTTATCCCTCAAATAATCTGCAACATCTTCTACAAAATCTTTGGACAAAATTTGTAATTGTTCAGAATATCCTTCTTTTTTTGCTGCCTCGTAAATATCATTGTAAGTAATCATGCTTTTGAAAAAGTTCTCGTATTTTTAAAAATTGTTATACTATCTGACAAAACCAACTTTAGAAAATAACTCTCCCCCAATAATCCTTCCTAAAGACCCCTTTCTTGCTTGAGCTTCAGTAAATTTTTTTTCCTTAGGAAGAGAATCATTATAAAACAAAACTGGGACAGGATCCGCAGAATGAGCTTTTAGTCTGCAGGGGGTAGAATGATCCCCCGTAACTACTACTTTAATCTTTTTAGAAACTGCAAATTTTCTTAAGAAATAAAATAAAGTTTTATCTAAATACTCTAACATTCTCTTTTTGTCTAAGGGTTTATTGTCATGTCCTGGAAGATCTGTTTCCTTAATATGAATATAGGCAAAGTCAAATTTCTTATGATTCTTCTTCAAAGTTTTTATTGAACTCTTACATGCTTTTCTCAGTCCCTCATAAAGATTTTCATAAACATCTAATTTTTTCAACTTAGGATATTCTGAAGAGAAAACAGTCATTCCAGAAGTTCTTGAAAAACCAATTTCCAAAGGCATATTCACAACAGAAAGCCAGTTCCTATAAAATTTCAATTTAGGTTTCTCAATGCCCCCCCCACGAATAAGTAAATAATTAGCAGGAAGCAATCCTTTTTTTCTCCTTTCTTCATTAACTGGATGCTCATTAAGAACATGGTAAACTTTTTCCAAGAATTCATTTAAAATATTTGCTGTGTAAAAAGAATTTTCCAAATCATCTAAGGGTTTAATTGTTGCAACATGGGAAACTGTTTGAAGATGCCCATTTCTGTACAGACTATCATTGTCTGAAATATTATCTGAAAACCCTCCCCTAAAAACTAAAACTCCTCTGTGTTGAATAGTTGGTTTGAAAACAAATTCACAAGGAATTTTTATTTTATTTATTGCCTTTGCCAAAATCTCAGCTTCAACAGTTGTTAAAGTTCTCCCTGCTCTCCTGTCAATAATCTCTCCTTTTCCTAAAGAATCAATAGTTGCAAAATTAGCTCTTAAAGCTAAATCCCCTCTTGTTAATTCTACATCAGTTCCTCTTGCTTCTAGTTGCCCCCTTGTGCTAGAAATTAACTCATTTCCAAAAATAGATATAATTGACTCATCAGATTCAGGTATAAAACCCGGCCTAATTGGGTACATGTAACCTAATTCCCCTCGATTAGCTAAAAAATCTAAATTAGGGGTGCTAGCAGCCTCCAGTGGTGTTTGGTCATCTAATAACTTATTTGGTAAGTCACCCAATCCATCCAGTAATACAAACACACCTTTCAT
>CAZJDG010000045.1:1612-3347 GCA_964544725.1 Candidatus Woesearchaeota archaeon | reverse complement strand
TTTCATAAAAAATAGAAGAACCATATATTTATAAAAATTTATGTAGTCTCAATTAAAATGTTCAAGTTCCTAAAAGACAAGCTGAAAGGGTGGGCTGAGAAAATCTCTAAGAATGCAGAAGAAGTAGAGGTTGTAGAAGAAATTCCCAAGAAAGAAATTGAAAAAGTTAAAGAAACCAAAAAGGAAGAAAAAGAAATTTCTGTCCCAATGAAATTCAATGACGGCCAACAGAAGTTTGAGCCAGACTTAGAAAAATTAAAAAAAATTCCTGAAGAAATAGTAGAAGAAAAACCAGGAACAAAATCATTTTTCGAAAAAGTAACTAGTAAAATTTCTAAAGTAAAAATTTCTGAAAAAGAATTTGATGTCTATGCTGAAGAGTTGAAAATGCTCTTATTAGAAAATAACGTAGCATTTGAAGTCGCTGAAGAAGTCATAAAAAAATTAAAAGAAGATATCATCGGAAAAGAATTATTAAAAAAAGAAGTTGAAGAAGAAATCAAAGATTCCTTAAAAAGAATCATCGAAGAAATACTAGTTGAACCTTTTGATTTAATTGAAAAGATAAAAGATAAAAAAGAACCCTATGTAATCTTATTTTGTGGAATAAACGGAACTGGAAAAACCACAACTCTTGCGAAAATTGCAGAATCACTAAAGAACAAAGGAATAAGCTCGGTTCTCGCAGCAGGAGATACATTCAGAGCTGCAAGTATTGAGCAATTAAAAAAACATGGAGAAAAATTAGGAATAAAAGTAGTTGCTCAAGAATATGGTTCCGACCCTGCAGCAGTAGGTTTTGATGCAATAAATTATGCTAAAAAAAATAAGATAGATTGTGTTCTAATTGACACTGCAGGAAGAATGCACACTGCTAAAAATTTACTAAAAGAGATAGAAAAAATAGTCAAAGTTTGTAAACCAGATACAAAGATTTTCGTAGGTGAAAGTATAACTGGAAATGACGCAATAGAACAAGTCAGAAGTTTTGACTGGGCAATTGGAATTGATGGAATTATTTTAACTAAAGCAGATATTGACGAAAAAGGTGGAACTGCATTGTCTGTTGGACATGTAACAAAGAAACCAATCCTCTACCTCGGAACAGGACAAGAATACGACCAAATAGAACCTTTCGATAAAAAGAAATTTATTGAGAGGTTGGGGTTATAACTAATCAAAACTAAAAGTTGGCGGTAAAAAAGGCCTTAGCTTAATGGGCATAACATCATCAAGTTTTTCCATATCTTTATCATTCAACTCTATCAAATTTTTTTGATTTGCCTCGTAAAATTTCTTTTTTAATTCCTTCCTCTTAAGATATTTTTTTTCTTCAAGACCCCAAAACTCTATCCAGACTTTTTGCCCAATAGGTATAAAAAAATCACAATATACTTCTTCTTCAATAGGAACTCTTCTTTCATAAGAATGGACAATCCCCTTATGATATAACCAATTATCAATCATTTGTTCTGCTTTTGACCTAACTAAATGCCCATCTTCACAACGAAATCTTGCTGGAAATTTAGACCTAAAATCATTTTCTTCAGTTTCACTTTCAGACGCCTTATAATTTGGGGATGCTTTTTCATTTTCTTTTTTCTTCTTTAACCAGCAGTCATAACATGAGGGTTTATCACCTTTTTTCCAAATACCACACACATCACATTTTGTAACTTCGCCTTTTTCTTTCAAAGAATTACAATTTCTGCATATTGGGAAAAACCCAGATTTT
>CAZJDG010000045.1:0-1602 GCA_964544725.1 Candidatus Woesearchaeota archaeon | reverse complement strand
CCATTTATTCAATGTAAATTAAGTTTCATTTAAACTTTTCGGAATTGAGGATAACCCAAAACTTAAAAACATCCATCTTCCTAATTTTTCTATGTTAGAACGACTTGGAGAAGTACTTAGAAAAGCGACGGATAAAATAGCGAATGCCATATTTCTAGATAAAAATCTTGTAGATTCCATAGTAAGAGATTTACAAAGAGCCATGATTGAAGCTGATATTAACTTACTACTTGTAAAACAATTGAGCGACAAGATAAAAAAGGCAGCGTTGGATGAAAGAATTAAGGGTGTTGAAAAGAAAGAACATATAATAAAAATTCTCCATGATGAACTAACTTTAATTTTAGGAGACTACAAACCACTAAAACTCAAAAAAGGACAAAACAGAATCATGCTTCTTGGATTGTATGGGGCAGGAAAAACAACAACCACCGCAAAACTTGGAAATTATTTTGCAAAAAGAGGGAACAAAGTTGCCCTTGTCTGTTTGGATGTTCATAGACTTGCAGCAAAAGAACAATTAAAACAGTTAGCTGAAAAAAACAAATTAAATTATTTTATTGATATGGATGAGGATGATGCCATAAAAACTTGGAATGATCTGGAAAAATCAAAGAAACTAAAAGATTATGATGTTGTAATAATAGACACCGCGGGAAGACATACTCTGGACAAGGAATTAGCTAAAGAAATAAAAAGTCTAAGTAAATATATCAAACCTACAGAATCAATTTTAGTAATGCCAGCGGACATTGGCCAAGCAGCCAAAAAACAGGCACAAGAATTCAAAGAATCTATCAATATTTCTGGGGTAATAGTTACAAGAATGGATTCTACAGCAAAAGCGGGAGGCGCATTGACTTCTTGTGCAGAAACAAAAACAGGAGTTTATTTCATAACAACTGGAGAAAAAATAAACGACATAGAAGAATTCAATCCTGAATCTTTCCTTTCAAGACTTTTGGGAATGGGTGATTTGGGAACTTTAATTGAAAAAATAAAATCTGTAACTAATGAAGACAAGCAAAAACAAATACAAGAAGGGCTTGAAGAAGGAAAATTAAGTTTAGAAGATGTAATCGAACAAGTGAAATCAATGGATTCTCTTGGAGGTTTTGAAAAAATTAAAGGAATGATTCCAGGATTTAGTTCCGCAAAAATTCCTGAAAATTTGATGGAAAATCAACAGGGAAAAATTTCCAAATGGGAACATATTCTAAAATCAATGACTCAAGAAGAAAAAAATAATCCGGAAATTTTGGAAAAACAAACTTCAAGAATAAACAGAATTGCGAAGGGTTCTGGAGTAAACAATTCTGATGTTCGTTCTTTGTTAAAACAATACAAAATGTTAAATGAGATGATGAAGATGGGTCCAGACATGCAAAACATGGATATGTCTCAAGGATTCAATCAAAAACAAATGCAAAAACTAGCGAAGAAGTTTATGAAAGGCAAAAAGATGAAATTCTAATCAAATCTTTTTTAAACAATATTTTACTTTAACAAACATGAAATATAAAATTCTCTTAGTGTTATTAATTCTTGCCTTAGTTAGTTCCCTGACTATGTCTTTAAAACCAACGTCAGAGATTTGCAATC
>CAZJDG010000044.1:0-5705 GCA_964544725.1 Candidatus Woesearchaeota archaeon | reverse complement strand
ATGTTAACTTACAGTCCTAGTAACGACTTAATCTATATAGGGGGAGGCACAGGGCAATTTGGAGTGTATAACCGAACTTCAAATGTTACGGAAGACTTATCTACAACAGATTCTGGAGATTGGATGTCTTCACATTTAGAGGGCTTGGTATATGATTCTAATAATGATTTAATTTATATTGTGGCAGAAAGTGGAAAATTTGGAGTGTATAACCTAACTTCAAATGTTACGGAAGACTTATCTACAACAGATTCTGGAGATTGGGTCAGCATCACAAATATGGCGGAAGTAGTATATGATTCAAACGATGATTTAGTATATATGCTGGGAGATAATGGAAAATTTGGAGTGTATAACCGAACTTCAAATATTACGGAGGATTTGAGACTTACATATGTTGATGATTGGATCAATTCCTCAGTCGCTTTACAGGGATTAGCTTATGATTCAAACAATTCCTTGATTTATTTAGCAGGGCAAGGGGATACAGAAAAATTTGGAGTGTATAACAGAACTTCAAACATTACAGAAGACTTAAGTGGTACTGACATTGGGAATTGGATTTCAAATACTTTTTTACTAAGCTTGGTATATGATTCTAATAATGATTTAGTATATATTGGGGGCAATAGTGGGAAATTTGGAGTGTATAGTCTTAAATTATTTGATGAAGATTTTCCCTCCATAGAATTTAAAGATCCTACTAAAGAAACGGGAAACTATTCGCAAAATTACATAGAGTTTAATATAACTTCAAATGACACGAATCAAATAGATTACACTGTAGCATACTTGTATAACTCAACCTCTTTGATAAATTCAACATCAAATTCATCTTCTTACCTATATGTCAATTTCACAAATTTACCTGACGGAACTTATTACTTGAACGCTTCTGCTAATGATAGTTTAAATAATCTAAATCAAACGGAAACTAGGAATATAATCTTAGATAATAATGCCCCAACTATTGTTTTTTCATGTGATACTGAACTAGTCAATGTGGGGAGTTTAATTACATGTGATTGCAATTCAATTGATTCCGGAGTTGGAGTTAATACGACTACTTTTACAAAATATCCTTCAACAGCTACTGAGGGAACTTTTTCAACTTTTTGTGTTGCTACAGATTATTTGAATCAAAATTCAACTGCTACTCTTTCTTATACTGTTGATCTTGTCTCGATAACATCTTCTGGCGGTGCAAATTCAGGAGGAACAACAACACCTTTAGAAGGAACCCCCATACTTCAAAAAACTTCTTTAATTGTTAATGTTCTTCCAGGAGAAACAATAACCCTTACTCATTTTGAAGGTACAGGAGTTAAAGAAATAACAATTATAATAAATCAACAAGTTCAAATTGTTAGGATTCAAGTTTCCAAATATGATGAAAAACCAATTGAAGTTTCTGTTGAAAATACTGGAAAAACTTACAGATATTTGCAAATAAGTACAGAAAATTTGAATGAAAATCTTGAAAAAGCGATTGTGAAATTTGAAGTAGAAAAATCATGGGTTTCTGATAATAGTTTGAATAAGGAAGATATTTCAGTGTTTAAATTTGATAATTCATCAGAGAAATGGAATGAACTTGAGACGATTTTTGAAAATGAAAGTGGAGAATTTTATATATATAGTGTTGAGTTAGATTCTTTTAGTTTTTTTGTGATTGGTGAAAAACCAAGCATAGTAGAAAGCATTGTTTCTGAAATAACAGAAAGTTATGACAAAGCGAGTGAGACTTTGTTTGGTTTGATTGTGTGGTGGATTTTGGTCGCTATTTTCTTGACAAGTATCGCTTTGATAACTTTGGTAATTGTTGGTTTAATTTTGAAGAATAAAGAAGAATTTGGAAATGTTGCTGCCCAGAACCAAAATGTTTAAAAATACATTTTTCTGTATACACTTAATAATGTATACTCATACACGATTCATTTAATATGGGAGATATTTTCGACAACCAAATACTTTGTAAGAATTGCAACAAGATAATGGAGATGGTAAAAGTTTCTAAGAATGGCTATTTGCTTAGGGCTGTGGCTTGCGAAGATTGTGGTGAAAAAACAATTCATCCTATTGATGAGCAAAACTACCATAAATTTATAAATCTGCGAAATAAGGAATTTAACGTCAAGATGCGACTTGTCGGGAATAGTTATGCTGTATCGATTCCTAAGGAAATTGTTTCGTTTATGAATACTCAAGAAAAAATTATGAATGATATGGTGAGATTGTGTTTTGAAGAGGTAGGGAGATTAAGTTTAAATTTTGGAGAATCAGAAATTAGGAGAAGACGAAAATGATTACATCAAATAACAATGTGATTAGATTTCCAACTGAAAGAATAGGGCTAAATAGAGTAGATGAACTTATTGAAGAAGGAATGATTGTAAGTGCTATCGAAGAAGGAGAGTATGTTTCTTCAGAAGAAAGACAGAGAAGAAATTATGAATTAGAGGATTTTTTGGGAATGCCTTATGGTACTTTGGATAAAGTTGGAGGATTAAAATGAGTGAAAAAAATAATACAATTAAATTGAAAGTAGTAGAAGCATTGCAAGATGATGCATATAAAGGAATTGCTCGAATAGATGGAGAAATTATGAGGGAGCTTGAAGTGAGAAGAGGGGATGTTATTCTTATTAAAGGTCATAGGGAAACTGTGGCGATTGTTGATAGGGCGTATCCTGCAGATGTTGGGGAAGGAATAATTCGGATTGATGGAACTTTAAGAAAAAACGCTAGAACTGGAATGGGAGAAGTTGTTGAAGTTTCTAAAGCAAATGTTAGGGAAGCTAAGAAAGTTATGATTGCTCCTGCTCAAAAAGGAATAATGGTCCAAGGAGAACCTGAAGGATTAAGGAATAGTTTATTTGGAAGAAATCTTATCAAAGGAGATATTGTGAGTTTAGGTGGAGCAAAGAGAAGAATGGATTTAATGTCTGAAGACTTATCTGGATTAAATGATTTCTTTGGAGGAATGTTAGGAGATATGGGAATGGGAAATTTAGGGGGGCAACAAATCAAATTTATGGTGGTTCATACAGCCCCTGGGGGGCCCGTTAGAATAACTGAGAATACTCAAGTTAGCTTGAATCCAAAAGCGGTTGAAATTAATGATGAAAAAATCCCTGAAATTAATTATGAAGATATTGGAGGTCTGAGTGAGGAAATAAAAAAGATTAGGGAGATGGTAGAAATTCCTCTGAAACATCCAGAAATTTTTGAGAAGTTGGGAATTGATCCTCCAAAAGGAGTTTTGCTTCATGGGCCTCCTGGAACTGGAAAAACCCTATTAGCTAAAGCAGTAGCTACTGAAACTGATGCTAATTTTATTTTACTTAATGGCCCAGAAATAATGTCAAAATATTATGGGGAAAGTGAAAAAAAAATAAGAGATATTTTTGAAGAGGCAGAGAAAACAGCACCAACAATTATTTTTATTGATGAAATTGATGCAATGGCTCCAAAGAGGGAAGAAACAATTGGAGAAGTTGAGAGAAGAGTTGTTTCACAATTATTGACTATGATGGATGGATTAAAGGCAAGAGGCAAAGTTGTAGTTATTGGAGCAACAAATAGGATTAATGCTTTAGATCCTGCATTAAGAAGACCTGGAAGATTTGATAGGGAGATTGCGATTAATGCGCCAGATAAAGAGGGAAGACTTAATGTTTTGAAAATTCATACAAGAAATATGCCTATGACTAAAAATGTTAATTTAGATGAACTTGCTTCTTTGACTCCTGGATTTGTTGGGGCAGATTTAGAATCTTTAACTAAGGAAGCGGCTATGAATGTTTTAAGAGCTCATTTGAATGAAATGAACCTTGATGATGAAGAACAAATACCTTTAGAAGTTTTGGAGAAATTAGTTGTCCATCATGAGGATTTTAAATCTGCTTTGAGAATTGTAAGACCTAGCGCAATGAGGGAAGTTCTTGTTGAAACTCCGAATGTTGATTGGGAGAGTGTTGGAGGATTGGATAGTATTAAACAAGAATTAAAAGAAGCTGTTGAATGGCCAATGAAATATCCTGAAAGTTTCGAGAGAATGGGGATTAGGCCTTCAAGAGGGATTTTGCTTTATGGTCCCCCAGGAACTGGTAAGACTCTTTTAGCTAAGGCTGTCGCGAAAGAATCAGATGCTAATTTTATACATATTAAGGGACCTAGTTTGCTAAGTATGTGGGTTGGTAAATCAGAGGAAGGTGTTAGGAAAATTTTTGAAAGAGCTAGACAAGTTGCACCATGTATAATTTTCTTTGATGAACTTGACTCACTTGCAGGTAAAAGAGGAGTTGAAACTGGAACTAAAGTTGCAGAAAGAGTTTTGAATCAGTTACTTGCGGAGATGGATGGATTAGAAGATTTAAAGGATATTTTGATTATTGGGGCGACTAATAGACCAGATATGTTGGATCCTGCTTTGCTGAGACCTGGAAGATTTGATAGGATTTTACTTGTAAATGCTCCTGAAGAAAAAGGAAGATTGAATATTTTGAAGATTCATACTAAGAATATGCCTCTGGGTAATGACAAGAGATTTTTGAAAGATAAAGAAAGGGAGGCGTTGCTTCATGATTTGGCCAAAAAAACAATTGGTTACACTGGTGCTGATTTAGAAGCTTTAGCAAGGGAATCAGCCATGTTGGCTTTGAGAGAAGACCTTAGTTCTACTCAAGTCAAGAAAAAACATTTTGAAGAAGCTTTAAAGAAAATTAAGCCAAGTGTAAGCAAACCTTCAATTGAAATTTATAAAAAGCTTGAGGAAAATTTCTTGAGATCTGCTAAATCTGCAGTTCCTATAGGGAATACTTATTTGGGTTAGTTACTTTATAGGGGTAACATATAGTAAGTTTTATAAAGGATTTTTTAGTTTAATTTTTATGAATGGATTAGATTATATAAATATTAAAGGAAGAGTTACAGCTTCTTTATCTGAAGCTTCACCAATTGTAGAGAGAACTTCTGGAATCTGTGAATGGGTTGGAAAATATAGTTATTGTGGAGATTGTGAAGGTGCAAAATTAAATTGTGAATCTTATCTTGGAAGAGATTATTCAGAATAAAAATGGAAGAAAAAAGATACCGAAATAGAATTTTTGTGGCAGAGGACTACCCGGAAATAATGGCTGCCTATAAAATTATGTTGGAAATGGAATTTTCTGAAACTCCAACAGAATTTTTTAAGGATGGGACTTCCCTTGTAGATAGATTGAATCAAAATCCTACAGACCTTGGGCTAGTTTTAACCGACAATCAAATGCCTGGGATTAATGGAAGTAAGATTATTGAAGATTATGCCAAAGATCCGAGATTTGAAAATGTGAGATTTGTTTTGGCAACAGGCGATGGAGCTGAAGCAGGTCAAAAAGCGTTGAAGGATGGAGCTCATGGTTACTTAGCAAAACCTGTTAGTTTTGAAGAGGTTACTAAGATGGTAAGAAGTGCGTTGGAAGAAGCATAATTATTCTGTTGTAACAATTATATTTCCGTTTTCTTCAATAAGAATAGTATGTTCTGTTTGGGCAACTTTTCCATGTTTTGATTCAATTAATTCTGCATATTGGTAAATGTTTCCGTTTTCTTCTAATTGTTTCAATCCAATTGATGCCTTTGTTCCAAATTTTTTTACAATCCATCTAGAACAAAAAGGTAGGGTGCTAAATTCGATTTTTATAAATTCAAGAATTTCCCTTG
>CAZJDG010000043.1:0-6015 GCA_964544725.1 Candidatus Woesearchaeota archaeon | reverse complement strand
AAGAATGTTGATCCGCTTTATATTTTAGATATTGCAAAAAAAGGAAAATACCAAGGTGTTGTTTTTGGGAAGGGGATTGCTGAAAAATATCAAAAGGAAATAAAGAAATCAAAAGTTCCACTGATAATTAAGTTGAATGGAAAAACTAAACTTTACAAGGGCGAGCCCTATTCCGCCCCATTGGGAACTGTTAGTGAAGCGATAAAATTAGGAGCCAGTGCAATAGGTTATACATTGTATATTGGCAGCGCTTACGAGTCAAGAATGTTTAGAGATTTTGAAAAGATAGAAAGAGTCGCTCATGCAAAAGGGATTCCTTTAGTAACTTGGATTTATCCTCGTGGAAAAACTGTTAAGAATGATGTTTCTAGAGAAATGATGGCTTATGCTGCTCGTACTGGTTTAGAATTAGGAGCAGATATTGTTAAGATGAAATGGGGTGGGAAGATAAGGGATTTACAATGGGCAGTTAAATCTGCAGGAAGAACAAAGGTTGTTATTTCAGGAGGAAGCAAAAAATCCGAAGTTGCTTTTTTAAAAGAAGTTAAAGATGTTATGGCTTCTGGAGCTACAGGTTTGGCAATTGGAAGAAATATTTGGCAACATCCAAAACCATTGGAAATTACAAGAAAAATTCAAAGAATTGTTTTCAGTAAAAAAGCTTAATTGCCAAAAATCCTAAGATTGAAACTATTGTGGCGTAAATCAACATAACAATAATTGTTTTTCTGATTATGTTCCCTTCTTGATTTTTTAATCCAACTGTTGCACTTGCTGCTAAAATATTATGTATTGCAATTAAATTTCCAATTGCTCCTCCGACAACTTGTAAACTCAAAATTACTACCACAGAGGTCCCAAGAGATTTTGCAGCTTCCATTTGGAAAGAAGCGAATAATAGATTAGAAACTGTATTACTTCCTGCTATGAATGAACCAAATGCCCCAATGAAAGGAGAGACGAAAACAAATCCTTGCTTGAATATAGATTCAAAGAATCCTGCTAAAATTAAATGCATACTCAGAATTCCTGATGAATTGTTTCCAGAAACTAAAAATAATTGAACCAGTGCTATTGTAAAAATTAAAGCAATTGTCGCAATTTTTATTCTCGAGAATGTTCGTTTAGCTACTGTTTTAACTTCATTCATCTTTGCTCGGAAAATAAAGATGCAAGATATTGCAGCGATTAAAAAATAAAACGAAGGGGTGTAAAATGGAAGAAAATTGTAACTAATACTTGCTCCAAGAATATTTTCCCAATTTAATGATAGTGAAGTCAAAGAATTTTTCAATAAAGGAATGGTTCTAGATAAAGTCAATAAGAAAATAATTATTAAATAAGGCGTTAGAACTTTTAATGATTTGAATAAAGCGAATTTAGATTTTGTTTTTTTCTGACCAAATTGAATTGTGTTCTTTGGGACTAAGAATCCATAATGTGCTGCCGTGCTTGCTAATAAAATTCCGACGAAGCTTCCAACAATTGAAGGTAGTTCTGGACCTATAAAATACGCCACAAGTAAATAAGGTATTATGAATGCTAACCAAGCAAAAATAGTAAATGGGATTATTTCCAATGTATTTTTTATTACGGTTTTTTTATCATGGTAGTAATTGACTAAAAACACTAAAGAAAAGGGGATTACTAAACCTGCAATTCCATGGAAGATTGCGGTTAATTTAGTTACTTCTGAAATTAATTCACTTCCTAAACCCAACCCTCCTAATCCCAAAAGAATAGGAGTCCCTGCCGCTCCGAAGCTAACAGGAGTTGAATTACTTATCAGTGCAAGAATAACTGAAAGAATTGGGCTAAAACCTAGAGAAACTAATAAGGGTGCTGTAAGAGCTGCAGGTGTTCCGAATCCTGCAATCCCTTCTATTAATCCTCCAAATAAAAATGCAATTATAATGGCTTGAATTCTTGAATCATTGGAGATTACTGAGAATAAAGAATGAATATTTTTTATTTGCCCTTTTTCTCTCAAAACTTCAAGAAAGAACACTGCCCAAAAAATGATTAACATAATCTCAATCGCAACAAAAAGCCCTTTCAAAAAAGAGGCCATCACAAAAATAGGTGTTAGATTCCAAAAGACAAGAACTGTAACAACTGTAATGAACCAGGTTAGAGGCATTGCTTTGATTGCGGGCCATCTCCTAATAACAATCAAAAATAAAATTAGAACAAATGGTAAGAATGCAAAAAATGTTAATAGCCTTGGATCCATATTTACCTATACTAAAAAAGCATTCGCAACTTTTAAAACTTCTCAAATCTATTGTGAATTATAAAAAGAGTTGAAATGAAAATAAATTTTCACGTTTCCGGGCCATTACGCATAGGCATCGCGAAACATAGAGGAAAATGATAGTTATAAATTTTAAAAATTATAAAAAAGGAAGAGAAGTTTTGAGATTGTCTAGGAAAATTGAAAAATATCTTCCAAAGGCAATTGTAGCTATTCCTTCTGTAAATCTCGAAGAAATTTCTGAAAAAACAGGATTAAGAGTTTTTTCTCAACATGTAGAAAAAAACTCAGAAAAGGAAACTGGATTTTTAACCGTCGAGGCTGCAAAAAAATCTGGGGCAAAGGGATCTTTGTTAAATCATTCAGAACATAAAGTCGGTATTAAGAAAATTAGAGAAATAAGTAAAGAAAAAATTAATTTAATTGTTTGTGCTTCGAATTTAAAGGAAGCTAGAGAAATAAAAAAGTTGAAACCTTACGCGATTGCATTTGAGGACCCTAAACTTATTTCAACTGGAAAATCTATAACAAAATATAACCCTCAATCAGTTAGGAAATTTGTTAAGATTTTAAAAGGTACGAAGATTCTCCCATTATGTGGTGCAGGGATAAATTCAAAAGGGGATGTTGTTGAAGCTAAAAAACTTGGATGCAAGGGAGTTTTGATTGCTTCTGCTATTGCAAACTCAAAAAACCCAGATAAAATTTTGAAAAGTTTAAAATGAAAAATAAATACAAACTAAAAAAGAATAATTTTAGAGTTACTATCTTTGGGTCTGCAAGAATAAAAGAAAATAATCAAATTTACAAGCAAATTCAATCTCTTGCAAAAATGTTAGGTGAGAGGGGTTTTGATGTTGTTACGGGGGGTGGTCCTGGATTAATGAAAGCTGCAAATAGTGGACATAATCAAGGAAGTAAAAAAACGGGGGCAAGTTCTATTGGGGTAGGAATCAAAATTCCAAAAAGACAGAATCTTAACAGACATGTTGATATCAAAAAAGAATTCAAAAGATTTTCAAAAAGATTGGATTATTTTATGAATTTATCTAATGCAGTTGTTGTTGCTCCAGGAGGAATTGGAACTTTATTAGAATTACTTTACACCTGGCAGTTGACTCAAGTTGAACATATTTGTCATATCCCAATAATCTTAGTTGGAAGACAGTGGCCTCCACTTTTGAGATGGGTTGAAAAATATCCTTTGAAAAGTAAATACTTAGACAATAAAGATTTAACCTCATTATTCGTAGTTAAAGATTATAAGGAAGCAATGAAAATTATTGAAGAGGCATACAAAAAACATCAAGAAGGAGATAAGAATTTTTGTTTAAATTATAAAAAATATAAAATAAAATGATAACTCTAGGAATTGAATTTTGGGCAACAACTTTTGACTTCGTTGGAAAGATCTTAATTGCTATAATGGCTCTGTTAGTTCATGCAAGAATAAGAAAAGAACATAAAATTGATGATTTCGTTTTAAAAGAAATGCATTTGGAAGAGTTTTTGGGGGTTTTAGGTATTTTATTAATTATTCTAGGATATGTTTTGAAATTATGGATAATCTAATATGAAAAAAGGAGGTTAGTAGAAATAGGTGATGGAAAAATAGGATTAATGGCGTTCTTTGTAATTTTGATTCTTGGATCTGGACTATATGTTTTCAATGGAGTTAAAATGCATTTCAAAGTAGATGTTGAAGAAGCAAATTCCATGAGTTGCAAAGTCAATATTTTAGTTTGGCGAAAATGACAAGAGATTCTGCTTTAACAAATTCTGAATTGAATAATCAGTTGGTAGAAATTCAAAACTATCCTTCATAACTTTTGAAATTGAAATTAGTTGGTGTTGGAAAAATTCTTATGGAATTTAAATACTATTATTTGGAATATTAGTTGCATTAATGATGATGCCAGTTAGACTTGCAGGAATTATAGAAAAGAAATAATTTATTTAGTTTCTTGTTTAACTATAAATCTAGACGCATCTAGAAAATTTTTTGCTAAATATTTGTTCTTATTCTTTATTTTTTTGAATCCTATTTTTTCTTTAGATTCTTTACTAAACGGAATTAATATTCCGCAACCTTTTACTTTAAATGCCGTTTTAACGTCGCTAACACGATCTCCAACAACATAAATTTTAACGTCCTTTTTAGATAACTTCTCTCTTTTCATTATTTTATTAATCATTCCTGGATTAGGTTTCATGCAATCAAAATTTCCAATTAATTTTTTATCAAATGAAAAATGGGGATGGGATTTAACATAGGATTTGGGAGCATGTTCACAAACTTCATGATCATCTATTCTTGCTCCTTTTTTTTCTAATTGCCCCATAACAAATTTAGATACTTCAATTGCCCTTTTCATAGTCAGTAAAGGAAGTTCTTTTACTGCAACTGCTGGTTGATTTGAAATAATATATACTTTTGAATTGGGAATATTTCTCATTAATTTTATCCCAGATACCACACCTTGACAAAGTCTGATTAAAGATTTCCAATTTTTTTGACTCCCATAATAACATTTCTTATCATAAATCAAAGTTCCATCTCTATCTAGAAAAATTAAAATTTTTTTTACTTTCACCATCTTCTAATAAGATTTATAAGATAAAAGTGTTTTAAAGTGTTATGAAAAAAGAAGTTGTAGCAATAGATCTTGGAGGAACTCATTTGAGAATTGCTCGTGTAAAAAATGGAAGAATCATAAATTTTATCCGAAAAGAAACATCTCAGAATAAAACCAAACTTTTAAGAGAAATAGTTGAAGGAATTGAAAAATGTATTGAAAAAAATGTAAAAAGAATTGGTGTTTCATGTGCAGGAGTTATGGAAAATGGAATAGTAAAGGTTTCTCCAAATTTACCTTTGAAAAATTTTAATTTAAAAAAATATTTAGAAAATAAATTTAAGAAAAAAGTAATAATTGAAAATGATGCTAATTGTGTGGCTCTTGCAGAAGCGAAGTACGGTGTTAAGAAAAACAATTTTTTTATTCTTACTTTGGGAACTGGAATTGGTGGGGGAATTATTATTGATGGTAAATTATACAAAGGAAGAGGATCTGGAGGAGAACTTGGACATATAATTCTTAACAATAAAAAAGATTTTGAGTATTGGGCATCTAGTAAAGCTCTTAAAAGAATATTAAAAACGGATTCAATAAAACAATTTATTTTAGATAAATCCTCTAAAACTAGTAAAATAAAGAGGGAACTTGCAGATTATGTTGGACAAGGTATTGCTAGTTTAGTTTCCGTGTTTGATCCTGAAATAGTAGTTCTCGGAGGAGGGATGAGGAGACTTGGATCAGAATTTATGAAAGATGTTAAAACGCAAACTAAAAAATATAATTTCTTACCCAAAACTCCAGAGATAAAATGGAGTACTTTAGAAAATCCAGGAATTCTTGGGGCTAGTTTACTTTTTGATTAATAACATCCCACTTCTGTTCTTGTTGATCTTACAAGAGTATAAGAACTATCCATTACACACGCAGGATCACTACACACTGCGTGTACGGATACGTCAAACCTTGCACAATTGCTAGTTAGTTCACAAGCTCTACTCCAAGTTATTACACAACTTTCCGTTGGAATATTAGAGAAAGAATGTGATCCAGAAATATACCCATTCCTCTTCCATGATGGTAAACCATTAAGCTTTACAAATGTTATGCACGCTTCTCTAGATGTTGTCGTAGACCAACTTTGGTATAAATTCCAACCCGAAGGACAAGATGAACCTCCAAATC
>CAZJDG010000042.1:0-6019 GCA_964544725.1 Candidatus Woesearchaeota archaeon | reverse complement strand
CTTCAACTGCAGGATCAATTACAGATACTTCAGGAGTGGGCGAGTTTATCTATACTTGTACTGTGACTGATGTTGCAGGAAATTCTGCAGTTGCAACTGCGCAATATATAATTTATGCAACAGGAGGAGCTTCAGGAGGTAGTGGAAGTGTTGTAGATCCAACTCAAAAGAGAATTACTCTTGTTAAGATGACTCCAGGAGTAGCTTCAATAATAAAGAATTTTGATTTAGAGTTAGGAGTTAAGGAGATTTCCATTGAAGTTAATAATCCCGCTCAAAATATTAAAGTTACTGTGACTAAGCATGATGGTAAGCCAGCAGAGGTTTCAAAAGAAAAATCGGGAAAAGTTTACCAGTATTTTGAAGTTGATGCTCCAGGTTTAGAGAATAATATTGAGAAAGCAATAATTAGGACCAAGGTTAAGAAATCTTGGGTTTCAAGTAATGGTTTAGATAAAGGGGATGTTTTGGTGTCCAAGTTTGATGAATCTGCTAAAGAATGGAAAGAGCTAGGAACTGTTTATGTTGAGGAAGATGATACTTATTATTACTATGATATTGAGGTAGACTCATTTAGTTACTTTGCTATCTCTGCAAATACTCCTACTGAAAAAACGGGAGAAGCAGTTGGGGACACAGTAGCAAAAGGTAAAGGTACACAAAGTAAAACTGTTTGGTTTGTGATTCTTGGTGTTTTAGTAGGATTTGCTGTTTGGTTTTATTTCTTTAGAGGAAAAAAGAAATAAAATTTTAAAAACAACTTTTTTCTTATTTAATCATGGAAGATCCAGAACATATTAGACTAGTTAAGGAAACTGAAATATGTAAGCAATGCAAGAATATTGTTATTGGGAAAGGAAATTTGAATGCAGATATTTTGTTCGTTGGTGAAGCCCCTGGAAGAAATGAGGATGAACAGGGATTGCCTTTTGTTGGAGCTGCGGGGAAGAATTTGGATAAACTCTTGGAGAAAGTTGGTTTGAGTTTGGATAATGTTTATATTGCTAATATTCTGAAATGTAGGCCTCCAGAGAATAGAGACCCTTTGCCTGAAGAGATAAGGGCACATACCCCTTGGCTTGTTGAACAAATCAAACAAATAAAACCTAAAGTGATATGTTCTCTTGGGAATTATTCGACAAAGTTTTTTCTTGCTAAAGGAAACATTGATGAAATGAATTCTATACCAGGAATTACTCAAGTCCATGGCAAGGTTAAAATGCTTGAGTTTAGTGGATTAAAATTAAAGTTAATCCCTTTGTTTCATCCTGCCGCAATAATCTATAATCGGAGTTTAATTGATTCTTGGGAGAAAGATATGGAGGTAGTTAAATTGGAAATCAATCAAAAATCCTTATCTTGATTTTATGAATTTTAGAAATTTGTAATGCGCGGCCTTTACTGGTTTTTTACATTGAGGACAAATGTTTTTTAGAGTATATCTTTTGCAATCCTCACATTTTTTTAAATTCATTCTTAAATATTAGATAGATATTCTTTAAGTTTGGGATTTAATCCTTTAGTTAAATAACTTTCAATTTCAGAAGGGTTAATCCATTTTATCTCTTCAAGTTCTTCATTTAAAACTTCTTCACCAGAGATAAATTCACATAAATAATAAATGGCCAATAAATCTCCATTATTTTCAGAATGGGACTCTGCAAAAATCGAACCTAAGTTTTCAACCTCAATATTTATTTTTTCTTTTATTTTTTCTTTTATTCCCTTTTCTAAATCTTTTCCAGGTTCTATTTTTCCTCCTGGAAAACACCACTTTAATCCAGTTATATTTGCAGCTTTTTTTCTTTTTACTATTAAAATTTTTCTTGTTTGAGTATTGAAAATTACTCCAAGAGTTATATTCAAAGAATTGTTTTTTGGTATATCCTCTAATTTTACAAGTTCATCCATGGTGGTATTTATTTATTTAATTATTTAAAGGTTATGGATGCTTGTTTTTTAGATAAATTAGGAATAAGTATTTCTTTTATTTCTGCTTAATAGTAAAGGATGCTTTAAACTTTTCAGCTCTTTTTTCAATTTCTTTTAATACTTCTTGTATTTTCTGATCGGCTTTTTTTATGTCCTCTGCTTCTGTTTCTATAGAATAAACTCCTGCAGAAATATATTTTACGTTTGCATCTTTAATTGACTTGAAAATTTCTTTTATGATTTCAACACCTTCTGACTCATTACTCTTTACATTTATTTTTTTCTTAAGGGTAGCTTTTTTTTGTTTTTGAGAAAGTAAAATTTCAAGTATTTTCTCTGCATTCCCTTTTCCAACAAATTTTTCCAATCTTTTTGGGTTAACTTTAGCTTCTTCAACAAAATCAAATAATTTTTCTTCTTTGGTTATCTCCTTGAAGATGGTTTCAAATTTTTCTTTTAAGACACTTTTTATAACACTTGCATAACCTTTTTCTTGTTTTTGTTGCTCCATTAATTCTTTCTTTTCTTTTGGAGTAACTCTTCTTAAAGATAATTCATAATTTCCTCTAGAAACTCGCAGGACCTTACAAACGATTCTCTTTTTTGGAACAACATAGTCTCTTAAATTTCTGATTCTTCCTGGCGCGATTTCGCTTATTATGATGCTACCGTCCCCTTCCCCATCTATTTTTACAAATATGATAGTTCTTTCTATTCTTTCTACAGTACATAAAACGATATCTCCTGGCTCTAGCATAATTTACTTAGAAAAAGTGTGGTTTTAAACCTTATTATTAAACTTTGAAATATTTCTTTAATTTTCTTAATTGGGCAAAAATTCTGTCTTTCTCCCTCATGGCTCTTTTGTCCTGTTTGTTTTTTCCGAAATGTTCAACAACTCGGTTAAGCTTAGTTTCAACATTTTTTAGATCAGGATTTACATAAGAATCTTTTTCTTTTAGTATTTTAGATATTTTCTTGCCAAACTCTTTTGAGTGAATTCCTTCTTGTCTTAATTTTTCTCCTATTTTTTCAGAAGTAAGGCCTTGCTTAGCTAATTCTAATACTTTCTTCCCAAAATTAGCTTCACTAAGTTTTTCTGTTTCCTTTTTATCTGCTTTTTTTGAATCTAATTTTTTTGGCATATTATTAACTAGAATTTGAATTTTTAAAGCTTATCATTATTGTTTAAAAAAGATATTTAAATGCAAGACACTTGTAATCTTCATGGGAAAATCTATAGGGATTTTAAGCCTAAAAGGAGGTGTTGGGAAAACTTCAGTTGCAGTTTCGCTTGGAGATGCTTTAGCTAGATTGGGAAAGAAAGTTTTACTTGTTGATGGAAATTTTTCAGCTCCAAATTTAGGATTACACTTGAATATAGTTGACCCAGAAGTGACTTTACATGACGTTTTAAATCGAACATCAAATGTTACTGATTCAATTAGTTCTTTGGAGAATTTTGATGTTATTCCCTCGAAAATTTTTACTAATATTGAAATTAATCCCTTTGATTTAAGAGATAAACTGAAAAATTTGAAGAGAAGGTATGATGTTATTCTTATAGACTCTTCTCCTAATTTAAATGATGAAACTCTTGCAGTAATGTTGGCTTCAGATGAGATTTTTGTTGTTACAACTCCTGATCATCCAACGTTAAGTACAACTCTAAAAGCAGTTAGATTAGCAAAACAAAGAGGAACTACTATAAACGGATTGATTTTAAACAAAGTTTACAATAAAGGATTCGAAACAAGTCTTAAGGATGTTGAAGATACTATTGAGGTTCCAGTATTAGCGGTTATCCCTCATGATATTAATTTCTCTAAGGCTTTATCTGAGTTTACTCCTTTACCTTCATTTAGACCAAATTCTAAGGCAGGGATTGAATATATGAAACTTGCAGGATCTTTAGTTGGAGAAAGATATAAACCAAAATTTAATCTTAGGGATTTTGTTAATATAACTCCTCGAAAAGAAGAGATTAATAGAGAAATTTTCTATAGTCGATTGTTTGAATAGCCCCGCCCAAATCCGAAGCGAGAGCACCAAGTTTCTCTCGCGCACTCTCCTTAGGATTTAAACGCATTTATCGAATCCTTTTAAGAAATAGCCCCGCCCGGATTCGAACCGGGGTCACAAGCTTCAAAGGCTTGTATCCTTGACCGCTAGACTACGGGGCTATCTAGAAGATAAATTTGGTTGATTTATAATGTTTTTGATGACTACAAATCTTTTTAAATAAACTGACTCTTCTGCGGAAATGACTAAAAATGGTTTACTAAGAAAAGTCTTTCATCCCAATAGAATTTCGGTATATGGGGGATTATCTTCAGCTACTGGTGTTGCTCTTTTGACTAATTCTTCTACGATGCCTCTGGGGTTTGTTTTAGTAACTGCAGGCTATGCCTGTGATTTTATTGATGGGAAAATTGCGAGAGATTATTCTATGAAAACCTTTGAAGGGGCTAAGTTAGATCCTTTATTAGATAAAGTAAAAAATGTTTTGGTGGGGGGTTTTGTTGCAGGAAGTGACTTGATGAGGGGAGGAGTTGCTTTACCTCTTTCAATGGCTGGTAATTTTATAGTTGACTATGTTTCTCAAAAAGAAAGAGGAGCTCTTTTAAATCAGTTAAGTGATTCTTATAAGGCCACATGGAATCCTGAATCCTGTCAGAAAGATGTTGAAGTTGAATCTAAACTTAGGGCAAATATTTATGGGAAGGCTAAGACTTTAATTCAAGCAGGAGTTAATTTAACTTATATTGGTGCAGAATTATTTAATAATTATTCTGATAAAATTGATATTGATTACGTTGGACCAACTTTGGCCGGAGCTTTAGTGGTTAGCGCAGGATTGGGTATTAAGGGTATTTTGAAAAGAAGAAATTAATATTTATCTTTGTATCTTCCTCTTTTTTCAACCTTTTCAAGTTGCTTCAAAACTAATTTTGACTTTTCTGAAACTTTGTAAGTTTTTATTACTTCTTTTAGTAGAGTTTCCCAATTTTTGAAATGTTTTGCTTCTAGTGCTTCCCTTAGGAGATATAAATCTACAGCCATGTCTTCAATTTTGTGACTTATAAATCCTAATCCAAAATCAAGAAAATAAAGACAATCAAGGTTTTCTTTATCAAACTTTCCTTTAAGTTTCTTTTTTTGGAGAATCATGTTACTTGTAGTTAAATCTCCATGAATGATATGAGAGTCATGAAGTTTTGCAATATTTTCTCCCATTTTTTTACAAACTTCTTTTTGTTTTTCTAATGAAAAGTTGTCTAAATGTTCTGAGAGTTTTTCTCCCTCTATCATGGGCATTTTTATTTTGTAGATTTCTCGAGATTCAATTGGTTTTGGAGAATTAATTATTTTAGAAGCTTTTTCTAATAGTTTTGTTTCTGAACGAGTTCTCCTTTTACGAATTTTTTCATCTAACTCTTTTATCCTATATCCTTTTGGAATTCGATCTTTAATGACAAACTTATTCGATTCAATTATTTTTGCTTCTGCTCCTTGTTGAATAATTTTCATAGAGTTAGATTCCATATCTTTTTTAAATGCTTTTTCTTTTTTATAAAAATGAAATTTAGAGGGGTAAACTGGAAAGATATCTTTAAAATTACGGGCATTCCCGTTTTACTTGCGAGTTTATGTTGCTTGGTACCAATTGTATTGGTTTTGTTTGGATTAAGTACTGTAGCTTTTGCCGCTTCATTATCAAATACTCTTTATGGAACTTACAAATGGGTTTTTAGAGGAATGGGATTATTGTTATTATCAATAAGCTTGTTTATTTATTTTAGAAACAGGGGAATTTGTACAATTGATCAAGCAAAGAGACAAAGAAAAAAAATAATTAACACGGTTTTGATTTCTTTAATCGTAGCGGTTTTAGCTTATATCTTCTGGCTTTATGTTATTGTCGAATATGTTGGAGTTTTTTTAGGACTGTGGGAAAATCCTTTTTGATTTCAGGGAGAATTGTAATTAAAGCTAACACTAAACTGAAATCGACAACTAAACAATATTTACAATAAGCGTTTAGAATAAATTCCTGAAGATATAAAAACCAAATTGCAATTAGTGC
>CAZJDG010000041.1:0-6790 GCA_964544725.1 Candidatus Woesearchaeota archaeon | reverse complement strand
CAATAAAATATTCTGATTCTCAAAAACCTTTTTCTAATTTTTAGGAAAAACCTTAAATTTATATAGAAAAAATTATTATTCTAATCATGAAAAAGGTGGTGGTGTTAAGTCTTGGCGGCAGTCTAATAATTCCAGAAGAAATAAATGACAAATATCTCAAGGAATTCAAAAAAATTCTTTTAAAAAATTCAAGAAAATATAAATTTATAGTCGTATGTGGTGGAGGGAGTATTGCTAGAAAATATATTTATTCACTAAGAGAACAAGGAATTAATGAGAAATTCCAGAATCTTGCAGGAATTTCAGCGACAAGAATGAACGCAAGATTCATGAATTATTTCTTCAATCAAGAATCATTAAACGGAATCCCTCAAAAAATAAAAGAGATTCAAAATTATCTAAAAAAACAGGAGATAGTTTTCTGTGGTGCCTTAGAATACGAACCAAAACAAACATCTGATTCAACCTCTGCAGAAATCGCGAAACATTTCAAAAGCGATTTCATAAATTTAACAAATGTTCAAGGATTGTATAATAAAAATCCAAAAAAATTCAGAAGCGCAAAATTCATCTCAGAAATATCTTGGAAAGAATTTGATAAAATGGCCAACAAATTAAAATATTCTCCAGGACAACATTTTGTTTTAGACCAAACAGCTTCAAAAATAATTTTAAAAAATAAAATTCCAACTTATATAATCGGAGAAGATTTAAAGCAACTTGATAATTTATTGAATAATAAGAAATTTAAAGGGACTAAAGTTTCTGGATAAAATTTATAAATCACAAAAGCAATTACTCTTATGAGTTTTCATGCTTTTTCAGTAAAACATCAAAAAAAGATAGGTGGTATTGCCTCAATATTAGCAATTGTAATGTTTATTGCCCTTATTGAAATTTTCATCTCAAACATCCAAGGAAAAAGCGAGATATTTATTCAGCCAATTGCAACGGCCTTTAATGGTTTTTTCTGGATATGGTATGCTCACGCAAAAAAAGATCCGTTTATTTTCATACCAAATCTTCTAGCACTAATTTTGGGAATTGCAACAGCATTTTCGGCGTTTTATTTCTAAGATTTGTTATTTATAAATTCTTTAAAAGATTAACCAAAATTTATAAATATAATTTGATTGTTCAAGATAAGTAAAATGTTAATTATTAGAGAAAAAGATTTTATAAAGGCCAGAGATAAGATTAAAAAAAGTAAAAGCCCCATAATTTTTTCAAGCGATGATGATGAATTAAATAGGAAAATTTTAGAGAAAGAAAAAATAGATTTCTTACTTCTGAATCAAACTGAAAGAAAAGATAAATTAAAACAAAGAAACTCTGGTTTTAATCATGTGCTTGCAAAAATCGCAAAAAAACAAAATATTGTAATAGGAATAAATCTAGATGAAATTATTGAATCAACAGGAAAAAATAAGGCAGAAATTTTAGCAAGAGTTGTACAAAACATAAAGATTTGTAATAAAGCTAAGCTAAAAATGAAATTTATGGCAACTAACGAAAAGAATAAAAGAGATGCAAAAGACCTTAAATCATTAGGTTTAGTCTTAGGTATGCCAACTTGGATGACTAAAAATTTGTAAGATAAGCTTTTTAATTAGAGTTTTCTATTAATTAATATGAATAAAAAAGAGATGAGTGGGAGCAAGTTTGTTTTATTTTCAGCGTTTATAGTGGGAACTATATTTTTATTAGGAGGAATCATATACACAATTTCATCATTTATGGCAGAAATAGGGGGAGGTGTTCCTCCAAGCTCCACCTCAGGATTACTCATCCCTTTTGGTATTTTTTACTCATTAATCATTGGAGGAATAATGGCCTCACTTGGTGCAATTATTGGTGTAATTATCTCTGTTATAATCAAGAATAAAAAAACAAATAAGATCGGAATAAAAAAAGCGTTAATATTTTTTTTAGTTTTATTTATTGTTATGACTATTCTTGCTTTTTCAATCCTTAGTCTGATGTTGAAAACCGAAGGGAAGTATGAAATAGAATACGAAGAAGCAAATGAATTTGGAATTAAAAAAGATTCGGAGTTGGTTCAAAAAATATCTATAGAGGAGATTCTGTTTGTCAATAAACCCTCTTTTGATTCAAATAATTGTATTGATGTTCTTTATGAGTCTGTTGAAGAGTATGGATTTGAGGATTATTCTTATGGTTATTGCAAAGGAGAAGGAAGTTTATTTTGGAAAGGTATAAAACATACAATTAATTCGACTGACCCTTTTAGCAAAATTGACCAAAATAGCAATTTAATGTCTTATGAGATAAATCCTCTTTATCCTTACATTACATACATCTCATTTGTTTCGTATACTTCAGAAAGTAATAAAGAATATTTGGTAGAATTAGTTAGCCTGAGAGCAACATCATTCAGATCATTATTATTGATATTTGATGAGAATGGAGAAAATATTTATGAAGAACTTATAGATGGTATAAATTTAATGGAAGTGGTTACAACAAAAGACCATGGCAAGATTATAATTTTAGCAGATGCCTATGATTTTGGCGAGGAAGAATTATCTGATTTTGTTTATAAAATTAATTAAAAAATTTAAAACCAACTTTCGAATTCTCTCTTTCAAAACAATTTTAAACATAAAACCGCTTGTTTTTATAATGGATAAACAAAAACTCATAGAATCTTTGAGTCCCCATGAAAGAAAAATTCTCCCTCATTTAGAAGAAGATTTAATAGAAATTTGCAAAAAAGCAAATTTAGATAGAATTTCTGTAATGAGATCTTTAGAATATCTTGAAAATAAAGGTGTAGTCAAATTGAACTTTGAAAAAAACAAAGTAGTAGATTTAGGAGATAATGGAATTTTATACAGAAAAAATGGGCTCCCAGAAAGAATACTTGCAAATAAAATACAGGAAAAAAGGATTCTAAAATTCGAAGATGCCCAAAAAGAAAGTTCATTAGATAACGACGAATTCAAAGCTGCAATTGGTGTTCTAAAAAGTAAGGGACTGATTGATTTAAAAAACAGAAAAATAATTTTAAGTTTAGGAATAGAAATTATTTCTAAAAAAACACCCGAAGAATTATTTTTAGAATCTCTCCCCTTAGAATATAATTCTTTAGATTCAGATCAGCATGAAATTTTGAAATTACTTCAAAAAAGAAAAAATATGATTGAAGTAAAAGAAGCAAAAAAAGTAAAAATAGAAATCACAAAACTTGGTAAGGAAATTGCTAAAATAAAAATAAATGAAAAAAATATGATTGAGCAAATAACCACTAAAATTTTGAAAGATGAAAAAGAATGGAAAGGTAAAAAATTCAGAAGGTATGATATTACCTCTCAAGTTCCAAATCTTTATGGTGGAAAAAGACATTTTGTTAACCAATCTTCAGATTACGCAAGGAAAATCTGGACCGACCTGGGATTCAAAGAAATGACTGGAAATTTAGTTGAAAGTTCTTTCTGGGTCTTTGATGCATTATTTACCCCTCAAGACCATCCTGCAAGGGAAATGCAAGATACTTTTTTCATAAATAAAAAAACAGCACTTCCTGATAAAAAAATTGTGGATGCAGTAAAACAAAGCCACGAAAAAGGAGTTGGAGGTAGTAAAGGTTGGAAATATGAATGGGATGAAGAAGAAGCAAAGAAAATTGTTCTAAGAACCCACACAACTTGCCTCTCTGCAAGAACAATTGCGGATCTAAAAAAAGAAAATCTACCGGCAAAATTTTTCGCATTAGGTAAAAATTTCAGAAATGAAACAGTTGACTGGAGCCATGGATTCGAATTCAATCAAACAGAAGGAATTGTAATAGATAAAAATGCAAATTTCAGACATCTTCTAGGATATTTAAAACAATTCTTCAATAAAATGGGATTCGAAAAACTAAGATTCAGACCTGCTTATTTCGCATATACTTCACCAAGCGTAGAAATAGATGTCTGGCATCCTGCAAGAGAAGAATGGCTTGAACTTGGCGGAGCTGGGATCTTCCGTCCAGAAGTTGTAATCCCTTTACTTGGAGAAAATATCCCTGTTTTAGCTTGGGGCCCGGGTTTTGACAGAATCCTCATGGACTATTATGAAATCAATGACATCAGAGTTTTATATAAAAATGATATTTCGCATTTGAGAAATGTGAAATTCTGGACAAAATAAGATGGCAGTTGTAACTTTTGATAAAAAAGAATTTGAAAAAGAAATAGGGAAGATAGATGAACAAATGCAAGAAAAAATTGCACTATTCGGAACACCCGTTGAATCAGTAAGTGATAATGAAATACAAATTGAAGTAGAACCAAATAGACCGGACTTATTATCCTACCAAGGGTTCAAAAGATCTTTCTTAGCTTACTTGAATCGAAAAAGAGGATTAAAAGAATACAAAGTCCATCGTCCTGAAAAAAACTACCAAGTAATAATTGAAGATTCTGTAAAAGATGTACGTCCATACACTGCTTGTGCGATTATAAAAAATCTAAAACTTAATGACACAAAAATAAAAGACATGGTAGAAGTTCAAGAAAAAATACATGGTACTTTTGGAAGAAATAGAAAAAAAATTGCTATAGGAATTTACCCGCTTGAAAAAATAAAACTCCCAATAACATTCAAAGCTTTAGAACCTGAAAAAATAAAATTTATACCTTTAGAATCTGATGTAGAAATGTCAGGATTTGAGATTCTTCAGAGACATCCTGCTGGAAAAGAATATGCTTCTCTTTTGGCTGGAAAATCAAAATTCCCAATTTTTGTTGATGCAAATAATGATGTGCTAAGTATGCCTCCCGTAATAAACTCCCAACTAACTGGAAAAGTCACAGAAAAAACAAGAGATATTTTTGTAGAATGTTCTGGATTTGATCTTGAAGTTCTTAAAAAATGTCTTAACATGCTTGTAACTGTTTTTGCAGATATGGGGGGATTAATTTACCAAATGGAACTTAAATTCAAAAGAGCAAGAAATCAAATAACACCTGATTTAAAACCAGAGGAAATGAAAATATCAATTGAGAATACTAACAAACTTTTAGGATTGAATTTAGTTGAAAAACAAATAAAATTATTTTTGGAAAGAATGGGTTACAACTACCATAAAGGGTCTGTTAAAATCCCAGCATGGAGAACAGATGTTTTACACGAAGTGGACTTAATAGAAGACGTGGCAATTGCATATGGATTTGATAATTTCATTCCAGAAATTCCAGAGATTTCCACGATTGGAGAAGAATCTCAGAAAGAAATTTTCAAAAGAAAAATTTCTGAAATCTTATCTGGAATTGGAATGCTTGAAACATCTAATTATCATTTAACAAACAAGAAATTACAATTTGAAAAAATGGGAACTCTTGAAAAAAACTTCATAGAACTAGAAGAATCAAAAACAGATTATAACATATTAAGAAAAGATCTAACACATTATTTATTAAAAATTCTATTCGAAAATTCCGATTCAGAATATCCCCAAAAAATATTCGAAATTGGGAGAGTATTTGAACAAGATGAAGAAATAATTGAAAAAGAAACATTAGCCTTGGCAATTGCTCCTGGAAATTATACTGAGACAAGGCAAACTTTAGAATATTTAGGTAGAATGTTAAACCTCTCTTTTGAAATTAAAGAAACAAGCGATATCCCTTCCTATTTTATTGATGGAAGAACTGCTGAAATTTTTCTCAACGAAAATTCAGTAGGTTTTATGGGAGAAATACATCCTAAGATTCTTAAGAATTGGAGAATTAAAATGCCTATTGCATTATTAGAAATTGATTTAGAAAAAATTCTTCCCAACTAACATGGAAAAAATATTATTCCTTTGTGCAGGAAATAGATTTAGAAGTCAAATGGCAGAAACTTTCTTTAATCATATGGCGAAAAAACAGAATCTCCCATATAAAGCAGAAAGTGCCGCATTACTTCGAGACAGGGATTGGGTTCATAATCATACAATAAAAGCTATGAGGGAAAAAGATTTTGATTTAAGTCAGAAAAAACCAAAAAGGGCAACGAAAGAAATGATAGACTCCTCAAACTTAATAATTTTGATGAATTCTAATTTAAGTAAAGATTTTATGAAACTGAGTGATAAACCTTTTGAAGTTTGGAATATTCCAGATGTCCAAGCTCCAAATAACGAAGAAGAAAAATATCCAGAATTCGTCAATGTAAGAAATATGGTTGAAGATAAAATAGAAAAATTAATTATAAGTTTAAAAAATTAACCAAAATATTTCTTACCATTAACTTCAACTTTATTATCCCAATTTAGATTTACAACACCAATAACTTCAATCAAGTCTTTCTTAACTTCCTGCCAAACCTCATAAGTTTCACGGATAAACTTTGCTTCCTTTTCTTCTGAAAAAGAAAGATCTGTTTCAATCAATAAAACCTCGTTTCTAACAAGTTTTTTATAAATCTCAGCCAACTTATCTTTTTCTTCACTTCCAAGAGTTTTAACAACAGAAAGAATAGACATAGGGGCATTTGCAGGATTAATCAAAGTTTCAACAAACCTCAAATAAGTAAAGGGTTTATCTGAAATAGTTCTTCTTAATTCTCTTATCAAAAAATCAGTTTCAGTCTCTGCAACTTTCTCTATTTGGAAATCTTCATTAAGTGCTTCAAAAGAAGGGAGATTATGTTTCTCCTGTAATTTTAAATAAGTCTCTTTCAATTCTTCAAGTTTTGATTCCTCTTTAGTCATGATTAAGAAATAAGAAGTCTGTTTAAAAAGGTAAGCCTGCGGTGAGAATCGAACTCACGACCTCTACATTTTTGGCAACAAAATTGT
>CAZJDG010000040.1:0-6924 GCA_964544725.1 Candidatus Woesearchaeota archaeon | reverse complement strand
TTGTTGAATTAGTTGTTGAATTAACCAGAGATGTTGAATTATACAAATAAATTGTAATTGTATCCAAATTATCATCTGATGCAGTTACATTAGCTTCAATATAATTCTGTGAAAAATTTCCCGTTGCAGTTGAAGGAGAAACAAATTGGATTAAAGGGATTATTGAATCAACAAAGAAAGTCACAGAATCAGAACTTTCTTGCCCAATAGAATCATTAGCCCAAATTGTCCAAGTTGAACTTCCCTCTCCAGAGTTTAAACCAGTTACATTTGTTCCACAAGCGATAGTTGTATTACTTGCACCCTCATCTAAGGAATACCAACAGACATCTAAGGAAACATCATCAGTAGCAGTATAATTAAGAGTCGTTTGAACAGTGGTGTAAGAATCATTTAAAGGGAGAGTCACATTAACAACAGGTGGTTGATTTGCAGTTAAAGTAATATATCTTAACTCTGTTTCATTGAAATTACTATACTGATCATAAGTACTTACATTGTACCAATATTCTACATTTTCATTTAACAAGCCAGTCCAATTAATTTCTCTTGTTCCATCTGTATAAGTTGTAACATTTAATTCTCCTGTTGAATTATATAACTTAAAAGTTACATTTTGGAAATTTGTTTCAACTATTGTAACATTTGCATAAATCCATTGTCTATTAAATGAAGTTGCATTGTTTTCTGTTGGAGAAACAAATTCAATTAAAGGAATTATAGAATCAATAAAGAAAGTTACTTGCTCTGTTCCATTTACGTTTCCTGCAAAATCAGTACAATAGAAATCCACTGTATGACTTCCCTGAACCATTGAAGCATTTGTATTGGTCCAAAAGTTTGCTGCCGAGTTTGTAAGAGAAACATTTGCTGCGCCATTTAGAGAATATTGACAAGTATTAATTCCAGTCAGAGCATCGGTTGCAGTTACATTAAACACTGTTGTAGTTGTCGTGTAACTTTGATTCAAAGGAGAATTTGTAGTTACACTAGGCGCAGTTAAATCAATAGTAAAAGTTCTATTCGTTCCCGTGAAGGCAGAATTTCCACTCACAGAAGTATCATTACACCAAACTCCCCAATTGTAATTTTGCCCTTCTGGAATTCCATTAACAGTTACACTCCAAGTTGTATCATTTATAGGGGTTGAATTTGTTTGATTTGCAACCCAGCTTCCACTCCAATCCCCATACAGTCTTAAGAAATCAACATCTAAATTATCAGAACAAGATAAATCAAAAGTTACAGAACTTGAACTTGAATTAAGTACATCAATAGGATCTGTTCCAAAAGCAGGAATTGGTGCAATATTATTCACAGTGTAAGTTTGCAAATCCGTGACATTCCAATTATTGCCAGTATCATTTGCATATTGTTTCCAACCAATTGTTTTACCCTCACAAGCATTAGGAACTGTCCAAGACAAATTTGCCCAAGAAGAAGCTCCGGAAAGAGTTGTAGAAGTTATATTTGCCAAAGTATCACAACTTACTCCTGTGGAATTAATTTCTAAAGTTGCGTAATTCAATGCAACATTATCTATCCAAGAAACATTATGATATACTTGACTTCCGGGGCTTGCAGTAGTTACAGAAGGATTACTCCAATTTGGTGATTGTGAATCTGGATCTGGCAAATTAGCCTCCCATAAAATAGAGTCAATTTGAGCTGCATTTCTAGTAGTAGGACTTCCACCTACACCAGTTTCAATAACCTCAATTTCCACATTATTCTGATTAGTAATTACAGAAGCATCAAAAGTACCAGTAACATTCTGTCCAGTAGTGGAGGTAATTGAGGTATCTGCCACAATTGCTTGAACTAATCCTCCATTCTCATAAAGATTAAGTGCAATTGTAGGATTTCCAGAATTTGAACCTTTACGAGATAATACATAAATTGTTTGTGTTCCAGTAAGAGTACCAGATGGATCTTCCATTGACCATATAGCCGTTTCAGCAGCATTTGCATTAAGAGGTGGACCTGCCCACACTCCATCGGTAGCTCCAACTGCATTAGCAGAATTAGTAAAGGTACCTGAAAGAAAAGAACTTGCCCATTTAGTTTCTATTGGATCAATAATGTAATCAAATATCAAACTTCCACCTAAAACCAATAAATCAAAAGTATCCTGTTCTCCAACTAAATTTATTAAAAGTATTCTATTATACTGATTAGAAATAATATTCAAAAATTCGGCAATTAAAGTTGTCCCATCCTTTTCATAAACTTCAATTCTTGGCTCTCCAGAAATAACTTTAGGATAAATTGTAATATCATTTTTACTTGTTAGATTTTCTTCAAAACTAACCCTCACAAATTCCCCATCTTTAATTTCTTCAGACCAAATATTATCTTGCGCTTTTGTTTCTTCATAAATATCAGAAATGAATTCTCGATTTTCATCAAGATGCTCCGCAGAAATTATTTCAATCACAAATCTTATGATTGCAACAGGATCAATTGGTTCCAACAAAACATTTTCTTGGTTATCTTCAACAATTAAACCAGTAATTGAACTTAAAGAAAAGTCTTGAACTAGATTTGAATTAAAAAAAGAAAAACTAACTAACGCAAAAAGAAACAAAGCTAAAAAAATTCCAACAGGTAAATATTTTTTTTCATTATCAAATTTTCCATGATAATCTGTAATTACCCTACCCCCTTCTTTACGAGAATGGTATATATATGGGCCATAGAGTTTCCCATCTCGCTTTATGTATTTCTTATATGGCATTAGTCGTTTTTATCTCCTAAAAACGGCTTTGACGAAATTTTCATTCCAATCTCACCCCTCTTTTAAACATAAAAAAGTGGTAAGGTAACTATTTAAAGATTACTCAGAAAATTTATCCTACCTAAAAAAGCTAATAAGAAAAAGAAAAGATTTATTAAATAGATTATTATTTTATCCTGATGAAAAAAGGTTTGATATTTGTTTCTGTATTTTTTAGTGTCCTAATCAGTTTGAATTTTGTTAGCGCAATAACAATAAACCAATTCAATAATTCATTAACTGAAGAAAATTTGACTTTTACTGGGGATGAAAATATAACAAGATATTTATCCATAAATAAAAATGCAAATGTTACTTCTGCTTTTTTGAATTTGAGTGTATATAATTCAGGGATATGTTATCAAGAATTTGTAAATACTTCAACTGTTTGTGGTGGTTTGAATACTGGATTTTCTTATGATTTTGGTCTCGGCGATGGTACTTGGGATGATGGGAATTGGTCAACTAGAGATTTTTTTACTGATGGAAATAGGATTTTTATAAATTATACCAAACCAGAAGGTGCTCTTAATTCAAGTTTATGGAAAGGTAAGAGTGGAACTAATGGTCAATTTTTTAGTAACATGACAATACCTTCTTCATGTTGGAATTATGATTCAAACAATCTGGTTTTTAGATATTATATTGGTCTCTCACAATATTTTCAATGTTTTAATGGGACATGGGTTACTACAGGAGGAACTGGGAGTGGTTATGGTTATATTTGGGAGGAAGCATTGTGGTGGGATTATGGAAATATAACCGATCCTTATTTAGAAATAGGAATCCCAGATGGAATTTACGAATGGAATTATTTTGGAGGATTTAATGAAACATTTTCACCAAACCAAACCAATAATTTATCTTCTGCTATAAATACTGCACTAGATAATGGTAATTGTACAGGAGGAATATTGAGTGGAGATAATTGTCTAATCCCTTTTCTGTTCCATTCTGATACTGTAGGAACTTTAAATTATTTTAACATAAATGTAAATGCCCCTGTAATCAACATTTTTGAAAATGTCAAAATAATAAACAACTTAAATGTTAATCAAAATATCACTGGATTAAAAGGATTCTTTGATTATTTAGGAAGTTCAATATCAAGAATTGTTAAGGGTTGGTTTACTGAAATCGATTCAATAAATATTACAACACAAAGCATTACAGTGAATAATACAAATGTCTGCCTTGAAGATGGAACAAATTGTCCTAGTGAAATAGAAATTAAATCAGGTTCTATTTTTGTTGTAGAGAATTTATGTACTTCAATAAGTTTTAATACTGCTTTTTTAACTACTCCTGTTGTTGTAGGAACTGTGGAAAATGGTGCAGACAATAATGTTGTTTCAATAGATTCTCTTTCAACATCTGGATTTGATCTATGTTTGAACAAAGTTAGGAGCGGAGGCGGAAATTATACTGTTTATTGGACAGCAACTAATGCAGGAAACTCTTAAAGAACCAAATAATACTTTCTGTAAATTTATCCTACCGAATTCTTTTAACTCCTAGAACAGAAAATTATTTAAACTTATAATTTCTATAACAATTATAAATATTATAAAATGGAACATACAACAATTGCGATAAAAAAAGATTTGAAAGAGAAGATTATGGAATTTGCAACTAAAAAAGAATCTTACTCCGAAATTATTGAAAGGCTGCTTGAGAGCGCTAAAGAAAGACAGCTTCATGATTTGCTTATGAGTAGTGAAAACACCATACCTATTGAAGAAGCATTAAAAAGAGCTAGAGCTAAATGGCAGAAGTGATTATTACTTCTAATTTAGAAACGAAAATTAATAAAAAATTCAAGAGTGAATCAATTAAAATTTTTGAATTGATCTATTCTTTAAAGGAAAATCCAAAAAAAGGTAAGCCCGTTGGTCAAGTTGGAGGAATAGTAATTAAAGAGATAAAATACAAGAAATTTAGGTTTTATTTTATTACAGATGGATTTAAGATCAAGTTTCTGCAAATTCCAGAACTTGAAGACTTGTTGATAAAATTTGTAAGAATGTCTGATAAAAAAACACAGCAAAAAACAATAGGGGAAATAAAAAATATTTTAAAAATATTTGGCAAAGAATATTTTGAGTAAATAATCTTAAAAAAATTAGCTTCCTAACTTTAATACCATTAAATTTATCCTACCAACGAGATTTCTTGTTGCAAACATTCAACCGCCACAAAACTTCCAGAAAGATTTCCCATATTAAATTCTGTGGGAACACAATTTGGGGGAGCACTTTGTGTAAGTAAAGTATACACAACATATTGCATTCCTTGCTCTTGCGAACTAATAGCATAACCACTAAATACTGGTTTCAAAACAAAAGAATAAATAACTAAAGCAAAAAGAATAACAACAAGTAATATCAAAGCTCTCAAAGCAAATTTAGTATTATCTCTTTCCATTTTAAAATTAATTCCCAATACTTTAAAAAACTTTACTCCGCAACAGAAGTTTCTTGCTGCAAACATTCAAGATCCATAATCTCGAAATATTTAAAAAGTAGTAAAATATAGTAAAATATAGTAAAATGGTTAAAGCAACAATAGAAATTCCAGAAAGAGAAAATAGAATCTTAAATATTCTCAAAGGTCAGCATGGATTTAAAAATAAAGAACAAGCATTTATTTTTCTCATTAAAGAATATGGACAAAATTTAGAACCTGAATTAAGACCAGAATTTATTAAAGAAATGAGAAGGATTGATAAAGAAAAAGGGATTCCTTTTAAAGACATAGAAGAATTAAGAAAGTTAACTGGTGAATAAAATGTATCAATATAAGATACAACCATTTCTCCAAAAAATTATGTTAAAATTATTCAAAAAAGATAATCAAACAAGAGAACGAATTATCAATAAAATACAAGAAATTACTAATTCTGGAGATATTGAACATTATAAAAACTTAAAATATCCTTTACAGCATTTAAAGAGAGTTCAGATTGGAGAAAAAGTTTTAGTTTTTAAGTTTGATAAGAAAGATAATTTTATCTCATTTGAGAATTTTAAACACCATGATAAAATTTATAGAACTTAAAAGTTACTTTAGAAGTCAAGTTTCTAACTGAACATAAAACAAAAATTAGCGCTTTGCGGATTGATGAATTTTTGCAGTCTTCGTCATGCAAAAATTTTCAGGTTAGTTAATACAATAAAAACCCTCTAAAAAGATTATAACCTTAATAGAATTTAGCAGAAAATCATGACAGAGTCTGATTTGGAGCCATTAATCTGAGTGACAACGAACAAAAAACTTCAAAATGTAAAGCATGTTGAGTTATATAATAATCTTCTTTAAAACTAATTTTATCCTACCAAATTAACTTCTTGTTCTGGCTGATAAGGAACTAAAACCAAAGTTTCATTTCCAACAGGAATCTGAACATATCCTTGTTGCTGAATTTGATTAACAATACTTGCTATAACATAATTTACACCATCATTTTGAGATTTTACAACATACCCATTCATTGCAGGTTTTAAAACAAAAGCATAAAGAACTAACAAAGAGAGAACAATTACAAGTATTACCAAAGCCCTCAAAGCAAATTTAGTATTATCTCTTTCCATTTTAAAATTAATTCCCAATACTTTAAAAACTTTTTTCTATTATTTAAAATATGAAAAATGAGATAACTAAAGAAAAATTAGACAAATATTTTACTTTAACTTCAACAGCATTAGAAAAAGCAAAGAAGAAAATAATCAAAGGGAAAGAAAAAGAAGCTAAAGAAATAATTGACATGGTTTCAAATTATCTTTCAGATGCAGAATACTTCAGAAAAAAACAAGATTTTGTAAATTCTTTCGCTGCTTTAAACTACGCTCATGGTTGGCTTGATTCAGGAGTAAGATTAGATATTTTCAATATGAAAGATAGCAAATTATTCACAATTAAATAGACCAAATTCTCTGCTTTATTTCTGCGATTTAAACGACGTCTACTTATGCCCTTTAGGGTATAGGTTATTAGGGTATGTCAATGGCTTACATAAATTCTTTTAAAGAAAACCCTCTTTTATTTTAGATGGAGAGGAAATACATTGTCATTACTGGTGGTGTATTAAGTGGTCTCGGAAAAGGGATTGCCCTCGCCAGTATAGGAAATCTTCTTTCTTCAACATATAA
>CAZJDG010000039.1:0-6929 GCA_964544725.1 Candidatus Woesearchaeota archaeon | reverse complement strand
TTTTCCATGACAGCAGAAAAAACGGACTACGAATTTTACGCTCAAGTGGCAGTAATACTAATATTAACATTTGTTCTATTATATCCAACTCAAACCTCAGGAGCTACAGGAATGGTCTCAGCTAGCTCAGTAATCCCAACAGGAATTCCAGCGGTTTACGGAGAAGAATTGGGAATAATGTACGATCACATCTCAGCAAGTAACACTCAACTAGCAGACAAAACAATCAAACTAATGGGAAACATAGACAGAAGTGAAACCTTAGAAGGCGCTGATTTGGAGAGATACATCGAAATCCTGTATAATATGGAAAAGGGAATGTCCTGTGAATATTGCTGTGGTGCTCGTTCTATTATATTCGAAAACGGAGAACCTGCATGTGGTTGTGCTCACTCTTACGCTATGAGGGGTTTAACAAAATACCTAATCAAATTCCACCCAGATATGGCTAACGAAGACATCTTAACTGAAGTCGCAAAATGGAAAGTTCTTTTCTTCCCAGGAATCATGGAAGGAAAAGCAGCAGCTATGGAAGCTGAAGGACTAGACTCTTCAAATTATATTGACTTAGCAAGCAACAAATACCGAGGCATAGAGCAAGGAAAAGCATCTGGAGGAATGGTTGGAGGATGTTAATGGTTCCATCCCCATTCTTGACGATACCTATGTCAATGGCGATGTTAATTAAAATTCAAGGAGGGAAAAAATGACAAATATTCAAATAGGTAATATGAAGATAGAAGCAAAGAAGGCAGTTTTGTGGGGGGTAATTGCACTCCTAGTATTAGCAGTAGTTTACACAACCTTTTTTCAAGGCTCAATTTCAAGCGCTAATTTAGGTGCAAACGCAGGACAAGCTGCATCTGCATATAGTGGAATGGTTGGGGGTTGTTAATTATCTAAAATGAAAAATAGAAATTTATTCATAATCGGGATTCTCTTAGCTTTAGGAGTAATCTTAATGTTCGCATTTAGTGGAGACAAGGTTTCGGGAATCCAAGCAACTTATTACAAATCAATAAGCTGCGGATGCTGCGACGTTCACTCAAAATATGTTTCTTCCAAAGGATTTGATGTCAAAATAAATAATTTTCAAGACATCTCCGCAATCAAAACTGACCTTGGAGTCCCCTATGAATTACAAAGTTGTCATACGGCCGTAATTGATGGTTACTTTGTAGAAGGACATATCCCAATGGGGGCAATAGATAAATTACTTTTAGAGAAACCAGATATAAAAGGAATCGCAATGCCTGGAATGCCCTCTGGCTCCCCTGGAATGCCTGGAACAAAAACAGAAGATTTTGTAATATCTGCAGTAAACCATGATGGAAGTTATTACGAATTTATGAGGATTTAAAATGAATTGGAAGTTATTCTCTTTACCTCTTTTATCAATTTTTTCTTTAAACCTAGTTAGTGCGCATTGTCCTTTATGCACTATCGGAGCAGGTGCTGCAGCAGGAGCGGCTGTTTGGCTTGGAGTTAGCAAAGTTATTGTTGCATTATTTATTGGTGCCTTTGCAATGTCTATGGGAATGTGGTTTTCAAACATAATAAAAAAACAATATATCCCCTTTCAAAAAACAATAATAATTTTAGTAGTATTCCTTACAACTCTTCTTCCACTAATGCCCCTCTTTAAAGCAGTAGGACCTCTTTACCTTTCATTTATCGGCGAATATGGTTTGACTTACGCGGTTAATTATTCTTTGGTAAGCAGTTTAATCGGAGGATTTGTGGCTTATAATTCTCCATGGGTCAGTAAAAAATTATCAGAATTAAGAAAGGGTAAAATCATACCCTTTCAAGGAGTTTTTATAACTCTTTTATTATTAATTATCATGGGAGGGATTATTCAACTTTCAATCTAAATGGAACCATTATTTATTACATTGGTGGGAATAACTTCTTTATTTGTAATTTTTTTAGTTTTCAAAGAACTATTACCAAAAGGAATTAAGGATAAACCTTGCGTACTTTGCTTAGCTGTTAGCATCGTATGGATAGTTTTATTAACACTTTTTTTTCTGGGAATTTTTACAGATAAAGTTCTTATAGCAATATTAATGGGGGGAACTTCTGTGGGATTACTCAACATGCTTTTTAGTAAGCTTGGAATTTTCAAACTTCCCTTCCTATTGACTTCATTTTCAGTAGTATATTTTATTCTAGAAGGCATTAAGATTAACACAATCTATTTTCTTGTAGTTTTATGGATTATATTTTTAATAATTTATCTATTTAAATCAAATAAAAAATTTAATCTTTTTGCAAATAAATTAATTGAATGCTGTAAAAATTGGTGAGAAAAAACAATTCAGTATTATCTATTCAGATTGTTTAAAATGAAATTAAAAAAATCTTTTTTATTTATTGTACTTGGTTTAGGTTTATTAGGAATTTTATTTTCTCTAAACACTAGCTCTCAAGTTAAACTATTAGGTGTTGATGAATTCGAAAATATGATGGACTCTGAAGATGTTTTCTTAATCAATACACATATCCCATATCAAGGGGAACTCCCTAACACTGATTTGTTCGCAGAAGATTGGGAGCATATGGAGACTTATTTAGCTCAATTTCCTGAAGATAAATCAACACCTCTTTTAGTTTATTGTAGAAGTGGAAGAATGGCTCAGATTTCTGCAGAACAACTTATCAAAATGGGATATGAAAATATTTACAATCTCGAAGGAGGAATGAAAGCTTGGGAAACCAGCGGAAGAGGATTAATTTTTAAATAATTAAATATTTAATATAACATGAAAAAACAAAATAATATTCTAACATGGATAATAATTGCGGTTTTGGCTGTTTTGTTATTTAACGGCTTTGGAATGATGTATGGTTTTGGCTGGTTTTTTATGTTTTTAATTGTAATTGCTTTAGTTTTATTCATAGCATGGTTAATTAAAGAGTTACAGGATAAGAAATGAAAAAGAGTATTTTATTTTTAATAAGTCTGGTTTTAATTTCTACTTTTCTAGTTGCGCACGGAGAAGATACTTTTGCACATGCAGAAGAAATAATTCAACAAAAAATTTCATGTGATGACTTAACAGAAAATCAATTAGAAATTCTTGGAGATTATTACATGGAACAGATGCATCCTGGAGAACAACATGAAATCATGGATGAAATGATGGGTGGAGAAGGTTCAGATTCCTTAAGACAAGCTCATATCAATATGGGGCTAGCATTTTATTGCGGAGAACACGAATCCATGAATCCAAGCATGATGAATACTATGATGGGAAGAAATACTATGTATGGAAACATGATGCAAGGATATTGGCCCCAATCAAATTCCCTCACAAATTTATTTAATTTTCTTTTAATTGTGGGATTAATCTTGTTTATAATTTGGTTAATTAAAGAATTGACTGGAAAGAAAAAATACAAAAGGAAAAACAAAAAATGAATATTAATGATTTTGCATATGTTGTTGAAACGGAGAAAAATTTTGATGAAGCAGTTATTTCTGTTCTTAAAGCAGTTGAACAAAAAGGCTGGGCTTTATTCCAGATCTATGATGTAAAAGAAAGACTTGCTGCAAAAGAGTTTGAACAAAAACCATTAAAAATTATTGAAATCTGTTCCGCAAAACATGCTAATAATTTTTTGAATAAGAATAAATTAATATCACTTTGTATGCCTTGTAAAATAAATGTCTTTGAAGATAATGACAAAGTTAAAATTGTAGGGTTGAATCCGATTATGATTTCTGAATTTTTTCCAGAGATTAGTGAAGAAGAGACAAAAGAAGCTGAAAAAGATATAAAAGAGATTATAGATAATGCTAAATAAAAACACAAAAGGAGGTCAAAACAATGGCTAAAAAATTAAATGAGTTATCTTTAGGATATAGTCTTGCAGCAGTTTCAGCAGCAGGGATGTTTGCATTAGGAGTTTTAGGTTATACTGGAATGTACTCTGGAATGGTCAATATGATGATGCAATGGCATATGTACTTTGATGTAAGCCCTTTTGGAATAATAGCTGGAATGCTTGAAGGTGCCGTCTGGGGATTCATTGCTGGTTATGCAATCGCATGGACTTACAATAAATTCGATTAAGTTTATGGAAAAAATTAATTTAGAAGATTTAAATTAGCGGAAGGTTTAAATAGTAATATGTATCTTATCCTCATATGATAAATAAAGGCATATTAAAATCATGCCATTCAGAAGGGTTTAATGAAGAAGAAACCTATGGAGCTTATAAATTATTTTTCGGAACGCTTGTTTCTGAATCAAGATTGAAAATAATTAATTCTCTTAGGAGAGGAAGAAAAAACGTTTCAGAAATTATGGATGAATTGAAAATGGATCAAACTGTTGTTTCCCATGATCTTGCAAGAATGAAGAAATGTGGGTTTGTTATTTCAGAAATCAACGGAAAATTTAGATATTACAAGCTAAATGAAAAAACAATAAATCCCCTTATGAGTCTTATAGACAAGCATATGTCCCAACATTGTATCCATATCTTGAGAAGTATTAAAAGAAATAAAAAATGAAAAAACAAAATAATGCTTTAACTTGGTCAGTGATAGCAGTCATAATTATTTTGCTATTTGGCGGTTTTGGTATGATGGGATTTCCATTTGGTGGAATGATGTATGGTTTTTCAGGAATGTGGATTTTTGGATGGCTGTTTATGGTTTTAATTTTAGTGGCATTGGTTTTATTTATAATTTGGTTAATTAAAGAAATTTCAGATAAAAAATGAACTTATTTAGAAAAAAGTGTGTTTATTGTAGAAACAAAATTGATAAAGATAAAGAAATCAAAAAAAATGTAAAGATTCCTGGTTTTGTGGGAACGCATCCTAAAAACTTTTGTAGTGAAGAACATAGTAGTAATTATGAAAAGGAATGCGAAGAACATCTGAAAAACTCAAAAGGTAGGGGAGGTTGTTGTGGTTGAAATGAATTATGGATTTAGAAAGGAAGTGAATTTAAGTTTTGAAGAAGTCATTAAAAAAGTTAAAGAAGAATTACAAAAAGAAGGCTTTGGAGTTTTGACAGAAATAGATGTTAAAAAAGTGTTTAAAGAAAAATTGGGAATCAAATACAATAATTATTTAATTCTTGGAGCTTGTAATCCCTCGTTTGCTCACAAGGCTTTAGAAGTAGAAAAAGAAATTGGTTTACTTTTGCCTTGTAATGTGATTGTTTATTCTGAAAATGAAAAAGTTTTTGTTTCCGCGATTAATCCAAACAAAGCCATGTCTATAGTCGAAAATTCAAGTTTAAAGGAAATAGCTGAAGAAGTGGTGGAAAAGTTAAAAAAGGTTATTGACAATATATAAAAAGAAGATGAAAATGGGTAAGGAAAAAGGGAGAAAGTTATTTGCAGGAATTGCTTTAATTTTATTCGCAGTTATCACAATTAGTGTGTTCTATTTATTTGGTCTCTCAAAAGAAACCGTTGATTTTGCCTTCGCATATGTTGCAGGAATTTCAATGATAGTTTTACCTTGCACTTTGCCTTTAGTTTTTATAATAGTTCCATTGTGTATTGGAAAAGGTTATAAGAAAGGATTCTGGATGGCTCTTTTATTTGGTCTTGGCTTGGCAATAACAATAACAATTTATGGAATATTTATTGCTTTGGCTGGAAACATAATTGGGTTGGATGAGGCGGCCAGCAAGGCAGGAATCTTTAGCATGGTGCTATTCATGATAGGAGGTGCTATTGCAATTATTTTTGGCCTATCTGAACTTGGCTTGCTTAAATTTGAAATGCCGAGTTTTATGGGAACTCCTAAATTTATAGAAGAAAGAAAAGATTATTCAAAAGCTTTTTTCTTGGGATTGCTTTTAGGAAATGCAGGAGTAGGATGCCCTAATCCACTATTTTATGTTTTATTAGGCGATATTGCAATAAAGGGAAGTATGGTTACTGGAGCTTGGTTAGGTTTTGTTCATGGTTTAGGTAGAGCGACACCTTTGATATTCTTAGCAATTCTAGGAATTATTGGAATAAACGCAACACCTACAATATTAAAACACCAGGAGAAAATCAAGAAATTTATGGGATGGTTCTTAGTGATTTTAGGGGCAATAATATTTGTAATGGGAGGAGCTCACGAATGGTATGAAGAAACTATAGTCCACACTGGATGGAATAAATTTGTAGCAGTTACTGGGTTGCCTTCAGAACTACTTGGAGATGAACATGAAGAAGGGAGGGGAGACTTTATTCCTGAAGGATTTGCACCTTGGGTTTTGATTGCATTAATTTTGATACCTCTAATTTGGTATTTTATCAAAAAGAAAAAAGGAGGTAAAAATATGGAAGAAACTGAAGAATCTGGAGCTATAAAAGATCCCGTTTGTGGAATGAAAATAAATCCGAATAAAGCATCACCCTTAAAACATAAAGGTAAAACATACTATCTTTGTAGTCCAGCTTGTAAGGCAGCATTCAAATCAAATCCTGCTAAATATGCGAAATAAGAATTAAAAATGAAAGGAGGTAAAATAAAAATGGTAAGCGCAAAAAAATGTGGTTATTTAAGTCCTAAGGCACTTGCAATTTCGCTTGGAGTATTATGGGGAGCATATGTATTCTTATTAGGGTTAATATTAACCATTTTCCCAAACGCAAGATTTTTTTGGGTGAGTAATGAACTTTTAGGAATATTGGCTACTTTGTATCCAGGATATGCAGCAACATTAACGGGTAGTTTTGTAGGTTTGTTCTGGGGAGCAATATGTGGGGCTACTGGCGGAGCAATACTAGCTTGGTTACATAACTTCTCTTTGGACAAATATTGTAAATAAACATGAATAATAAATATTTAGGGACCTATTTTGTAGCTTTTGCAGTATTATATTTTATATTTACAGTTTTTATTGTTAACCATGGTATTCATTTTACGAATTCAGTAATTACAATTACAAGCTTACTATTAGGAAT
>CAZJDG010000038.1:0-7887 GCA_964544725.1 Candidatus Woesearchaeota archaeon | reverse complement strand
TTTATGAAAAAGAGCAAAATGAAGAAAATAATTAAAAAAATAAATTTGGAAGGAGAGGATTGGTATGAAGCTTTAATAGAGGAATGTGGGGCTATTATTACTGAAACGATTTATAATTATAGGATGACTTTGATTGACGGTTATCATCAATTAGGGAAAAGGATTTTGGAAGAAAATGATAATTTTAATAGAAAGAAAATTTATGGTGATGAGATTGTGAGACGGATCTCAAAATCTTTACAAAAAGGAGAGAGAACTATTTATTATGCTATTCAGTTTGTTAAAAAATATCCTGATTTAAATAAATTTTTAGATGAGGTGGAGGAAGGTAAAAACATAAGTTGGAGGAAGGTGGTTAAGGTATATTTACCCGATAGATCTGAAATAAGAGAGGAACGGGTCAGGAGATGCACTCATCCTGAATTGAAATGTTTGGAGTGTGGAAAGGTCGTGAAAAAAAGCGAGTTAATTATAAAGAGTAAAAAATAAATTTATGGAGGATAAAGATAAAGAAATAATTAAAGTATTTGAGGAAATATTGCCACCGCTTAGGTGGGGTAAAAATATACTTGCGGGCAGTATTGTAGAGATACCAGCAGAAGTGCTTGATTATACATACGCGAGAGAGCTTGTATTGTCTAAACTTAAGTCTGTTCTTTTTTGTCAAAGAAAACGGGCTATAGCAATAGTTGAAGTTGAGAGGGATGAATTGATGTTGCATTTTCATCCTGATGAGAAAGGAGATAGAGTAAAAAAGGCTTTTCAAAATATATTAGATAGATTAAATAAATAAAAAATTATGAAAGAATATAAATCAATTAAAGTTTCGTTGTGCTACGAGTCAGATACTAATATAAGGGGAAAGGATTTTGTTGATCCCAAGTTTAATGATTTTGTGGCCAGCGTAAGGGAGAAAGGAGTTTTGGTGCCAGTAATAGCTCGGATAAAGCCAAAGGGCAATAAAAAGTTTGAGATAGTAGCTGGTAATCGTCGTTTGAGAGCATCAATAATAACAAAGAAGGAAAGTATAAAAGCAGTGATTAAGAAGCTTACTGATGATGAAGTTAAGGAAATTCAGATTATAGAAAATTTACAGAGATTGGACGTTCACCCTATTGACGAGGGGTTTGGATATAGGGGATTGGTTGAGGATTCTAAATATAGTGTTGGGGATATTTCAATTAAAGTTGGTAAGTCAAAGGATTATATTAGACAGCGTTTGTTTTTGACAAATTTAATAGAGAATGCTGTTAATTATTATCGTAAAGGTAAGATTATAGATGGACACGCTGTTTTGATTGCTAAGCTCTCTGTTAATGATCAAAAGAAGACTATGAGGTATATTAAGAGTGGTTGGCAGTCTCTGACCGTTAAAGAGCTTAAAGAATGGATTGTAGGGATGTTTTATAAGCCGTTATCGTCTCAACCGTGGCTGAAAAATGAAACATTGAGTCAGATTGTTGGGGAATGTATTGAGTGTCCGCCGAATAGGAATAGTCTTTTTGGGAAAATTAAAGAAGGTGAATGCGTTGATTTGAAATGTTGGGGAAGAAAGATGGGGAAGTATGTTAAGTATCAGATTGCAAAGTCTAAAAAGGAAGGAGTTAAAATGTTGCGGGTGAGTAGGAATTACGGAGTGGGCAGGGATAAAAGTATTTTGTCAAGAAGTGATTATGAGTCGGTTAGTTTTAAGGAGAAGGAGAGATGTAAGTATGCGCAAAGAGCGATAGTGGCCGATGATGAGTCAGGAGTTGGAACGTTGTTATGGATTTGCGTGAGTGAAAAATGTTCTGAGCATAGAAAGCAGCACGCTGAATATAGGTTGAGTCTGAAAGAAAAGGAAAAGAGAAGGGTGGAAGCTAAGAAACAGAAATTGATAATAATTAAAGAGGAGGAAAGAGTTGTTGAGGCTTTGGTTAGTATTAGGTGGCCACTTAATAGAGCTACTTTGGATATTTTGTTTAGATTACTTGTTAGGGGTCAGGGAGTTACGGTGCTTAGACCAGTAGCTAAGAGACACAATATAGAAGCAAAGAAGGTTAAAAGATTTGATACTAATTATTATGAATGGGAGGATCCTATTTTGAAGGCAGGAAAAACGATGGATAATACTGAAAAATTAAGATTTATTGTTGGGGTTATTTTGCAGAGAGCTGTGTGGATGGAAAATATAAATAAAATTCTTAAAGATTTAGTTAAAGCTGGGAAAAAATAAGTTGTAAATATGTTAGATGAAGTCGTAGGAATTTTATTTGGGATAGTGGTGATATATGTGCTTTATCATCTGAGTAGTATGTTTTGGGGTATGTTAGGAATGTAGTTAAAAACGGGCGAGGTGCCGGGATGTTGTCAAAGGGTTTGGCTCCCTGTAATTATGCTATCCCCGGTTAAATGACTTGAATGGCAGATAGAGGAGTCAGCCGAAGTGGGTAATACCATCAGGGAGAAATCCCTGTCCCGTTTCAAAATTGATAATAAGTTAATAAATAAAATATATGGAAATACCTAACTGGGCAAAAAGAGCTTATAGTGGAACTAGGGTTAATTGGGCTAAATCTCAGGCTTAGATTTATAAAATGTTGGGGGAGATGGGTATTTATGAAATCCGTTTTACCAATCTTAAAGATAAATTTGTATTGGAGTTTCTTATTCATTTGGAGGAAGGAAAAAAACCAAGAGCTGTTAGGATTTTTGTGCCTATTAACTATGATGGAAAGGATGATGATGGGAGAAATAAAGAGCTGAATATAATCCATAGGGTTTTGTTGAATCATTTAAAAGCTAAGTTTGTTTCTATTAGCAGTGGGTTGACTGAATTTGAGCAGGAATTTATGGCTCATTTATTGATAACTGATAAGAAAGGGAACTCACTTACTATGGGAGAGGTGATGTTGCCTAAATATAAAGAGGCGATTGAGAGTGGGGAGAATAAAGATTTTAAGTTATTGCCTGATCCAAAAAAAGATAATGAAAAAAATTAGCAAAAAATTGATATCAAGAATAATTTTAATGATGGGTGGGTTAGGTCTGATGGTATTTTGGATGAAAGATTTTTCTCAGAAAGAAGATATTTATTTTACGGAATCTGCATTGGCGTTTATATTTTTCATTTTGGTGATAATCGGAGGGCTTACTGTAATTTTTAAATTGTTAGATTGGGCATTCTTTGATGGTTAGAGATAAAATAAAAGAGGAGTTAGACAATGAGGGGTAAAATATCACGCAAAAGAAAAGCAAAAAAGGAGGGTATAGTAAAGATAAGACAAAATGAATCCTGCTATTACTGTAAGGAAAAGGTTAAGGAAGAAGAAGTAGATGTGTTTCCCCAAGCCATAGATTATCATAGATGCCACATTGATTGCTTTATTGAAGAGGAAGATTGGGAGTTAAGAGAAAAAGCATTAAAAGAATTAAAAAACTAAGTAAATAAAAATTATGGAATATAAATTAAAAAAAAGTTTACCATTCATGAAAATAGGAGAGATTTTTAGTACTGGTACTTGGGTTGGTGGTGGATTTGGAGTTGATTTAGGGAAAACACATTATGAAGGCGGTGGTAGTAGCCATAATGGAGTTAAAACATTTGGAAAACATATAAATAAATTACTTAATGAATTGTTAGATAATAAAGATTGGATTGAAAAAATCCCTACACACGAATTTGAAGTTTTAAATTTGTTTAAAAATAACGAAATAGAAGACACACAAGCTATCAAACTTCTTAAAAAGTTCATCAAACAAGATATATAAAATAAGCAAAGAATAGAAGGATTAAACTAAGAAAAGATTATGGAAGAAGAAAACAACGAGAATACACAAGAACAAGAACAAAAACAAAAATCAAGGTTTGGAGATAGAACTTCAAGCACTTGTGAACACGAATGGGAATATGGAAATTTGATATTAGGAACTCCTTATACTCCCAAAAAATGTAAAAAATGTGGTTTAGTAAGATAATCAATAATATAAACTAAAAGATATTATGGAAATTAAAAAACCAATCTATAAAGAAGAGACATATCCCTTTGAGAATTTTATCAAGTTAATGGATTGGGCTACTAAAAGTCTAAATAGATTGATTGAAAATAAGCGTAAACTTAAAAACTGGGAAAAAGAAGGAATGCACTAAAAATATGGATAAAAAAAAGTATCAACAATTAAAGGAGGTTATTCAAAAAAGCAATCCTGAGATAATGGAGTTAAAGCACGGCTGTAAAGTAATATATGCTGATGAGATGTCAGAGCCAGGTGAAGTTTTACTTGGAATGTATGAAATGAATTTTGAAAAGACTAAAGTTTTTAATCCTTACAATAAAGATGACTCTGGTAATCTGATTGAAATTCTCGGTCGCCCTATTCGTCTTGCTGATGTTTTAATAGTTTTAGAACCATCAGATAACTGGAAAAAGGATGAACTTTTAGAGCTTTGGAATCTCAAAGACAACAACCTTGATAATCAATCAGACGAGTGTAAAGAGTTTTTGATTAAATTATTATTAAAATGAATAAAGAAAAACTTATTATAAATACTTTATCATCAGCAATATCGGGGGGACTTTTTGAAAGAAATACTAAAATAACTAATTTCTGGAAATTTTATAAAGAAAGTTTTAAAAATAGAAAAGTTTTGGGTATAAGTGATAAGTTGATATTCAATCCAATAATAGTATTTTTAATGTATAAACAATTCAAAAAGATTTTCGTTTCTAAATAATAAGTAGATTATATGAAAAATAATATTATCAAAACTATTTTGGAGAGAGAATTGGAATCGAAGGAGATGTTTTATTCTTTTGTTTCTGATTTGACTAAGAGAGAGCAAGATATTTTGATATGGAGAGGTGATGATGTGAGTTTGAATTATATTGGTAAAGAATTAAATTTAACCCGGGAGAGAGTTAGACAGATAGAAGTTAAAGCTAATATCAAAGTTAATAGAAAGAAAGAGATCCTTAATTATTTATCAGAGAAGTTGGGTGAGTATTTATTTAATGAGTATGAAGTTGAAAAGGCTTTTAACAAATTTTATAAAAAGGATAAATTAGGAGTTTCTGCTATTAAAGTTATGTGGTCTGATTTTAATAAGATATTGTGGAGGTTGAAAAAAGAGAAAGATTAATTATGTCGTTAAGATTTATTAAGATTATTAAAATAACTTCTGGTGGTTTTCATTCTTGGCTTGAAGCTGATTTAGAAGGAAGAATAGAGAGGATTAGAAAACCAAATCATAAAATTTCTGAATATTTATGGGATAAGTTTCAGGGGAGAGAATCTCAATTACCTATGGAAATATTAGCAAGTGAGGTTGATATAAAGTCAGAGATTAAAAGGAGTTGGTGGAATAGATTGATTAGTTGGTTTAAGAGATTAATAGGATTTAAATAAAAAAATGAAATATTATTATTTAAATTTAAAGACAGAGGAGTTAATAGTTGTAGATGTTGAAGAAGGAGAAGTTTTTGTGATTAAGTCTTTAGATGAGATAGAGTTTGAGGATAATGATAAAGAACCGGAGTCGAAGCCACAACTGAGAAAGGAAAAAGAAAAGAAGAAGTCTAGGAGTTTTGGTTGGAAAAAAACTAAACTTACTCCAAAAATTATTAATAGGATTAAAGAATTAAAAAATTTAGGGATTACTGATGTTAAAATAATGAAGGAGTTAGGAATAGGTAGAAGTACAGTTTATAAATATACAAGGGAAGGTGATAATAAGAAAAAGACTGATAAGCCGGAGTTTAAGTCTTTTCCTTCTGAAGATTCTTAAAAAAAAAGAACCCCCCACCGATTACTGGATATAGGGAGGCTGATGAGATAGCTAAGCTCATTACTTTCCTCTTTATTGATATTAGACGATTTAAACACAATTTTGTTACAGTGTCAAATAATCAACTTTAATTGTAAAAAGTCGAGTAAAATTAAATAAGCTCTTTCGTAAAATGAATTTTAATTTAGAGGATTTAAAAAGACAGGATTTCATAACAAGGAGTAAAACATTCCACAAGGAATATAGTAAATTGGTAGAACTATTTAGGTGTGATTTCCGTGCTATTTTAGAGGTTAGTGATGGTGGGATTATACCAAAAATAGTTGTTATAGATGCAACGGAAAGGTTAGAAGAAATTAAAAAAGAAAAGGAAAAAAAATGAAGGTAGAAAATATAGAAAAATTGCCTAAAGACAATCCTTTAAGACAACATTTAAAGGATAAAAAAGAAATTAATTTGATCGCTGGAGCGTTTGGAAATATGGCTGATTGTGCTGGTATTGGGGTTGAAATAACTAGACCAGAGGAGGGAGGAATTTATACAAAATTGTTGGGATGTAGTTATTTATACAAGGGATATCCTGAAGGTGGCGTGGTGGAGAAACTGGATGTTTCTAAAGATATGATGTGGCTATTTTTCAAGATTGCTAATACTTGGATGGGAAGGATTGTGTTAGTGGCTTTGTTTATTTTGCCAAAAAGATTTGCTAAAAGATTTTATATAAAATGGAGTGAGCAATTTTTTCAGATTGCGCATAGGCCGTTAATTAAGAAAATGTTAAAGGATAGAGAGCTTTGTACTTCTATTAGGGAATTAACTAGGGTTCTTAATGGTTTGATTCAAGAATTGCCGGAAAAATATGAATGGATACATCCATCTGCTCGTAAGATCAGAGAGCTTATCTGTATGATTTTGGAATATGATAGTGCTTATAAGTTTAGGTTTCAGGATGTGTTTCCTGAATTTGATCCTAAGTTGGTAAAGGAGGATCCTATTAAGGAATTGAAAAGGGTTTTTGGAATTTTAAAGAGAAGGGAAGTAAGTAAAGTAATGAAAAAGAAATGGGCTGGTTTTGAGGGAAAAATTGTTTTGATGTTGAGGGTTAGTAAAGGAATGAGGGAGATGTTTATCAGTTTTTTTGATAAAGTTCAGTTAGATAGGATCAAGATGGATGAAGCTGATTGGTATTTTTGTCTGAAAAGAACAAGCTATAATTACCGGGATATTATAGTTGAGGATAGAATAAAGGAAAAAGTTAAGATTGATAAAGAGAAAGGGCATCAGATACCAAGATTAATGATTAAGCAAGAAGCGGGTAAGGGACCTTTCTTTTAATAAATAGGTTCTGATAAATTAATGGAAAAATTAGTTTGGAAAACTGAAAAAAGGAAGTTAATAGATCTTAAAGAGTGGGAGGAGAATCCGAGAACTATTACTGAAGAGGGATTGAAAAAGTTGAGGGATAGGATTAGGGAGAGGGGATTTCACGATGTTTTAAAAATTGATGTTGATAATACTATATTGTCTGGCAATCGTAGGAAGGGAGTGCTAATTGGGGAGGGATATAAAGATGTTGATTGTAGAGTGCCGAACAGAAAATTGACAGAGGAGGAGAGGGTTAAGGTTGCGTTGGAAAGTAATTTGCAGGATGGGGAGTGGGAATTTGAACAGTTATTAAATTTTGATGAGGAGTGGTTGAAGGATGTGGGGTTTAAAGAGGAGGAGATAGAGAAAATGGCTTTGGGAGATTTTGATAAAGAGAATATTAGTTTAGGATTTCCTTTTGGAACGATTAATAGTTGGGTTAGGATTGGTGATTTTTATACTGAGATTGATGATAAGAAATATCAAGTTATCAAAAAAATAATAGAGGATGAAGGTGGGGTCGACAATTTAATAAATAAGATAATACAGAATTATGGATAAATTAATTAATAAATATATTTTGGGAGACGCTTTTGATTATTTTCCTATGATTAAGGATGAGAGTGTAGATTTAATTTTTACTGGACTGCCTGATCTTGATGAATTGGGGATGTCTACGGAGGGGGAGTATTTAGATTTTTTGGTTAAGGCTTTGGGAGAGATTACAAGAGTTGTTAAGAAAGAGGGTTTTATTGTGA
>CAZJDG010000037.1:0-7912 GCA_964544725.1 Candidatus Woesearchaeota archaeon | reverse complement strand
AATAAATAATAAAACACTATTCCAGCCAAAACAAATCCAATCAGTTGTGTTAACATTGAATTAGAATAAATTTTTTCAGCGAATTTCATCCATGCCATTGGTTTAATCAATAAAACAAGTATCTTTATTGTCGCAATAACAATAATAATCAAAGCAATTGTTTCTACTGGTGTAAATGTCATCTTAATCTCCTTTTGATATTAATAACATGAAAATATACTTTAAAAATTATTTTGTTGGGGTAAGATTTAAATAATATATATGTATTTTTAATTTATGAGGAAAGGGTTGATTGTAGTGTTTGTTTTAACTGTGTTTGTTTTTCCAACTTTAGTTAGTGCTGCTTGTGATTTGGAAGCTTCTTTAATAAATCAAGATCCATATCCTGCAGTTCCAGGGGATTATGTTAAGTTACTTTTTCAGTTGAAAGGTGTAGAAGATGTTGGTTGTGAGAATATTTATTTTGAACTTATTGGAGAGTATCCTATTTCTTTTGATCCTGGAGTGAATCCTGTGACCACTGTAAAAGCAGGAACTTTTACAAGTAATTTTAATTCTTTTTTAATGATGCCGTATAAAGTTAGAGTTGATTCTGATGCTTTAGATGGTGATACTCCAGTGGAAGTTAGATTTGTATCAACTCCTTTTCCTACTTCAGTTCCTCAAACCTTTTTTTCCAAGGAGTTTAATTTGAATATAGAAGATGTGAAATCTGATTTTGAGATTTTTGTTAAAGAGTATAATCCCTCAACCAATATTCTAACTTTTGAAATTTTGAATATTGGAGAAACTGATATTGAAGCGCTAACCATTGAGATTCTTTCGCAAGAAGGGGTTGTTGTGAAAGGGGCATCTAGGAATATAATTGGTTCTTTAGATTCCAATGATTTTACCACCGCAGACTTTGAGGCCAAACCTTCGAAAGGGAATATTGATTTAATGGTTTATTATACAGATAGTATTAATGTTAGAAGAGCTCTCAATAAAACGGTTTATTTTAATCCTGAACCTTTTGAGGGAAGAAACACGGGAGAAAGTAGCAATTCTACTCTTTATTTGATTATTTTAGTTGTGATTGGATCAATCGCCTACTATTTTTATAGAAGACATAAACACCGACAAGCAGAAAAGAAATTGTTGAGATAATTATATGTATTTTATTATCTCACTAACTATTTCATCAGGACTTTTTTCTTGAGTATCAATTCTAATCTCATTGGGAAGAATACTTTTTAATGAATTATTGTACCATCCCTGAAATGCTTTTTCATCAAAATTCCAACCATTTTTAGTAAATTTGGTTTTTACACGCTCACGTAAAAGATCTATTGAGGCATAGAGATGAAAAAATCCAGTTTTAGTGTCATAAGTTTGTGCTGTTCTAACAAGATCATTTATTCTTGGGATTCCAAACTTATCTTTTGCAGTTAAGATTCCTTCTATAACAAAATCATAATTCTTACTTAGATATAGATCTGCTAATCTTCTTAAACCTTCATACATAATATCTGGATTAGGATCTCTTCCAGCAATATCCCAGTAGAATGAATCAGCTTCAATTAAACCAACTTTCCTAGTTTCTCTGAGATGTTCAACTAATTTTTTAGAGACAGTTGATTTTCCCGCTCCCCCAGGCCCCCTTAATACTAATAAACTCATAGAAGAGATTCTTTTAGAAGTACTTATAAATTTAACTAATCATGTCTTAATGCGTCGACTGGATTTGTTTTTGACGCTTTTATTGCTGGAATAACTCCTGATATCGCTCCAGTTATTGTTGCAAATAAAATACTCCCAATAAACAATTCTAAAGAATAATAAGGTTGTAAGAATCCATATCCTAACTCTGTTAAAGCTTTTCCTGCGCCGAAGGTAACCATCCAACCAAATAAAACTCCAACAACTCCTGCAGTAAATCCTAGGAAGCTTGATTCAAATAAAAATATTTTTAATATTTCAGAATTTCTTGCACCGATAGATTTCATGATTCCAATTTCTTTAGTTCTCTCTAAAACTGAAGTTATCATTGTGTTAGCTGTGTTGATTGCAGAGACAAGGACTGAGATTAATGCTATGAGAATTATGAACCCAACTATGACTCCTAAAACTGAAGTATATTGTTCGAGCAAATCGGCAAAAGAAGCTACGGAAAAATCTTCTTTTCCTTCTTCTAAATTTCTAGATTTTCTTAAACTTTTTTCTATGTTTAAAACTGTTTGGTCCAATCTAGTGGGGTCTGCTCTTGCCACAACCATATTGTATTTTTTTTCTTCTCCAAACATTTCTGCAAATTGAGCTTCAGTTATGTAAACATTAGAATCATCTTGAGGGTTCCCAAGAGACTCGTAAAAACCAACAATCCTTAAATCCTTTCCATTGACTGTAAATTTACTGTTTACATCCGATCCTTTTGGGAAAATTTTGTCATTAAGCAAATAATTGTAACCTAAGAGAACTTTTCCCCTTTCTCCTTTTTCTAAATTTCTTCCTTTGAAAATCCCCATATTACTTAATTCAGTCAGTAAATCTTTTTGAGGATTTAACCCAATTAAAAAAACAAATTTCTTCGTTTTTCTCTGTTCTATTTCTACTATTTTATATTGTAATCCTGAGGCCTCAAAAACTCCAGATGTTTTTTCTATGGCTTCTAAATTTTCTTCTGTTAGGGCAAAAGTATCATCCATTCCTGGAGCACCAGCACCTTTTGGTTGAATTGTTATCTTATCCGCAGAAGATCCTGTGGTGAATTCATCCACATAATTATATAGTCCTAAACCAAAACTTATGAAAATAAAAATTGTTGAAATACCTACAAATATTGAAAGAATTGTTAGTGCACTTCTTGCTTTTCTTTGTTTAAGATTATTCAAAGAATATCGGATGTTTTCTTTACCTATCATTCTCTCAAACTCTCCACTGGATTTTGTTTAGCTGCTTTCATTGCTGGAACTATTCCTGAAATCGAACCGACTAAGAAACTTCCTAAAAGCGCAGAGATAATTAGGATGATGCTAAACTGAGGACTTGTTGAAGCTCCTAAGAAACTATTCAAAGCGTTTGTTCCAAGATATCCTGCTCCTAAACCAAGAGCGACTCCTATTGCCCCCCCAACCAATCCTAACAAACCTGCTTCAAACAAGAATTGATAAAATATATCTGAGTTTCTTGCACCGATTGCTTTCATAATTCCAATTTCTCTTTTTCTTTCAATTACAGAAGTAGTCATGGTGTTGGCTATTCCGATTACCCCTACAAATATTGACATGAATGCTATAATCACGATGAATGCTTGAATTCCAGAGAGAATTTGATTGACTGTTGCTAGCATTGCCTCGGGCGTTGAGACTGAAAAATCTTCTTCACCAATTTTAACGTCACGGCTTTTTCTTAATAATTTTTCAATATCTTCTTTGGCTCTATCCATTAAATCTTTATTCTTTACTTTAACTGCGATTAAATCTACTTCTTCTCCATACTCCATTAAATCGTTAAGAGGTTTATCATTAACCAAGACAATATTATCAACTATGAAACTTCCTTTTTTTTCGAGAATTCCTACTACTTCAAATTCTTTATCTTGAAGAAGGATATTGTTCCCTGGATGTATTTCTTTGTCAAATCCAGCTTTATCTGTGTAAAAATTATAACCTAGAACTACTTTGTTTGTATCTCCGTCTTTTAGCAATCTCCCTACAACAGTTTCTACATCCATTTCTTCATAAATGAATTTTCTATCTTCTCCATCTAAAACCGAAGCAGCGATTCCAAAACCAACTATGTCATTGAATTCTCTCTGGAATTCAAGGAGATTTCTTCCAACCGCTATTTCTATCGAACTTAGTTTTTTTATTTCTTCCACATCAGCTTGAGTTAATTTATTTACTGCTCCTGAACCTGGAGGGCCATACGCAGAAATTCCTCCTGCCTGGATAGTTATAATTTCTGTGGAACTTACTCCAAATTGAGAATTAACAGCTACTTTCAAACCATTACCTAAAGAAATCAAAGAAACAACCGTTGCGATTCCTATCACAACTCCAAGAAGCGTTAACCAACTTCTAATCCCTCTTCTTTTGAGGTTTTTTGAAGCTAGGACAAAATGATCTTTCATTTTTTAACATTTTTAGGAATCCCTTTTCTTTTTTTTGTTATTTTAGATATTTGTCCGTCTTTAATCCAATAAATTGTTTTTGCGTGCTTTTCTGCAATTTCTGGTTCATGAGTAATTATGATAATAGTTTTTCCCTTTTTGTTTAAATTATCTAGAATTTTCATAATGGCATCTCCTGTATGAGTATCTAAATTCCCTGTGGGTTCATCTGCTAGAATTACTTCTGGATCATTTGCTAAAGAACGAGCAATTGCAACTCTTTGTTGTTGTCCTCCAGAAAGTTCTGAAGGATAATGTTCTCCTCTATCGCTTAATTCAACTAATTTTAGTAATTCATCTGCCTTTTTTTCTCGGTCAAATTCTTCAGTTCCCTGAAAAACCATTGGAAGCATTATATTTTCTTTTGCTGTTAAATTTGGGATTAGATTAAATTGTTGGAAGATAAAACCAATTTTTTTGCCTCTAACTTGAGCGAGGTCTGATTCATCTAAACTAGAAATATTATGTTTTCCTAAGTAAACGTTTCCTCTTGTAGGGGTGTCTAAACTTCCAATAAGATTCATTCCAGTACTCTTTCCTGAACCACTGGGACCCATAATTGCAACGAAATCGCCTTGATTTACACTTAAACTAACATTTTTTAGTGCAATAACTTTCCCTTCTTCACCTTCTTTGTATATTTTCCAAACTTTATCGAGCTTGATCACCTCAGACATACAATTGAGAATAATCTTTGGTTTAAATATTTGTTGTGGAAATTTAGAGAATATGGGTGGAAGGAAAAACCGAAGTCAATCCTTCCGGTGTTTAACCGAAATTAAACATTCATTCTTACCTTCAGAACTTTAAAAGTCTTTCGATTTTGGAGAATATAATTAAGGTTTAAGTAATCAACTTTAAGTAATTCAATTAATTTTTATATTTATGAACAAAAAAAGAGCTATTCGTTTTTCAATTTTGATAATTAATATTCTCTTAATTTTCCTTTTGATTTGGAGTTTTATTAATTATCAGGTTCTTGATCAAGAAGTTACAAATCTTGTAAAATTTGGGGGATTATCTGCTATGGTTCTTTTTGTAATTTTTTTGGAGGGTGCCCCTGTTTTTGTTGGACCTAGCGTCGCTGTTGCATCTGTTTTAGCAATGAATGTGTTCAATCCAGTATTTATTTTTTGGCTGTTTTTGGGTTCAGCTTTTTTAGGAAATGTTATTTACTATTATTTGGGATATTTTTTTGGAAATGGGGCTTTGAAATATTTTGACAAAAAAGATGTAAGAAAATATGAAAAATTCTTTAAAAAATATGGCGGACTAACAATGATTACTATGGCCATTTCCCCAGTCCCTTATTTGCCAACTTTGGCCGGAGTTTTCAGAATGAATTCTGTTTCTTTAATTTCAAAAATCTTGATTTTAAGAGCGATTAGACATACTATTGTGTTCTTTTTCTGGCTTTTTGTTTTAACTAAGTTTTAAACTTTTACTCCTACAAAATAATCCTCCCCTGTTACTAGAAAATTGAGTCCCGTAGTGTCTATATTTTGTAATTACTATGCATCTATATAAATGAAAAAATTATCTAAGAATATGGAAGTCTTGATACAACTTCGATCAGAGCTAAAAGAGGCTATCAAAAAGAGGAAGACGTTGGCAAGTGAGATAAAAAAGATGAATTACTACATCCATGTTTTCAAAAAAGAGGTTTCTTTAAGAGAATCCTAGATTCCCATGTTTCCCGACGTAACTTGGGAAAAAGAGAAAGTTAATTTTTCTTTTTTTATTTTATGATACTTAGTGAGAACGCCCCGACTGCCACGTAAAGGAGAAATGTCCTAATCTCAGGATTTTCGTTAAAAATTTACAGTTGAGCCAATGGAATGGCTTGACCCGAAGAAATTTGTTTTAAAGACAATTCAATGGATTTCATAACTTCTGGATCCGCAGATACTAATGCGGTTTCTTTCCAAGAATCTCTTTCTTCTTTGATTCTTTCTATTTCTTGTTTAGAATTATCTTCCATGTTTTATTGAAAATAATCAATTTTAAATAGCTTTCTATAGCTATTTAAAAATATCTTTTCCCCTCCGTTTTATTTCGTTTTCAAATTCTTTGTAAAAAGTGTTAGTTCTTTTTCCAACATGAAGAGCCATAATTTTTATTAGATTATCTTCTTTCATATAAATTAATCTATAATGATTGTCATTAAAATGTACTGAATAGAATCCTTTAAGCTTCCATTTCAACGGAGAGCCAGAAGGTCTTATTTCTAATTTCTTTAAAATCTTACGAACTCTTTCTTGAATTGGTTTTGGTAATTTATGGAATTCTTTTTTGAATTCTGGAGAAACTATAACTTCATAATTTTTCATTCTAAAAAATATCTTTACTACTATTTATATCTTTTGTCGAGGGTGATTAATTTTTTTAGATTTTTTGAAAATCCCAAATGTACCGACTTGTAAAAACGCCCCGACCAGGTTGCGACAGAGATTCGGAGAATTATCTTAATCTTTTTTTATGAACGGCTAAATATCTTCTTAGGAAATAATCAACAAATGCTTCTTCACCTTTAAGAAATGCCTTATAATAAGATGCTCTTTTTTTGTATTCTATAATCAACATAGGATAGCTTGCATGCCAAAGTATATGGTTCATAAATAATCTGCCAATTCTACCATTTCCATCTCCAAAAGGATGGATGCTTTCAAATTTATAGTGGGCTCTTGCAGATAATTCTACAGGATTTAATTTTGATTTATTTATGAATTCTATTAACTTATCCATTTTAGGTTTTACTTCCTGCCAATCTGGGGCTAAATATGGTCCAACTCTTACAGGGTAATTTCTAAATTTCCCAGAAATATCTTGTTTTGTTTGTCCAAAAATTTCCTTATGCCATTTTAAAAATAGATTCTTAGTAATTTTTTCTTTCTTTTTCAACATTTCTAAAAAATTTTTGTTATGTAACTCTGTTTCTTTTACATCTCTAAGAGGCTTATTGGGAGATATTTTATCATGAATAATCTCTTTGGTTTCTTTCAATGTTATTGTTGAGCCTTCTATCGCATTTGTGTTATAGGTAAAAGAAATAGAGATATTTTCAAGTTCTTTTTCTTTCACAGACTTTGGTAATTTCTTCCATTCATCCTGAAAATGTTTTTTTATTTTTTCTATTCTTTCATACAAATCGGATTTTAGCTCTTTGGAAAATTCTTCTTTTATTTTATCAATATCTTTGGGAATTGAGGTCCCCAAATATCTTTCTTTTTTTACTATTTTCTTTCCCTTTCTTTTATTATGTTCTAAATAAAAATATGCCTTTTCTCCTTTGATTCTTTTTCTTATAATCATAGAATAATGTACCTCTACATATTTATAAATTTATTGTTTTTATAGAAAATGTAGGGGTAGACGTCCCGACCGAGACACGATAGGGCGTAAAATTTTTTAATCTTTGTAGTAGAATAAATTTTTAAAAAAATTAAAGCCGATATATCTTTTACAATGCAACATCCAAAAAAATTCCCTAAATTTATTTTTTAGATATTTTATCATTTTTGACTCTCTTGTTCTCAGTTTAAATTCTTTATTAATATGGGATAGATATTTGGCATTATACTAGTAAATATTTAAACTTTTGGTATAAATCCAGTGTAGACCTTTTTTATACTGAATTTATACTTTATTTATGGAAGAAGAATATTCTTGGATAATAAAAGGCAAGCAAAGAAAGAAAATTATCAAAAGTATGAATAAGCCGAAAATTCCAACACAAATAAAAGAAGAAACTAAACTTAGTTT
>CAZJDG010000036.1:0-7955 GCA_964544725.1 Candidatus Woesearchaeota archaeon | reverse complement strand
AAGATTTGATGGAAGATCCCTTGATGAATTTAGAGATATTGTTGTAGAAACTGGAGTTTCAAAAAATGCTGAAGGAAGTGTAAGAATTAAATTAGGGAATACTGAAGTTCTTGTTGGAGTTAAAATGGGAGTTTCAGAACCATATCCGGATTCACCAAATAAAGGAAATTTAATGGTAACTAGTGAATTACTTCCTTTGAGTTCCCCAAGATTTGAATCTGGGCCTCCAAGCATAGTTTCAATTGAATTGTCAAGAGTTATTGATAGAATGATTAGAGAAAGTAAGATTATTGATCTTGAAAAATTATGTATTGAAGAAGGTAAAAAAGTTTGGACAGTTTTTATAGATATTTATTCAATGAATGCCGATGGAAATCTTCTTGATGCTGCAGGAATTGGAGCAGTTGTAGCATTGAAAAATGCAAAGATTCCAAAATACGATGAGAAAGAAGGAAAAGTTTTGTATGGAGAATTATCAGATGAAAATGTTCCATTAAAAAAAGGCCTTCCAATTTCAGTTACAGTTCATAAAATTGGGAAAAATTTTATTGTGGATCCTTCTCTTGAAGAAGAAGATATTAGCGAAACAAGATTAACTATTGGAATAATTGATGGTTCAATACATTCCATGCAAAAAGGAAACTCAGGAACATTAGATATTGAAGAATTTAATCAAGCAGTTGACTTAGCAGAAAAAGTTTGGAAAGATTTATTCTCAAAGCTAGAAAAGAATCTAAAATGAAAAGACTAATCCCAATTTTGTTGGGGGGTAGCAATGATTGGTGTCGCTGGATGTTCAGTCTTCTCCCCTCGTCCTTTTTATGATAAAACCTTTCCTGCTAAGGATATCAAAATTTGGCATATAGGATAAAACTATATGATAGGGATAGAAATGGTAAAATAGATTTAAAAAAAATTTATTTTATTTGTGATGGAAAAGAAAGCCTTATAGTTGAAAAAGATATTTTTGAAGGAACCGCAAAAGTGGATAGTTCATATTGGAGGTATGGAGGAGAAGCCTTTGATAAAAGATTCAGAATTGAAATAAAAAACTCTTATGCTTATGATGAATGTGGAATTATTAATTAGTAAAGTTAATAAAGGTAAAAACAAAATAAATTTTATAATGGCTGAACAATTTACACGATATGAAAGAGCAAGGATTATTGGGGCTCGGGCTTTGCAAATAGCAATGAATGCTCCAGTTTTAGTTAAACTTAGTGAAGAGGAAATGGAAAAAATAAGGTATGATGCTCTTAAAATTGCTGAAATTGAGTTAGATTCTGGAATTCTTCCGATTTCTGTTAAGAGACCTTTGCCAATAAAAAAAGAAGAAAGGTTAAAGAGACCTAAAGAAAAGAAAATCAGTGATGAAAAGCTTGAAAAAAAAGAAATCGAAGAGGAAGAAGATATTGCAAAAGAGGGAGAAATCATGGAACTTGCAAATCCTGACGATGAAGGAGAAGATTTCGGCGAAGATAGTGGCGAAGAAAGCGAATAATAATATTTATATAGATTAATTTCTAAGATAGTTAATGAAAAAGAGTTTGATGTTTGTTGGATTATTTTTAATTCTAAGTTTGAGTGTTTTTGTGAGTGCAGAGGAAACCTATTGTACAGATTCTGATGGAGGAAATAATCCTAATCTGGCGGGAATAGCAACTACACAGGAAAAAGGGCAAACAGATTATTGTTACTTTAATGATGGTGAAGAAAATGTTTTGAAGGAAGCAATATGTGAAGGAGATGAGGTAAAATTATTAACTGTAACTTGTTCTGATGATAAACCCTATTGTAATAAAGCTGTTTGCAGTGATGTTAGACCTACTTGCACAGATACTGATGGTGGAAATGACCCTCTTGTAAAAGGGACTATTACAGAATCACGAAATGAAGATGGCCCAAGTGGTTCAGATTATTGTGAAAGTGTGAGTAATAATCAAATAACTTATGTTGAAGAAGGATGTTCTGGAGATGATTGTGGATTAAGAGAATTTTATTGTGTTAGTAATATAATTTCTTCATCAGTAGATGTAAAATGCCCAGACGGATGTTCAGATGGAGTTTGTATTGGAGAAGTTTTAATACCCTCTGATGAGCCTGAAGATTTTCCTGAAATTGGACAATGCGCTGATTCCGATGGCGGAAAGAATTATTATATTAAGGGTGAAATTGAAGGGCCTTTAGCAGCTAGTCCGAATTCTCCACGTGAAGATATTTGTGCAGGAGGTAGTGTAAGAGAATTGTTTTGTAATTCTGAAGGAAAGGGAGAACCTTTTTTATACGAGTGTCCAGATGGTTGTTCTGAAGGGGTTTGCATTAGCTATATCATTCAATCTGATTTCGGTTCAATTATTTATGAAGGTATAGAAAAAGGAGCAACTGCCGATACAATAGATTTTCTCTCAACATTATTTCCTGATTTTGTAGATGGGGCTTTTGCAAGATATTATATCGGAGGACAAATAGATAATAAAGACCTATCAATTTCTGTTGCAGAGTTTGAAGATGAAATAAGTTTCGATGAATTTGAAGAGAATTATGTAAATTTATTTAGAGAAGAAAGTCCTTCAACAATTTTGGATTATGATGGAGCGATAGAAGGGGAAGATAGGGCATTAATGCTTTCAACAGAAACCACTTCTATATTAAGAGATGGTTCTAAAAAAACAGAGATTAGTATTATATGGATAAGTGAAACTAAATTTATCTTGATTTATATCGGTGATAAAAGTTCTGTTTGGACTGAAAGTGAGAATGGAGGAATTTCCACTTCAAGAGATTTTTTAAATTTACTTAAAACATACCAGCGTAAATTTCCTTCAACATTAGTGCCTCCAAGAGGTGAAACTCCTGAAGAAAAAAGAGATGATATTTGTAATTTTGGTTGTAAAATAGAAAATAGCTGTGTTAATGTGGGATACAGGACTTCAGATAAATATTGTGCTCTGGGCAATGAATTTCTTCTACAAGTAGGAGATGGAGAACAATGCAATAATAGCTTTGAATGTGGAAGTAATGTGTGCGTTTCAGGACAATGTATTGAAGCAGGATTAATCCAAAAAATTCTTAATTGGTTTAGAAATTTATTTGGTTAAAATTTTTCGAATAGTTAGGTATATAAATTATTTTTCTTATTTTAGTTCATGGTGAGAATAAAAAAAGTTAGTGCTAAATCTATTTCTGATTCAAGAAACGAAAAAACAATTTTAATTACAATTGAAACAGATGCTGGAAAATTTTTTGCTAGCGCACCTACGGGAAAATCAACAGGGAAATATGAGGTTAAAACATATAAGAAAAGTCTAGAGGAAGAAATTAAAACTGTGAAAAAATTTAGTGATTACTTTTCTGAAGATAGAATCGAGGGATTTGATGATTTAAGAAGAATTGAAGATACTGCTGATGGGCATCTTGGAGGAAATACTGTTTTTGCCCTAGAATCTGCAATATTGAAAGCCCTAGCAAAAAAAGAAAGAAAAGAAATTTGGCAATTGATTAATCCTAATGCGAAGAAGTTTCCCAGACTTGTAGGAAATTGTGTTGGAGGGGGAAAACATTCATCTCAAAATAAGAAACCAGATTTTCAAGAATTTTTACTTATTCCAAATGAAAAATCTGTTAAAGGATCTTGGGAATTAAACAAAAAAATAAAAGAAGAAACTGAAATTTTATTAAAAAAAGCTGATGAAGATTTTAAAAATAAAAAAAATGATGAAGACGCTTGGGAAACAAAATTAAATGAGAAAGAAGTTTTAGAGATTCTTAAAAAATTTAAAGTTCCGCAGGGATTAGATATTGCTTCCTCTGGTTTTTACAAAAGAAAAAATTATAATTATCAAAATCCATTATTAAAAAGAAATAAAGATGAACAATTAACATATGTTTCTAATTTAATCAGTAATTTCAATTTATTTTATATTGAAGATCCTTTTGATGAAGAAGATTTTAAATCCCATGCAGAATTGTTGAAAAAATTTCCGAATAGTTTAATCGTCGGGGATGATTTAATTACTACCAGTTATAAACGACTTGAAAAAGCAATAAAAATGAAAAGTATAAACGCATTGATTGTTAAACCAAATCAAATTGGTTCTTTAATGGAAGTTAAAAAAGTTTGTGACTTAGCTAAAAAAAATAATATTAAAATTGTTTTTTCACATAGAAGTGGAGAAACTGAAGAAAGTATTCTTGCTGATTTAGCTTTCGGTTTTGGGGCCGATTTTTTGAAATGTGGAATAACCGGAAAAGAAAGAGAGGTTAAAATAAAGAGATTAATTGAGATTGAAAAAAGTTTAAATAGATAATTTCAAGTATAATAACATGAAAATTTTGGTGATAAATGGCAGCCCTAGGAAAAAAGGATTCACAAATATTTTGGCAAAGTTTGCTCTTGATTGCATAAGTGAAAAACATGAATGTGTTTTTTTGGATTTGAGTAAAGGTGAAGTGGATACTTTCAAAGGATTTGAGGAAAAATATAGTGAAGCTAGTAAAAAAATAATTACTTCTCTTAAAGATTATGATGTATTCTTAATTTGTAGTCCAGTTTATAATGCATTTTTTAGTTCTGCTATAAAGAATCTGTTTGAGCACGTCGATTATAAAGCACTTGGTGGAAAGTCTGCAGGATATATTATAATGGCTGGAGGAAAAATAAGTTCTACTGCAGTTCAAGGTCAATTAACAAATTTTATGAGTTACTTTGGAATTATTTCGAATCCTCGATCAATCTTTGTTGGCCCAGAAGCTTTTGATAAAAAAAGAGAGATTCAAGACAAGGAACTTAAGAATAGGATTGATGAAATGGTTCAAAAAACCGTTAATTTAGTAAAATAGATATATAGAAATCCTTAAAAATAGATTTTACCCTGATTCTCCATGACAGTTGTTGATGATATTGAAGAAAACATTGAGAAAGGTGCTGAGGCACTAGAAGATCTCTCTGAAGAAGTTAGTACTAAAGCTTCCAAAGAAGGGAAAAATATAATTGAAAAAGGTGTTGAGAAGGTTAAAAAGATTGTTGTTAGCGAGGTTAAAGAAAGTAAGAATATTCTCCAAAAAATTGAAGAGAAAATAGAAAAAGGTGCTGAGAAAATTAAGGAAATTGTTAAAGAAGATGTTAAGAAAGCTGTAGAGAAAAAGGGTCCTGTGAAAAAAGTTGAAAGAGAAGAAATTCCTAAAGAAATAGAATCTCCCGTTGAAACTGAAATTAAACAAAAAGAACCTGTAAAAGAAGAAACACCAAAGGAAGAAAAATCTGATGAAAATCTTGCAGAATTAGAATCGCTTGAAACAGAGAAAAATTTAGAATCAGATCTTGAAACTAGAAAAAAAGAACTTTTAGAAAGAGTTAAAAAACTTTCTAAGAAAATTGACACTCCAAAAACTGAAGATTTGAAAGAACAAGTTAGGATAAAAAAGAAAACAGATATGCTTGTTCCACTTGAGGAATATGTTAAGACTGGAATTTACATCGGTAAAAGAGCAGTAACTCCAGACATGAAACCTTTTGTTTATAGAAGAAGGGCTGATGGGTTAGCTATTTTTAACACAGATATAATTGATGAAAAATTAAAAGAGGCGATTGAATACATCTCAAAGTTTGACCCAAAAGAAATTATACTTGTTTGTAAAAGGCAAACGGGGTGGGAAGTCGCAGAAATGTTTTCAAGGATTACAGGGATAAGAGTTTTCACAAAAAAATACCCCGCGGGAGTTTTGACAAATACTAAGCTTCCGGATTTCTTTGAGAATGAATTAACAATTGTAACAGATTCTTGGTTGGATAAAAATGCATTGCTAGACACAGTAAGAGTTAAGAAAAAAGTATTGATGATTTGTGATACTAATAATTTCGCAAAAGGAGCGAACCAAATTATAATTGGAAACAATAAAAGTTCAAAGAGTTTAGGAATTATCTTCTATGTTCTAGCAAGAGGTTATTGTAAATCAAGAGGAATTGAAGTTGACATTCCTGATTTGGATTGGTGGGTTAAAGACAGAGAGTAAATGGTTTTAGAAAATCTATTGATAATTGTTTTTCTGATTTTAGGAATTTTTATTGGATATTTGCTTGGAAATAAAATTGGAACAGTCCTTAGAGATAGATACTGGGAAAAGAATTTGAAACTCCATAGGAAAGATGCAATAATGAAATCTCGTGCTGTTCTCTCTGGAAATTTTTCTGAACAACTTTCTCCATTTCTTCCAGATTTTCCTTTCAAACCAAATGAAGTAAGATTCATTGGAAAGCCTGTTGATTTTATTGCGTTCAAGGGAATGGATGAAAAACATATTGATGAAGTTGCATTTATTGAAGTTAAAAGTGGAAATTCAAAATTATCTAATGTAGAAAAAAGTTTGAAAGAAGCTATTCAAAAAGGAAAAGTGAAATGGGAAGAATACAGAGTTCCCGAAGAGATTACTAAGGGGAAAGATATTGGGGAAAGAGAATAGTTAGGAAAATTTATATATCTAATTTCTATGTAGTTTTATGAAATTAAAAAATTTGGGAATTCTTCAGATTATTTTTGGGATAATAATTGTTCTTGTTATAGCATTTCAATATAATTTTAAACCATTTGATGCTGTTTATATTAAACTTTTTCAACTAATAATCTCTTTATTATTTAATCCGATGATTTGGATTGCCATACTAATTATCTTCTTAGGATATAAATTCTTGAAGGTTGAACAAGACATAAACATCTCTTTAAAATCTTTCTTGGGTAGGATTGGATTAAAAATAGAAAATAGAAAAATAGCAATTTTATTAATAATTTTAGGATCTTTAATCTTAATATTTCAAATCTACAATGTGGGTTTATTCTCTACTTTTTCCTTTTCTAGGTTAGGTGCGTTATTTTTTAATGATATGAACATAATTTTTATGATTCTATCTTTAGCTTTAATCGTTCTAGGAAGTTACATCTTAACTGGAAAAAAGTCATAATATTCTTCATTAATCCTAATAACTTCATATAAGATATTTTATATATCTTATATCTCTAATCTCAGCATGAAAAAAAGATTAGTGTTTGTTGGTTTATTTCTCTTTCTAATTTTAGGAGTTAGTGCTGAAAGTGTTTGCACTGATTCTGATGGGAATGATTATTACAACAAAGGGGTCGTTGTTGAATCAGGAATACAGAATATAGATACTTGTAGGATAATTAAATCAGATGTTGATTCCTCTGATGTTAGTTCTTGTTCAGGAAATGATTGTTATGTTTTAGAGCATGTTTGTTTGGGAGATTATAATTTCCAGAGTTCTGTTTTTAAATGTTCAAATGGTTGTCAGGACGGTGCATGTATCTTGGGAGAGTTACCTTCAGATGAAATTGATAATTTAGAAGAAGATGGGACAAATGAAGGTAATGGAGATGGAATACAATCACCACCCATTAATAAAGAGAGTACTAATTTAAAGATTTTATTCGTTAATATTAATAATGCGCCATATTATGATGAACTAGTTGAAGATATAATAGAAAATCAATTAAAAATTATTTTACCATTTAAGGAGAATTTTGACTTAATTGATTTCTTTGAAATGGATATAATGGAAACTTCCGAGGATTTAGATTGTGTTGGCGATCATCCTGTTCTATCTGGTTCTGGATTTTCATGTGATAATAATAAAATTTATGAAAAAATAAATGAACAATACGGGGGAAACGACCAAGATATCACAATTGTTATTGTGGAATCAGAATTTGGAGGAAGTGGTGGCGATATAATTTATTTGGGTTCTAGTTTAGATAGAGATCTTGATACTCAATTAGAGTTATCAAAAAATATTGCAATACATGAAATAGCCCATAATTTTGGTTTAGGTGATTTGTATTATGGGACCTTTTATTTCGATGGAAGTCCATCCCAATTTTGGCCTACTGAACTTTCCCGTTCCACTTATAATGTTGATGGACCTGGTTGTTCAAAATGGTGTGGAT
>CAZJDG010000035.1:7135-8199 GCA_964544725.1 Candidatus Woesearchaeota archaeon | reverse complement strand
ACTCTAAAATCAAATTCGGATTAAATCTTAATTGCTTCGCATCCTTAATTAAACCATTAAGTCTTTTTTCTCGTTGTTGCATGTTTAAAATTATTTGTCTGCTCATTTCAAAACCCCTTGCTCATTTCTGTTTTATTTTTGATTAACTCAAATCTCTTTCCCTGTTTTTCTTTCCAAATAGGGAATAAATCATTTTTTGTTAATTCAACTTGATAAAGAGCCACTTCTATATATTCCTTAGCGTATCTTTTAGTACAATAAAAATTCGTTTCAACAGCCATTAAAATGCTCTTGTAAGTAAAATTTAAATTATTCTTTCCCAATTCTTTAATATAAATTTTTAGTGCTTGTGAAATTGCTTCGATTCTCTCTTTTCTAAGTTGTCTTCTTTTTTCTATTATATCCATTTTATAATTTTCATAAGGTGATTTAATTGTTTAAGGCATTGCCCAAAACAATATATTTTCTTATTTAATTTTACATCCATTTTGAGTGACAAAAATTAAGTTTCATAGAGAACACCACTTATCCCCGCTAAGTAAGACACACAAGAGAGGGATATATGAGTATATACTTGTCTCTCTCTCGTCTCTGTATAGTAGCGGGGATAAGTGGTGTTCTCTATGCCTTTGAATTATGAGTAACCTCCTTTGAATTGATGTAAAAAAAGCCATTTCGGTATTTTAAGGAAATGCACCCCATTTCTCGGAATCTTAAGCCAATGAGATTTTTAACTTTTATTTCTTTGGTTTTGTGAATATCTGCGTTTTTTTCGAGGTTTCTTAAATTAGAGTGACATAAAGGACTATTTAGATACCTCAATGTTGGCTTATCTAAATCCCTCATTATAGCCTTAGATGATAGCTTATGGTGTTCCTCAGCCATTAGGGGTTCCTCAGAGGTTAGCTTGTGGGTTGCTCTATTCATTGTTTGATCTCCTCATCCCATGCATTATTAGCTTTTTCTACTCTCATCCATTGAACAAAGGTTTTTGAATCCATCATATCAATGAATTTAATAAACTCTTCTTTGTATACTTGTTGTTTTGTTTTAGTCATTGTCTT
>CAZJDG010000035.1:1679-7035 GCA_964544725.1 Candidatus Woesearchaeota archaeon | reverse complement strand
ATTGTCTTACTAAGATAATAATGAGAATCAATAAGAGTACATAAATGTATCGGTTTCTTGAAAGAGTAAAACAATAAGAGTTGTATATTATAGTAGTAAGATATATTTATATACTCCATAAATGACACTACGGGGGGGTAGTGAAATTTTGATTGGTGTGGTGTAGTGAGAGGGCAATATAGATTTTTTATAAGATTTTAAGTAGGTATATACTCATAAAATTAGCGAAAAGTTTATAAAGGAGTATATACTCTCTTCAAAGACATGAAAGAGATGAGTAAACTTCAGGAAGTGATGAAAGACGAATCAGGGAAGGAAATGCGATTAGAGATTCTAAATGAAGAGGAAAATTATAGTGGCATCTAAAATTGATCCTAAAATGGGCTCTTTGAAAGATATGGAATTGCTTAAAGATTCTAAAGGAATTTCTTGGGTGCTTTCAAATTTAGAAAGTGTCCCTAAAAACTTTTTCAAAAAATATGTTGAAAATAAATATTTTTTAGATATTGGCAGTGGGGATGGAAGAGTTGTTTTTCTTGCAATGAAATGTGGGGCTAAAAAATATCATGGAATTGAAATAGAGGAAAAATTCATTCAAAAATCAATTTTCAAACGCTTCATAAAAAAATGTGATTATAGAAAAATTGATCCAAATAAATATGATGTACTTTATTATTTTTTGGGAAGCATGGAAGAGATTCCTCCAAAGAATGAAGGTGAACCTGAATTTGTTAATTATGTTAAAAATTTTGAAGGAATTTTAATAATTTATTATCAAGAAGTGCCTCATCGATTAGAGATGTTTCAAGAAAATTTAATTAAAGAAGGTTTTAAAGAAATAGATAATTCAGAATTTCTTAGAGTTTATGAAAGGAAAAAATGAATTACTGCCTGTATTGTGGAACTGAATTATATGTAACAAATTGGGGAAGAGAACATTGCCCTAATTGTGGAATAATTGATGAGGAAGAAAAATCGGAGTCTGGAGATAATCCGAGTTATATAGGATGATAATTGGAAAAAATAAAGAAACAAATGAGAATGTCACTATTGACTTAGTTAGATTAATTTCTACAAGATTATTGATTCAAGCAAATTCTGGAGGGGGAAAGTCTTGGTTGATTAGGAGACTCCTAGAACAAACTCATGGAAAGGTCCAACAAATTGTGATTGATCTTGAAGGAGAGTTTTCAACGCTTAGAGAGAAATTTGATTATCTTTTGGTTGGAAAAGAGGGAGAGATTCCTGCAAATATTCAAACAGCAGAGTTATTGGCCAGAAAACTATTAATGTTAAATGTATCTACAATAATTGATTTATCAGAATTAAAAAATCACGAAAGAATAACCTTTGTTAAGAGATTCTTAGATAGTTTAGTTAATGCTCCTAGAGAATTATGGCATACTTGTTTAGTTATTGTAGATGAAGCACACCATTTTTGTCCTGAAGGAGGAAAGTCAGAATCAGCTAGTTCTGTTATAGATTTACAGACTCGAGGTAGGAAGAGAGGATTTTGTGGGGTACTTGCAACACAAAGAATTGCCAAATTACATAAGGATGCAGCAGCAGAATGCAATAATGTTCTAGTAGGTAGAACAGTCATAGATATTGATAGAAAAAGAGCTTCCAATGATTTAGGATTCACTACGAAAGAGCAAGAGATAAGTTTAAAGAAATTAGATGATGGTGAGTTTTTTGGTTATGGACCTGCAATTTCAAAAGAGGATTATATCAATGTTAAAGTTGGAGAGATTAAAACAACTCACCCTGAACCTGGAAAAAATATAATTAAGGCTTCTGCCACTCCTGATAATATCAAAAAACTTTTGAAAGATGTTATTGATCTTCCAAAAGAAGCTGAATCTGAACTTAAAACTAAAAAAGAATTTCTTAATAAAATTCAAGAATTAAAGAGAGAATTGAGAACTTCAAAATCTTCACAACCAAAACCTATTGCTGATGAAAAAGCTTTGGAAAGATCGCATATGCAAGGATTTAAAGAAGCAGAAGGTAAATTTTTAGTTGATATGAAAGATTTAGAAAAAGATTCTAATAAATTAAGTTTTTGGTATCAAAAAGAAATTAAAGATTTGGAGAATAAAATAAACTTGATTGGGAAAATACTTGGTAAGGGAATTATGGTCCAAAAATCAGACCCCCTCTCCTTTAAGAGTGGTCCAAAAATCAGACCAGAGTATACTTTTAAACCAAAACCAGTAGTTGAACCACAAAAAAGTATGGTTATCAGTAGTCCTGAAAGGTACCCCATTAGTGACGAATTAGATACTAATAAGATAAATTTAGGAATTTGTGCGAGAAAGATTTATTCTGTTCTTTTTGGAAATCAAGATAGAGAATTTACAAAAGTTCAATTGGGGTTAATTTCTGGATATTCAACAAAGTCTGGAGGATTCAAAAACTCAGTGGCCCGATTAAATTCAATGGGATTAATTAAAAGAAATAATTCAAGAATTTCTATTAAAGAATTAAATGAAGAATATGCAACAGAACAAACAGAAGTAATTTCAGTAGAACTATGGTCTAAAAATTTAGGAATCTGTGCTAGAAAGATTTTTGAATTTTTCTTAGAAAATGAAGTTGGAGAATTTTCTAAAGAAGAAATTGCAGAGAGTGTAGGTTATTCAGTAATCTCAGGAGGTTTCAAAAATTCTTTGGCTCAACTTAATTCATTAGAGTTAATTAGAAGAAATGAAGGCCTTATAAAATTAAACCCAGAGATTTTGGAGTTAATATGATGATTATAGATTCACGTGAACAAAAACCTTTATGGGACCCGAAAAAGTTTAAAGTTCAGGTGCAAAAATTAGATGAAGGAGATTATACAACTGCCTCTCTTTTAAATAAAGCTCATGCTGAGAGGAAGTCTGGAATTGATCTTTATGGAAGTTTGATTCAGGGCCACAAAAGGTTTGCTGCAGAAATTCAACGAGCAATAGAAAAAGATCTTTCTTTTGCTGTTTTTGTTGAATGTACTGAAAAAACATTTATTGCAAAAAGATTTATTGGAGGATGCAGGTTACAAGTTAAACCAGCAGTTTTAGCAAAAATTGTTAAAACTTTTACAAGCAGGTATCCTATTGAATTTATTTGGTGCAAGAATCGAGATGATTTAAGAGATAAAATGTGCATGTGGTTTGTTCAGAGAATGGATGAGATGGGGATAAAAAAATAAAATGCCAAAATTACAAAGAATTAAAAGATCCAATGGAAGTGTTGTTTTTAGTGTGAACATTCCTCTTGAGATAATTGAAGAATTAGATTGGAGAAAAGGAACTGAATTAATCCTTGAAATTCAAAAATTGAGAGATAGCCTGGGAATCATAGTCTTTAAAGAAAAAGAGGATATAATTGAAGAGGAGGAAAAATCAGATGGATGAAATAAGTCAAAAGGAATTTGATAAAGCAGCTGCACTGCATCCCGAGAAAATTGAGGATACAACTAAAGCACTTACTGAAAGTGATTTTGCAAAGCTACTTGAAGAAATGCAAAATCCAGTTCAGGCCCAACAAAAACTTGCTGTTCAGATTAAAATCTTTTTAGATAAAAAGATTAAAGCTGAAATGGATGACAAAGGTTCTTTAACTGACCATACAAGAAGATGGGTTGAATCCTACAATAATATTTTGGAGAAAATCCAGAAAGCGTTGCATGGGGATAAAAGTGTGACTCTAAATCTGCATAAAGTAACTCATAGTCAAATTGCGACTAAGATGCGTGAAGCAATGAAAAATTAAGATGGTACATTTAATTGATGGCGTGACTCCAGAGATGGAAAAAAGTACTGCTGCTAAATTTAAAGCTTGGGATAAAGTTTTAGAAGAAAGGTGGTTAGAGTCTGCAGACCCTAAAAAACAAAAAGAAATTTATACTATGTTGTTAGATCCAACCATATATGCTTATGCTTTTTTCAAAGATCCGAGGAATACCAATAGAAGATTTAAATGTTATCCTTATCAAGACATGATCCTTAATGATAATCATAAAAGGGTTTATTTTGATGCTGCGAATCAAATAGGGAAATCAATTGGTCTTTGCCTTAAGGCAATTACCTTTGCACTTATTGGTCCTGGAACGACTACGTTGATGACTTCAAAAACACTGCCTCAGTCTAAAGATCTTCTTAGACAAATCAAACAATTTTTACAAAATTCTAGATTAGATTATAAATATGATGTCGGAGATTCTGAAACAAAAACAGAAATTTATTTTAGACATTTTGAGGAAGAAGAAGTTTATGATGAAAAGCTTGATAAAACATTCACTCAGATGAAAGAATTACAACAGAGTAGAATAATTTGTGTTCCTGCAACAGAAGCAGCATTAGGCTATGCTGTTGATTTATTATTGCCTGACGAATTGCCTTTTTATGAGGATGGAGAATATTTTTATAAACAAATTCTTCAACCCCGAACTTATGCAACAAAAGGTCAAATTATGGTTTTTGGAAATCCAAATGGTCAGCAAGGGATTGGATGGGAGTTGTGGAATGATGAAGATTTTCATAGATATAGATTTAATTTTTTAGATTGTCCGATAAATACTCAAGAAGAGTTTGATAGATTGAGTAAAAATTTGACAAGAGAACAAATTGATTCAACACTTCTTGCCATATTTACCTCTCCAGAAGGTGGTTTCTTAACATTACTAGAAAGGAAGAACATGCAAGAAGTAGAAAGGAGCTCAATGTTGCCTTCAGTGATCACTAAACCAATTTATGTATTTTTTGATTGGGCGAAGGTAAAAGATAGAACAGTTAGGATAATCGCCTCACCGAACAAGTCGAATAGTGAGGATTGGGCTGACGAAGTTTATGTTTATGAAATGCTAGAGTACCCTTCTGGGACTTCTTATACAAAAATTATTGATGAAGATCTAAAAAATTTGATTAATGATGTTGGGCCCCAAATGGTTGCAATGGTTGGTTGGGATAATACAGGTGTTGGAAGAGGTCTTGAAGATTTCACAAAAAGAGTTGAACAGCTTGGAATAATGGCCATGCCCGTTGAATTTTCTTTAGAGAATAAATCAAGGATTTATACACTTTTTAAATTGCTTGCTGAACAAGGAAGAATCAAAATACCTTATATCAAAGAATGTGATAAACAATTAAGCATGTTAAGATTTCAGAGATCTCCAAGAGGTCACTTAAAAGTTCACCATGAAAATGAAAAAGATAGGGATGATTTTCCAGATGCTCTTGCAGGAGTTTGTAGTCTGATAATTCAGCCAGAGAATCCTCCAATATCTGCAACAATAATATGAAAATGTTAATAATAAATACAGGGAGGTAAAATAAATGAAAAAAAATAAAAGAATCAAAGTTCCAAAAGAAAC
>CAZJDG010000035.1:0-1669 GCA_964544725.1 Candidatus Woesearchaeota archaeon | reverse complement strand
ATGAGGGAAAAGATAGAAGCAAGAGAGATTGCTTATGGAATGCAATTGAGATTATCAAATAAAAAAAATGATTACATCAAGAACATCATCAATGGAAGATACTATATGGCTCGGTGTAATATGATAGCAGTTCAAATCCAGAACAAAGATATTAAAGAAGATATCGACGGGTGTTTGAAATCTGAAGAATTTTTAAGAGCAGAATATGCTTTACAAAAAATGCAGGCTATAATGAGTATGAGGAATGCACATTTTGCAAAACAAGAATTATTTTCTGATTTTAAATTAAAAAAAGAAGATATTTTAGCTATTGAAAAGGATTACTATGATGGGAAAATTATCCGGGAGGCATATGATGAAAGCTATAAAAAAGGAAATAAGGCAGAGTTCGTCAATTCATCAAAGGATTAGAAACGCCTCTTTTGTCCCTTTAGAATCTAATGATATCAAAAAGTTTAAATATGGTCATGTGTTTAATGTTAGTAAGTACATCAATGATAAATTTGTTGTGTTGAAGACTATTTGGAATAAAATAATCCAAAAACCACAATTGTGGACTCAAGAAGTTGACTTTAGGGCAATAAGGAACGACACATCAATGTGGCTAACTGAAGCCTTAATCGAGGGGTTTGTAATAAACTTTGTCGTGTGGGCTTTATTAGATTGGAAGTTTAACTTACTAACTGTGATGGCATGGGGATTCGCGATAAAACAATTATTGAGTATTTATTGGAGATTAAAGAGAGATGGTACAAATTCAACAATACCTAAAAAAGACAAATGACTTTCAGAGTTCAAGACACCTCCCGCTTTTAAATTCCCTTTTCATTGAAAGGTTCTCTGAATTCAATCCTTATTCTAAAGATAATAATTTTAAAACATTTATGAAATGGGCTAGGAGATCTCCTCAATTAATGGGTTTTTTAGGAATTATAGCTACAGATATGTTGAGTGATAGGATAGATTTTAAACCTCTTGATAAATCTTCTGGGAGAAATAAGGTAATGAAAGCAAAAGCATTCTGGGAAATGAATCAAGGGATGGATGTGACTGAAGAAACTATTTATGATATGCTGATTAATGGAATTGGTTATAACTGGCTCGGAAAAATTGATGAGACTCAATTGAAAGAATTTTGTCAACTTGCTGTAAGAGAAACCATGCCAGAACTCAAGGCTGATGAATCAGAATTTAAGGCAGATCATATGGTAAGATTAATCAAAAAAGATGGATCTGAAAAAATAGTTAAGAAGTTAAGGCATATTGCTGCAAGTACAGTTTCTATCCACACTGATGAATATGAAGTCTTGAAATATATTCAAAGGGTCGGGATCAATACAAAAGAATTTTCTCCTGATGAAATTCTTGTTTTTAAATTAATGCCTCTTGATGGAAAAGTTTTTCCTTTTCCTCCAATGGAAGCTATTCTTTCTGAGATTTACTTGCTTTGGTTGATTACCCAAAATTATGTTTCTTTTTTTGAGAACGGAGGGAAACCAGACAATGTTTTTATTTTACCAAAAGAACTTGCAGGAAGCAAAAATCATAAATATTTAATTGATACTCTCACAAAATATAAAAAGATTCAGAATAAACATGGTAATCTTGTTTTCACTGGAGACTTGACCATTGAAAAGTTAATGGAAATAGAGCACCAGATGGAGAATAA
>CAZJDG010000034.1:3029-8376 GCA_964544725.1 Candidatus Woesearchaeota archaeon | reverse complement strand
GCTCTGAAAAAGTTAAAAAAGTAATTCAAGATTACAAGAATTGGTTTTTATCTGAATTGGAAAAATTAAAGATTGCATTAAGTGACATAGAAAAAGTTTCAATAAAAATAGCATATAAACCAGGCAAAACATTTGGGAAATATTATACTTGTAATGTTACAATCTGTGCAAAAGGAAAAGATTATACTAAAAAAGTTATGTCCTCTTATTCTTTTCCTCTTTCCATTAAAAATATGTAGGTTTATAGCGAGTCTAATTCTCCAACAATTTAACAAAAAGTTATCTTTCCTCTGGGCGTTTATATTTAAAATGAGAAAAATATACTTCATAGTTGGTTTATTTATTATTTTATTCCCTTTAGTAAACGCTATAAAAAGTGATACATTTATTGATACCCATTCCAAGACTATTTTTGAGAATTGTGAAGGTAGTAATCTTTATTTAGAGTATATGACTCTTGATGTAATAAACTCGTCAGATAATAATTTGCCTACCACGCGCCGAATTCTTGAACTCTTTGCCCAGATGGAACCTTTTAGTGAAATCACAAGAGTTATAGGTGAGGGAGGACAAAATGTAGTGATAAAGAAAGGAGGAAATAATGGTTATAGTATATTGTCTTGTGGAGATAATTATTTAGATATTGATGGCAGGGATTGGTTTTGGAACACTATACAACTTGAAGAAACTCCTAAAATTGAAAATACCTTTAATATTATAAATTTATCATTTGAAAAACTTATAGGAATTTCTCTTATTGGAGGAGTTTCTCTCATTGGTGGAATCACATTCTTTACATTCAGGATTTTAAGGAATAGAAAATCTAAACCAAAAAAACCTAAGTCTAAAATAAACTGAGAGCTTATAATAAAATGATAAATTCTAAAGAAAAGTTGGAAGCAGAGATAATTCTTTACTCAATTGATAGACCTAACAGTATTATTTTAAGTTTTCTAGAAAATGAAATTGATGTTGAAAAGATGAAGAAACATTTACAAGAAAAAGCTTCCTCTGATTACCTAAATTTTGAAGATGATTTTAAAGAAGCTGTTTCTAGTTTAATGGCTCAAAAGATTTTAGTAGAAGATAGGCCTTTCAATCTAGGAATTTCCACACTTGGTTTTGGAAGGTTTGGTTTAGGATATTCTTTTATTGAAGAACTTCCTCAAGAAATTCCAGATAAACTTTTCCTAAATAAAGAAAAGCTTAAAGAAAGAATAGCGGGAAATTTTGTCTCTCCAACGATTAAGAAAGTTTATGTTGAAAAAGAAAGCGAAGCAAAAAAAGAGATAAAAAAGAATTTAGAAAAATTAAAAAATAAGATTAAAGAGAAAAAGACTGAAACAGAACTTCATAATTTTATCAAAGAAAAAAAATTGATTCCTGCACCATTTATTCAGCATGAATTTCAATCTTTTGTTCAAAATAGACAGGATTTCTTAATTCAAAATGAATTTGAAGAATTTGAAATTTGGGAATTAAAATCCCCAGAATTTAAGTTTTTTAATATTGATAGAAGAGGTTTTGGCTCTTCAGAAAAATATAAACGACTAAAGTCATTGACTAAAACAAAAGAATTGAATAAAGCAATAGAACAATTATCAGTATATAAAAAAGAATTTATTGATTATAATCTTACCCATCCAAATGCAAATAACCTGTTAAAAGAAAATATTTACAACGCTAAATTAATTTTGGTTATTGGGTCAAATGAAGAATTTGAAGGAGAAAATAAAGATATCTGTTTGGAAAAATTAAATCTTGAAAGATATATGTTAAATAATATGACAATAATTACTTGGGAAATGTTTTATAATAAAATTGAAAATTACTGGGGGGGATTTTTAGGAGAATAATATCATATAAAAAATTTATATTATATTGCTAATCCGGACCCTTCAGGGTACGCAGGTTCAATTCCTGCTCTGGGCGTTTTTCTTAACATTTAAATAATATATTTGCTTAGAAAAATTATGAAAAAAGAGGGGTTGATATTATTAGCAATTTCTATATTGATAATTAGTTCTGTTAGTTTTGTAAATGCTGACGAATTAAGCGACAAAATTATCACAGAAGATATAATGATGTGGAAACTTATTGATTCTAGCATGACTACTAATGGTATAGGAGATATAACTTATATGGGAACTTATGAAGCACAAGATCCAAGAGCTCAAGCTGGTTTCACAAGATTTTTTGTTCATGTTATAAAACCAAAACAAGAAACAGCCGAAGAAATATTCAATAACAAAAAAGGCATATTAAGCGGCAGGGAAGGCAAAGTCATTAAAATGGTTAAGCTGTCTAATCAACTTGTAGATGTTGCATGGTTTTCTGGAGAATATCTGATTCAGATAGGCTCTGGATCACTTGAGGAAATAGCTTCAAATTACATTGGTGGGATAGAGTTTTTAGGAGATGCTTATATGGAGAAATATCCAAGTGATGCAGAATTAAAAGATGCCTGTGAACAAATTGGGTTGAGAAGAAATGGAGAATATTGTTTTGATACTGGTGTTTATGTTGAGCAGAAAACAGAAGGACAGTATTGTGATAATAACTTTGAATGTAAAAGCAATGTTTGTATGGGTGATGAATGTATTGGTTTGAATTTAATTCAAAAAATAATTAATTTCTTTAAAAAACTGTTTGGAGGTGAAGATGAAGAAGAACCTGAACCCCCAATAGTTACTCTAGATGAGTGTGAAGAAATAACTGATAGTGCCTACAAGGAATTGTGTTATATTGATATGGCAATAGATACTAAAGATAGTAGCATATGTGAAGGTGAAAAAATAATTGACCCGACTAGAAAAGACTCTTGTTACCTTAATGTTGGACAAATAACTAAAGATGTTACCCTATGTAAAAAAATAATTAACCCTCTTAGAAAGAACGATTGTTATACTAATGTTGCAATGTACACTAACGATGTCACCTTATGTGAAAAGGTAACTGATAGTTTTATAAAAGAAAATTGTTATGTACTAGTGCAAGAATCAATTTATCCATAAATTTATTAAATGATATTTTTTTATTGATTTATGAAAAAGAGTTTGATAATTGGTTTAAAAGATTGTTTGGAACTTAATCAAAACCTCCTGAACTTGAGTAATGTTCTAAAAATTCAATAATTATTTAAGTATTCTTTTGTTTTATTATTTATGAAAAAGTGGGTGATAATTGGAACTGTGGGAATAGTAATTATTTTAAGTGTAGTTGGATATTTTTATTTTAGTGGGGAGAAGTTTGTTGTAGAAGATGAAAAATGGTTTCAGACAGGAAATGCACAAACAATAACTCAATTTCAAACTAAAACATCAGAAGAACTTGAAGACAATCGTATAAGTGCTGGCCTTGGGACATATTATCGTGAGGATGCCCCAGTTACTACCCCCTACAAATTAGATAGCTATGGAGATAACCCAGAATTAGTGTACTCACTAGGATTCAAATGGATACGTATATCACATGATGACTGGGTTGGTGATGTTTTAGATTGGCAGAATGTTGAGGTAGAACCAGGAGAATATTTGATTGACCCTAAAAAAGGAATTACGAGTGATAAAAAGTACTTAGGAAAAACATATTCTGCATTACATCCTAGTGTTGATGAGATGATCTCTGACTATGCTAATAATGGTATTACTATTGTTCTCAGTTTAAATGTTGGGAACGAGGAAGGTCATCAAGATGTATCAAGATTTAGAAATAATGAGGAACTAGAACGCTACTCTAACTATGTACGTTTTATGGTGAATCACTTTAAGGACCGGATTGAATATTATGAGATTTGGAATGAACCAAGAGGGGATCAGATGGACGACTATCTCAATCTTATTAAGCATGTAATACCAGTTATTCGAGAAGAGTATCCAGAGGCAAAGATTGTCATAGGAGCTTTAGCAGGAGACTGGGCATCAGAAGGTGAATGGAATGCAAGTTATAGTCTTGATACTGATTATATAAAGGGATTCCTTGGGCCTGACCTAGCGCCGATGATAGATGCAATTTCATGGCATCCCTTTTATTACAATAGACCAGATAATGCATACTATCAAAACTACCCTCAAATGGTAGAAGAGATAAAAGAATTCGCAACCTCCAACGGGTTCAAAGGAGAATACTTTGCTGATGAGATATCATGGAAAACATATCAAACAGAAGAAGAGACTGAAGGATTTGTCAGTGAAAGTGTGGCTGGAAAATATTATTCCAGGGCAATCATTATGCATCGTGGCCTCAACTTAACTGTTGGTGTCCTCATCAGAGCATCCAGCTTATTAGATATAATGCCTAATATCGGCACAATCATGGCAGGAGCAAATCCAATAGAACTGCCAATAGAAATAGAAAGTGAAGCAACAAACATAAAAAGTTATACTTTTTCTTTATCAAATGGCGATAATTTAATAGCACTTTGGACAGATGGTATTGCTGTTGATAAGGATGCTGGAGTAGATGTTGATTTAATTATTACAGGGATTGTAGTTCAAGAAGTAATAGCTATTGATGTCTTAAATGGTTATATGCAACCAATAACAGTTAATGAAAATAAAATTGAAAATTTAATTGTGAGGGATTATCCTTTGATACTTAAAATTAAAAAATGAAAAAGAGTTTGATAATTGGAATAATTGTAAGTGTTGTAATATTGGGAATTGCTATTTTTTTCTTGGTAGGACCATCCAAACCTAACTTGCAAGAAATGTGTGAGAGAGAATCTTGGCCATCAGAAGGTTGCAGTGTTATATCTGATATAAAAGGCAAAGAGATGTGTGAAAAATGCATAGAATTAATGGGAGAAGAGAAATTAGGAATTATAGGACTGGGACCTGCTGCAGCTAATGTTGTCCATAAGCCAGTAAGAAATCTTAGGCAAGGCTGGGATCAGGAAAAAATATATCAACACGACATTATATATAGTGTAGGCATAATCAAAGATGGCGCTGGCAACATACTTGTTCTGACTAAAGGCAATAATAAGATTTTGAAAGTTTCTAAAGATGGGAAATTTTCAGAATATTTAGATGTTAGTAATCTGCCTATGACCCGTGCCTTTGCATACCAGCAAGGCAAAGATAGATTACTTATTCTTGAGGATAGTTTATATGCTTATTCAGATGGGAAGCTTGAGATGATAAACCAAATAATGGAGCCTATTGGAGTAATTGAAATCAATGAAGAGGATGATACATTTTACGGATGTTCTTATATGGGGAGTATTTATCATTATGATGCAGATGGTGGCTTAATTGAAACTGTTGCTGAAGATATTGAAGGATGTTACCAGATGGCATTAGACGAAGCCAATAATAAATTATATTATTCAGAAACATTTGCAGGA
>CAZJDG010000034.1:0-3019 GCA_964544725.1 Candidatus Woesearchaeota archaeon | reverse complement strand
TTGCAGGAACAATTAGTGAACTAGATTTAACAGATAATTCCAAGAAAATTATTGCAAGTGGTGTTGGCATCCCAGGAACTTATGAACCGATTAGTATTGCATTTGACTCAAAAAATGATCTTTATTCATTTCCAGGCCCAAATGGCTTGTTTAAATATGAAGCAGGTTCATTCAATAAGATAGTGGATTCAATAGCAGGCGCAGGAAAAATATTATGGTCTGACAGCCATTCTGCATTTTTACAGGCAAATGATGTGGGCGCAAACATAATTGCTTACAGCCCATATACTAAACAAGCAGAGCATCTAACCCAATATGCAAATGCTTTTACTATTTCTGAGACAGAAGATGGAACTGTATTGGTATGCGATGGCAACTATCTTGATGGCATCCAAAAAGTAGATAGTTCCGGCTTTAGTAAATATGCTGACATTGATGGCCATTGCCAGGTCCTTGAGCTTGCTGGCGGGGATATATATGCTGGCACAAGCCAGGGCAGGATTATAAAAATAAGCAATGGGGAAGTTCTTTCTGCATTTGATAACGTTGTCACGAGCCTAAGCTTTGATTCAAAAAATAATGCAATGGTGGCCGTCATTGGAGATCCTGATGCGAACTCTGCAGAGATATGGAGGATCCCTTTAGATGAGCCAGAGTCTAAGGTGAAAGTAGTTGAGTTAAATGACATTATTGTAAAAGGCACAATACCAAAGGCTACTGTGGACAAAGAAGGCAACATCTATTTTCTGGAACGCGGCCAAAAGGTAATCTACAAGATTGTTGACGGGAATCCAACGATATTTATAACAAATGTTCTTAGGAATGATGCAGTAACTATTCCAGACATCGAATATATCTCAAAAGAGAATGCATTGCTTGTATCAGGGATAAACTATTATGACATCTGGCCTCTGGACAATCCTGTGAAATCAAATTTTGCAAAGAATACTGTTGCAGTTGATAATTTTGGTGTTAATGAGAACAAGAACGGGGATATTGTAGCTATTCATTCTGGTGAGGTTTTTAAGTTTGTTTATTCTTGAGATTTTTTGAGCCGAATTATTCAAGCCTGTTTTAAGTTTCTGATTAGGAAGATACTATTTAGAAAATAAATAAAAGAAATATTTCCACTATATTATTTGTAGAAGGTACTTTAGCAGATTTTAAAAAGCTTAATCCCAAAATAATTTAACAAAAAGTTCTCTTCATGCTCTGAGCGTTTATCTTCTTATTATATATCTCTAAAAAACGCAACGCAATAATCCTTAAAAAAATGATTCTCCATTAATTTTGCAATGATAGACTCAAGTTTTTTAGATGTAAAATTTACAGAGATTACTCTTTTACATATTTTGATTTTATTAGGAATTCCTTATATAATTCTTTACTTGTTCCACAGAAAAACCAAATTTGATAATTTCCCAGAAAAATGGGAATTAGGAATATTTATTTTTACATTAGGAGGGATAATAGTTTTAGCATCCTTCCTTATACAATCATTTTTTAAAATAAATTTTTATTTAAATTATTTGTATGGGCTTTTATTATTATCTTATGTTTTATTTTTTATAAGTAAAAAATATTATAATAAAAAAGAAAAGCAAGATTATGGGTGGGTACTCATAGAATTAAAGAATGGAGACAAATTCAAAGGAGTACTTGAAATTAAAGATAAATACTATATCATATTGAGAAGAGACTCAAAGAATGACATACAAAAAATATTGCCCAATAAAAATAAAAAATTAAAGTGGAAATCAATTTATTTTAACTATCAAGAAGTTTTAGGAATTTATTTTCTCAATTCTATTCATTAGGTAATTCATCTGGAGAGTCTGCTCCCCTATCTGTAACAATAGGTGCATCGGATTCATTTGGTTTTGCCATGGATTCTGGGATAAAGGCTTTCTTCTCAACTGAGCCTAAGCTTAATGCCTTTTTGATTTCTTCTGATTTATTATTTTCTTCAGCCATATAATTCTTAGATTAGCTCAATATATAAATTTTTTTACTTTTCAAGAACTTTTATCTTGGCTCTTCTCAAAAAGTCATCAAATGTATTAAATAATCCGGTTCTTCCGTAAATAAGTCCATTAATTATTTCCCCTAATTTATACTGGTAGCGAGTAATAGTTAAATCGTTTGCATTTTTTGGATAAGGGATAGTGCAACGACCACCATCTACATCTACAGCCCACAATTTGTCTATTTTTGAGTTTCCATAAAACACTAAATAATGTTTGGGATAAGCATTTGGGTCTGGAAAACCCCTTACCCATGGTTCTCCAAAGGTTTCTAATGATTCTGATGACTCAGCTTGTAGAAATAAATTTGTGTCACTTTTGTAAGTATATGTTTTTTGGTCTTCACTAATAATCCAGTCATCAACTTTAGACTCCATTATTTTTCTTTTTATTCTTTCTATGGAAGATGTTCTATTCATAAACTGAGGAAAATGTTTTATCATCAATTCTTCACTCTCTGCTAACTTTAAACAAATATCTTCCCAGAATAGAACCCTTACTGAAAACTTTTTCTCACTTGTTCGTTCTTCATCAATTAATCTTACATCTTCTTGGATTGAAGAATCTCGTTTTGAAGTAGTTGCTATGATATATTCTTCTAAAGAAGGTTTGAATTTTTCAGCTTTGATTATTTCTTCTTCTACTTCCTTTTTTGATATTTCTTTATTTTTACATTGAACTCCTGCATACTTTCCATTCAGATAATGAGGTTTCCCATAAATATCAACTCCATCTTGTCTTTGACCTAATCTCCCATTACGAATAGAAAAAGGATCTTTCCAAGCAATCTGAATTATATCTGAAACAATGTCTTCAAATTCATCCCATGATTCTGGAACAGGGAGTTTAGCTGTTGCAAAAGAGACCATATCTTAAAAAAACTAAAGAAGTTTTTATAGATTATGACAAAAGATAATATCATATAAAAAATTTATATTATATTGCTAATCCGGACCCTTCGGGGTGCGCAGGTTCAATTCCTGCTCTGGGCGTTT
>CAZJDG010000033.1:0-8885 GCA_964544725.1 Candidatus Woesearchaeota archaeon | reverse complement strand
AAGAACTCTTTCTGCCTTAGCAGAATTTCCTTCCAAAAAATTAATTTCTGCAGGTCTGAAAAATTTTTCATTTATGGATATCACTTTATTTCCATTGAGATCATATGCTTTTTCATCTACTCCTTCTCCTATCCACTCTAAGTTAAGATTAAGATTTTTACAAGTCTCTTCAATAAAATCTCTAATTGAATGGGCTTCCCCTGTAGAAATAATATAATCTCCAGGTTCTTCTTGTTGTAATATTAACCACATAGCTTTAACATAATCTCCAGCATATCCCCAGTCCCTTTTAGCATCTAAATTACCCAACTCAAGGTGAAATTTCCCATTTCTTTGAGGTAACCCTAATTTTACTCTGGCTAATCCATCTGAGATTTTTCTAGTTACAAATTCTATCCCTCTTACTGGAGATTCATGATTAAATAAAATTCCTGCACAGGTAAATAATCCATTTTTTCTTTCTTCACCTATATACTTGTGTGCTTTTACCTTTGAAATTGCGTATGGACTTACAGGATTAAAAAGAGTGTTTTCATCTGCAGGAACTTTTAAACTATCTCCAAACATTTCACTTGTTGAAGCTTGATAGAATTTGGCATGAGGAACTTCTTTTCTAACTAAATCCAACAACCTCATAACCCCCAGCCAATTAACTTCATTGGTTAAGTGAGGTTGATCAAATGAATGTCTAACTTGTGACTGTGCTGCAAGATTATAAATTTCATCCGGTTTCTCTTCTTTGATTATACGTTCTAATGAACAAAAATCAGTTAAATCTCCGCAAACAAGTTTTAACTTCCCCATCAAATGAGTAATCCTATCAAAAGCATTATCATTGCTAGTTCTCCTATATATTCCTACAACTGTGTATCCTTTTTTAAGAAGAAATTCTGCTAAATAACTTCCATCTTGTCCAGTAATCCCAGTAATTAATGCTTTTTTCATGTTGACTGAGTTCAAATAGATTTTTTAAATATTATGAAGTTTCATTCTTCAATTTTTCTTATAATGTCTGTAAAAGCAGGACGAGTAATTAAAATTCCTGCAGTAATCCCAATCAAAGTGGTAATTGCGAATCCCTTAAAGAATCCTGCAGCCGCCCAATAAAGAGGAATCAAAGCAACCACTGCTGTAAAGTATGCTCCGAGAATAATTGTGAATGCCCTCCTTAATCTTTGTTTTACGCTTGAAAATTTAGACCTAGCTTCATCCAACACAATAATTTGCTGGTCTATCCCTGTTCCGATTGTAGCTAAAATTCCTGCAATACTTGGGAGATCTAAGTTCCAGTTTATTAGTGAGGCAATTCCCAAAATAATCACCACTTCTGAAATACTTGTGAAGACCAATGCAGTGGAATATTTGAAACTCCTATATCTAACAAGGATTACTAGGAAAACGACTAAGAGAGCGGAGAATCCTGCAATCAAAATTGAACTTATGAATTCTTTTCCAAAGACAGGAGATAAAGTATCTAATTTTACAATTTCTAATTTATAGGGGAGACTTCCTGTAATTAGGATTGTTTGTAATTTATTCATTTCACTTATTGTATTATCATAAGCTTCATCCTCTGTTTGCCCAGTTCCAGATCCTGAAATAGAAATTTGAGTTGTGACTCTTCCTTTAAGCCCTTCACTAATAAGTAAGCTGTCTACAAGAATATCATCTACTAAAAGATCTAATCTTTCTGAGAGATATCCCCCTCCATCAGAGGGCCCTCCAGTGGATTGGTTAACTTCTAAATTTTCAGTTAGACTTGCGTGTCTTTTTGCAGCATCTTGGCTTAAGAAAATTGTAAATCTGAAATTACAGAAATATCCTCCCTGAGAAGCTTGGCAGGTTTCAACTAAAGCGTCTTGTCCAGATCTAGAAACAGAGGTAATATCTTTGTCTCCCCCCACAAAAACGGTTTCATTGCCTATTTTTGCTTCAAATTTTCCTTGTTGGGAAATTAATTCTCTCAAGTCTTTAGGGGTTGCTCCTGCAACTTCAATTTTGATATAAAATTCCCCATTTAAATCTGAGATAGGGGTAACTTGGATGTCCTCAATACCATAAACATTTAATCTATTTTTTATAACATCTGCTAAATCATCTGCTTGATCTGAGGAAAGTTTTAATTCCTGTGCTTTTACAAGTGCCCTAGCTCCACCGGATAAATCTAATCCTAATTTTATTGCTGTTTTTTGAATTTCTGAAATAGTAATCTCTGGAGGGTTGTCTGAGAAAAAGATTACTTGAGAGTCCTTAGTTTTAAAGATAGTTTTTACACTCTTGTTTGAATCAAATTTTCCTTGGAGGGAATTTGCAAAATCATTCAAATTTTCTATTTTTATCCCATCGACTTCAGTAATAATTTGACCATCTTTGAATCCTTGATCAAAAGCTGTCGAATTAAATTCTACGCTTGTTACTAAAACTCCTTTTTGAAATAGCGAGTTTGAGCTTCCAGAAAGAATTGAAAGAACTGAGAGGGCTAAGACTATAATCAAAAGCCAAATTTTCCAAGTGAAATTAATTTTCATTTTTTTTCACGTACCATTTAAGTAAGGAAACATTTGTTATCCAAGTGTTGAGCATATCAAAACCAAGTCCAATTACTAAAACTGTAAAAATTTGGGTTAAGACAACTGAAAAAGATAGGGAGATTATCAGAGCAATTAATACTGCCAAGAAAGAAGTCATAGTCATAGTCATCCCTGTTTTAAAAGCGCCAAGTATTCTTTCATTTAGACTTCCTTGATGAGATTTTAAAACCCTATTTGTAAGAAGAATATCTGTATCCACACTATATCCAATCAACATTAAAAAGGCAACAATTCCTGCACTTGACATTTTTATTCCTAAGACATCTACTAATGCTAAAGTCATAACAATATCTGCAAACGCCGAAATTATTACTGCAACAGAAGGAACTATTTTTCTGAAAATAATAAATACTACTAATGCCATAAAAATAAAGGCAAAAAATATTGCAAGAATTAATTGCCTATAAAAGTTCTCACTTAATGCAGATCCTGTGAACTCAAAGCTACTGTTTTGTTCATTTAGTTCGTAACCCAAATATTCTTCTAAAATTTCCTTTACTTCTTCCCCTTCACTCTTAGTTTCAATTATTATTGCTTTTTTCTCTCTAGTTAGCAAATCATAAACTTCTCTTGTATTTATTTCTTCAAAACTATCTGAGAGATCTGATTTTAGTTTATTCGAATCTATATTTTCATAAATAGTTACTAAAGTTCCCCCAGTCAAAGAAATATCTTTATGAACAAAATCCCCAGTATTAGAATAAAAAATTGCTAAATAAAATAGAGATAGAACTAAGATTGCTAACGGAATTAAAAGTAGATGTTTGTAAGATTTATCATGAAATCTCTCTACTTTTCTAAAAATTAACTCTTTTTCCATATTATAAAATGCGCCGGCCGGGAATCGAACCCGAGTCAATTGGTTGGAAGCCAACTATTCTGCCTCTAAACTACCAGCGCTTATGACTAATAGAATAGCAGAATTCTGTTTAATAAAGTTTACTGTAAACGATTTATTTGCATTTACAAGAAGGTTTGCAACCACATTTACCGCATTTTTTGCAGGTTGCCTTACCACATTTTTTACAATCCATTTTTTACTCCTTTTGAATAAAATTTAATAATCTATATAAATTTTTGGAACGCACTCGGTAGGATTCGAACCTACGACTTCCACCTTTCTTCGGAAACAAGTTCCTTGAACGTAAAACTAAAGTTTTCCGTAGGAGGGTGGCACTCTATCCAGCTGAGTTACGAGTGCATGCGGAAAGAAGGATTCGAACCTTCGTAAGCACTAAGCTACTGAAGCCTTAATCCAGCCCGTTTGACCACTCCGGCATTTCCGCGCGATTAGGCATACGCATCGCCCAAGAAGGGAGAGGGACAACCTAATGTTTTCTTTGCTTAACCTTCCTTTTAATTTGTCTTTATCAAACTTTCCCTTAAAATAGAAGAAGAAAGGTTTAAAAATGCTATCGGTGATAATGTTTTGAAGACGGTCATAGTAGGTTGGAAACACCTGTTCCCTTTCCGAACACAGAAGTTAAGCTTCCTACGTTGATGACGTTAGTTTCCGAACAGAAGCGAAATCATCAAACTGTCTTCTTCTATATTTTTATAAAAGATTAATTCTTTTTTGATTAATGAAAAAAGTTTCAAAGACTGAGGCAAGCCAAGAAATTGAAGAATTTTTTTCTGAAATTAGTAGCAAAACTCCAAAAGAAGTTAAGAAAATTCAGGCATTGGCAAAAAGTAAAAACATAAAACTTGGTCAAAAAAGAAAAACCTTTTGTAAAAAATGTCTAAATCCTTACAAAAAGCCAAGTATTGTTGTAAAAAATGGATTCGTAAAAATAATTTGTAATAAATGTGAGAACAAAAGTAAGTGGAAAATAAAATAACTAAGCTTTCTTGAATTTAGAAACTAATTCAATTAGATCTGTATGTCCCAAAAAGACCGCTCTGCAACAGTATCTATCCAGCCCTAATTCGTCTAGTAATTTCTTAGAATTTTCTCCTTCAGCGATTTTTTGTTTGTATTCTTCCCATAAATGAGCAATTGGCTTACCACATGAGAAGCATCTAACTGGGATTATCATAATATAAAGGCAGAAAGGTGATTTATAAAGATTTCTTATTTGAGATAGCTTTTTAAATGGAATTTTTGTGAATAAAACATGGTTAAAGCAAAAAAAGCTAGAGAAAAAGGAAAAATCTCATTTACTAGATTTTTCAGAAAATTTAACGAAGGAGATAGTGTAGCAGTTGTTAAAGAATTGTCAATTCCTTCAAATTTTCCAGAAAGATTACAAGGAAGAACTGGAGTAATTGAGTCAAAACGAGGAAAATCATATTTTGTTAAGATTAAAGATCAGAATAAGGAAAAAAGATTTTTAATTGAACCAATACATTTAAGAGAAATAAAGCATTCGGAGAAAAATGATAAGAGATAATCAAGCTTTAAGCATGGCAGAAGTGCTTGAGTATACAAAAGACAAAGAATCTAATATTGTACAATTCATAAATAAGTTTACAAAATTTACTCCAGAGAAAGCAAAAGAATTAAGGAGCAAATTAGAGGGACTTGAATTAATGAAAATTAAACCGGAACATATCTCAAAAATTATAGACTTGATTCCAGAAAATCAAGAAGACCTGAATAAAATTTTTATGGGAGTAAGCTTGAATGAAGATGAATCAAAACAAATACTTGACACAATTAAAGAATTCAAATAAAGAAAATGAAAAAAGAAGAACACGCAATAGTCTTAGATTATTTACCTCATGGTTACCCATTGGAAGGAAAAATGATTCCAATAGCACAAGCTATAGGGGAAGAAAACCTAATCTTACTAGAACTAGTTCCTAGACGAGGCATTCATTTAGAACCTGAACAAAAAGTATATATTGGAGAAGGTAAGCGAGAAGAGATATATTACATCCTGGGGAGATTGCCTAGAGAAAAATTGACTGAACAAGCAAAAGATCACCTAGAAAAGTTCATAGCAGAGGTAGTTCAAAGAAGGGAAGAGGAGTTTGTTGACTTCTTTAATAAAGCAGAAGCAGTGAACAAAAGAGTTCATCAAATTGAGTTGCTTCCAGGATTGGGTAAAAAATATACTAAGGATATAGTAGAGCAAAGAAATATAAAGGAATTTGTTTCTTTCGAAGATATAAAGAAAAGGATCCCAAGCCTCCCTTTCCCAGAAAAGGCAGTTGAAAAAAGGATTTTTAAGGAATTAACTGAGTTCGAAAGGTATAATTTATTCACAAAATAAAATGGCAGAACAAGAAATACAAAAAATGAAAGACGAAGAAAGAATAGTAAGAATTATGTCTAAAGATATAGAAGGGAATATGAAGATTTATCCCGGATTAACAAAAATAAAGGGGATATCTTGGGCTATATCTAATGCGATTTGTAAATCTTTAGGATTTGAAAGAGAAAAGAAAATTGGATCTTTAAGAGAAGATGATATTAAAATTATAATTGAATTTTTAAAAAATCCAAAAATTCCTGTAAGTCTTTTGAATAGGAGATTTGATTTTGAGAAAGGAGAAAACAAACACCTTACTGGGAATGATTTAGATTTAAGAAAAGATTTTGACATTAAGAGACTAAAGGGAATAAAAAGTTACAGAGGATTAAGGCATTTGAGTAATCTTCCTACTAGAGGGCAAAGAACTAAAGGAAATTTCAGAAAGAATAGAATGAGGGGTGTTGGAATTAAAAAGAAAATTAAGAAATAAAGATGAAGAAAAAACACAAAAGCTATTCTAGACCAAAACGACCATTCGATAAAGCCCGAATTGTTGAAGAAGCAGAAATCAAAGAAAAATTTGGGTTGAAAAATAAAAAAGAAATTTGGAAATCAGATTCTGAAATTAAGTCTATAAGGGAAAAGGCTAAAAAATTAATTTCTGCAGATGTAGAAGAACAGCAAGCCCTATACGATAGATTAAGAAAAAAAGGGTTCAAAGTTAATTCAATTTCAGATATTCTTTCATTAACTAAAGAAGATTATTTGAAAAGAAGACTTCAAACAGTTTTAGTTTCAAAAGGTATCGCGAGTACCCCAAAAGGTGCTAGACAATTAATTACCCATAAGAAAGTTTTAGTTGGTAAAAAATTAGTTGACAGTCCATCTTATGTCGTTCCATCAGAACTTGAAGATCAAATTACCCTTAAGGTAAAAAAAGATGCTCCAAAAAAGAAAGAAGAGAAAATTGAAGAAGTTGCTGAAGTTCCAAAGGAAGAAGAAACTGCTGAAGTAAAGAAGGATGTAGAAGAAGTAAAATCAGAGGAAGAACAAAATGAGTGAAGAAAAAACTAAGAAAGTGAAAGAAGAGAAAATTGAAGAAGTTGTTGAAGTTTCAAAGGAAGAAGAAACTGCTGAAGTAAAGGAGGATGTAGAAGAAGTAAAACTTGAACCTAAAAAAGAAAAGAAGAGAAAAGAATTTGAAGCGGTCCTGAACATCTATACTTCATTTAATAATACAATCGCACATGTTACTGATATGTCTGGAAAAACAATAACAAAAGTTACCGGAGGGATGGTTACAAAACACGACAGACTTAAGGCAAATCCCACTATTGCTATGTTCATTGCGAAAAGAATTTCTGAAAACGTAAAGGAATTGAATATTAGATCATTATATGTGAGAATAAGAGCTAAGACAAGAAATCCTGCTCCAGGTCCAGGAGCCAATGCAATTATCAAAAGTCTTACAAGGGAAGGTTTTAAAATACTTAATATTTTGGATACAACACGTATTCCCAGAGGAGGCCCAAAGAAAAAGGGTGGAAGAAGGGGGAGGAGAGTTTAAAAATCGTCCAAGCGTGGCCGATTTAAGGAGAGTATAATGAAACTAATAGAAAAGAACAACAATCAAATAGTTTTTGAGGCTGTAATTGATGAAAGTTTAGCTAACGCTATTAGAAGATACCTAAATCATATTCCAATAATTGCTGTTGATGAAGTTGAAATTTTCAAAAATGATTCTCCTTTGTATGATGAAACTGTTTCACATAGAATTGGATTAATTCCTTTGAAAATGAGTAAAGCTCTTAAGAAAAATCCTTTGTTAAAATTAAGCTCTAAAAAAGAAGGATTTGTTTATTCTAATGAATTGGGTGGAGAAATTGAACCAGTTTATGATAATATCCCAATAACTTATTTGAACAAAGGGCAAGAATTAGAATTCAATGCTACAACAGTTTCAGGAAATGGAACAGAACATGCTAAGTTCTCTCCTGGTTTAATGTTCTATAGAAATGTAAATGAAATAATCATGGATAAGGGATTAGCTGAAGAAGTTAAAAAAATGTGCCCAAATAGTAATATTTCTGAAAAAGGGTCAAATGTGATTATTTTAGATAACGGAAAATACCAAGTAGAAGATGTTTGTGAAAGTATCTCCGAGAAACGTGGTAAAAAGGCCGAAGTTAACAAGAAAGAGGGGCTTATACTTACCTTAGAATCATTCGGACAATTGAATCCTGAGGAAATTTTTGGGAAGGCTGTCGATGAATTGAAAAAGAGTTTGAGTGCAGTTTCAAAGCAATTAGGCAAATAATAAAGGTTTTAAAATACAATTTTTCTTCCAATATAGTATATACTTGCGGGAGTGCCGGATGTCACCAATATCATTTGGTTCGTCCATCATCCCGACATGCGGGAGTGCCGGAGTGGTCAAACGGGACAGACTCAAAATCTGTTAGCTTAGTGCTTACGAAGGTTCGAATCCTTTCTCCCGCATAAAGGGGACCAAGTTTCCCTTATTACCCTAAAAGACATAAACAACCCCTTTTAAAAAATTTCCAACAATAACTTTATAAAAGAAGTTTATCTCGAAAAATTATAACCTGCGAGTTAATCGCGTTAGCAGGATAGATTTATTCTATCCAAATTTACAATGAAATCGAAGACAAAAGTTGAAAAACAATTGAGAAGAAAAACAAATTCAGAGATAGTTGAAACTGTAATTAAATCTAAGAAAAATAAGAATTGGTTTGAAATAGCTAAGATTATTTCAGGACCAAGAAGAAGAAGAATTATAGTAAATCTTGATCAAATAAATAAAGAATCAAAAGATGGGGAAACTGTTCTAATTCCTGGTAAGGTTCTTTCTAAAGGAGAGGTTGATAAGAAAATAAAAATTGTTGCATCTGATATTTCTAAAGTTGCAATGGAAAAATTAGGAAAAGTAAAAATAAGTTATTCAAATATACTTGATGAAATTAAAAAAAATCCTGAAGCAAAGGATCTCAAAATCTTAAAATGAAAGCAAATCAAAGATTTCATTCATTCACCATAGGAGGTATGTCAAATGAAAGTAATAGATGGAAAAAAT
>CAZJDG010000032.1:0-8952 GCA_964544725.1 Candidatus Woesearchaeota archaeon | reverse complement strand
TATCTGGATGGGTGTAGTGTAGGATTCCCATGTTGGCACCACGCCTTGTTCCTCCTTGCTTAACAACATCTGTAGATTTATCAAAAACTTGCATGAAAGAAAGAGGCCCTGAAGAGATTCCAGCAGTTGATTTTACTATATCTCCGCTAGGCCTAAGTCTTGAAAAAGAGAACCCAGTTCCACCACCACTCTGATGAATTAAGGCCATATTTTTTACTGAAGAATATATTCCCTCAATTGAATCTTCAACCGGTAAAACATAGCAAGCACTTAATTGCTGTAGGTCTCTTCCAGCATTCATTAAAGTTGGAGAGTTTGGAAGGAATTTGAAAGAAGATAAAAGTTCATAGAATTTTTCTTCTGTTTGTAATGTAATTTCTGGATTTCTTGCATTTAAATCTTCTAGATTTTCTAAAAATCTTCTGAAGTTAAGGGTTCTTTCCTTAGGATCTAGGATTCCTTTATGAATAGAATATAATTTTGCAATCTTTCCTTTAGAGTCATATTCTGTTTTTTTGAAACTTACATCTTCAAAAATTTCTTCTTCAGTGACTGCATCAGAATGTAAAACATCTCCTAAAGCAATATTATGGCAAACGCCTCTTAACCAATGCTCAACAGTTGGAGAACCTTTCAAATATTTGTCTTTGATTACTTTAAGTTGGTTCTCTGACAAATTCAACTGAGTCAAATTTTTTAATTCTGGTTTTAGTTCTGTTTCCATTTAATTTAATCCTTTTAATTCCTCTTTGAAATCTTTTAAGTCTTGAAAATTTCTGTACACTGAAGCAAATCTGATGTAAGCAACATTATCTAATTTTTTCATTTTTTTCATAATTAATTCTCCAATTAAAGAACTCTTTACCTCTCTTCTTCCTCTTTTTTTTAATTGTTCCTCTATTTCATGAATCATTTTATCTATTTTTTCCTTAGAAATTGGTCGCTTTTCAAACGCTTTTTCGACCCCTTTTTCTAATTTTTCTCTCTCATATTTTTCACGGTTTTTATCCTTTTTAATAATATATATGCTGATATTATCTACTTTTTCATGCGTCGTGAATCTCTTCTGGCATTTCAAACACTCTCTTCTTCTCCTAACATCTTTTTCCGAGTTACGTTTATCAGTCACCTTAGATGTTGTGTTTGAACAATACGGACATTCCATAAATCTTAATTACATACCATATCTTGTATGTTTATTCCTCTTTATTACTATCAGTTGTATCTAATCTTTTTTATGAAAAATTGGTATTTAAATGTTTCTAACTATTTTTTAGTAGTCGCCATTATGCATAGGCATTGTGGAGAAAGAAAAGGTGAGTACACCAAAAAGCCATTGACATAGGCATCGTCTCAGAAGGAAGAATCTTAAAATTCATTGGATTGCCATACGCTTCGGCTAAGAAAGGGAAAAGAAATAATTAATGTTCAGCGTGTTTAGTAATTTCTAAATTACAAGACTTGTTATCTTTGCAATATTTTTCGCATTTCTCTGCCCAGTTTCTGCCCGCATAAAGAAAACCACATTCCTCGCATTTATACAAAGTTTTCCCTATTTTTTTGATTTCTTTTACCATATTAATTAAATGAATTGTACTCTATTAAAATTTCATCATTGTCTTGCATGAAATATTTTTCAAACTCAAAATTTTTCACTTCATTTACATACATTTTCAATTCCCCCTCATCAGTACAATAATCAAATATGCAATCTTTATTGAATGTTTTCCTCCATACTTCAAAGAAATATCCGAGAGTCACTGTTTTTCTTGTAGGGCGATCGTTCTCCATATGGAGCACTCCAACATTTGAATCTTCATGAGTATGTGTTGGAAAATGTACTGAACTAGTTATTCCAATATCTGAAGGAATTTCTATTATTTCATCATTGATTTTTATCGTTAATACTGGATGCCAATGTATTTCACTTGTGGGAGCATCAAAATTTAATTCTTCTTCGTTAACAACAGTGTTTCCATTCATATTCCCTACTGCCCAGAAAATCCCATAAAAGATTAAACCTAAAATCACCGCAAGAATTAACCAATTTTTTATTTTACTTGGACTGATCTTTGCTACCTTTTCTGCCTCTAAGTTTGGAGAATGTTTACTTGAGTTGTGCATTCTTAGAGCATCTTCGCTCTTGAAATCTCTTTCACACTCTTTGCAAGGAAATATTTTTTCTTCCATTTTAGGAAATAGAATTGTGGTTTTATAACTCTTTACTATATTTTTTTCTTAACAAATTATCATTTCCAACTACAGTGATGGACGACAGAGCCATTGCTATTTCTGCGATATTGGACTTAAGAAACCAGTTATGGCGATAGGGATTGCGATTGTATTGTAAACAAAAGTCCAAGGGTCACAAGTACGCGTCGCCTAAGAAAGGTAGGGAAAATATTTAAGCTAATTGTTTTATATTTATTTATGGGAATATTTGATTTCTTTAGGAAAATACCAAAAATAAAGATTGAAGGGCCAGAGATAGAAAAGGAAAAAGTTGCTTTTTCAGATATTGGGAATTGGGTTGAAAGAAAAAGAAATGAACTTGAAATTCGTGAAAAAGAAGTCTTTATTTTGACTCAGAAGAAAATTGATGTTTTTATTGATGAATTAGAAGGGAAAATAAATGCCTTGAAAGAAATTGATATTAGTAAAAAGAAAGTTGAGGGGAAGATTGAGTCCATTGTGAATGAAAGTAGGAGGAAATATATTGAATCTTTAAGGGACTTTGTTGAGGGTTTAGAGGGATTGAAAAAAGAGGGGCTTGATGAATTTATTAAGGATATTGATAAGGTTTTCTTGGATTTTAATAGGAGTTCATATAAGAGTTATGAAAGAACGACGCTTTTGATTGGGAAGGAAATGTCAGATTTAAAGGATAGTCTGAGGGTTTTTTCTGAGAATTTGATTAGGTTGTTTAATGAGAATAAGGATGTTGTGGATTCTTTTGATAGGATTTCTATTATTAGATTAAATTTAAAGGAGATTGAGGGTCTTGAAAAGGATCTTGGTGTTGTTGATGGGAGGATAATTTTTTTGGATGGCGTGATAACTGAAAGGGAAAGGGAAAGGGGAAAGATTTTATGGGAGGCCGAGAAAATTAAGGAGGGTGGGAATTATTTGAGGAATTTGGAGATAGGGGAAAGAGTTAAATTACTTGAGGGGGAATTGGAAAAGAATATTCTTGATTTGAGGCAATCTATTGATTTTAAAGTGTTGACTAATTTTTTCCATATTTTCAAGGAACAAATGGATATTGTAAAAGCTCATCGGGACGATTTTCAAATGAGATTTAGGGAGGACGATGGAGAGAGTATCGTGGTTTTGTTGAATGAATCCAAATTAAATAATGAAACAATTTCAGAAAAAATAAATCAAATTAAGAATAATAGAGAAGAAATAATAAAAAACAAATTAGAGATTGGGAAAGACGAAACGGAGGAATTGTTTTTAGAGATGGGAGAGATAAATCAAAAAATTAACGGTCTAAAAGACGAAAAAGTTCTGGAAGAAAAGAGGTGTGAAAAGATTAAGGCCAATCGGAAAGAGTTGAGAGGGATTGTTAGGGGGAAGATGATTGAGATGGGTGTGGAAATTAGAGAAAATTAACTTATCATCAAACCAAAAAACTAACAATGAACAATCCTACAGCGAATAATGTTGTTGTAAAATAAATGCTTTTATTCCATTTAATAACTTTGGCCCCGTCAAAAGGCATCATAGGAATCATATTAAATAGGGCAAGTAAGGAATTTATTGTTAATCCAAAGCTAAAAAAGTATCCTAAAATACCTTCAGTTTTAAAGATCAAAATAAAAACTAAAAAAACTAAAGCTAGAACAATATTTGTCATTGGTCCTGCAAGAGATATTTTTCCGTTTCTTTCTTTTGTGACATTTCCGGAAATCATTACTGCTCCTGGAGCTGCAATAATAAATCCAAATAGAGAAAAAGCTATTGCAAGCCATAACATTTTATAAAATGCTTTAAATTCTGCAAATAAACCATAACTTTGTGCAATGTATTTATGCATTAATTCATGCAGAAGAAATCCAAGGCCTGCTGTAAAAAGTGCTACTGTAAAAATAATTAGGAAATTTAAATTAAAACTGAAGAATAAGCCAAAGCCTCCTGATAAAAGGATGGCAAATGCCAAAGAAAGCATTAATCCTGCATTGAATAAATCTTTTTTTTCTTTATGGCTGAATTTCATTTGTAATTATATGGGGAGTCTTTCTTTAAAAACTTTAATAAATGAAATTAAAAATTTAAATTATTATCATTGAGAACCCTTAATAATATTATTCATACTTATCTTTTCTATTTAAAAAAATTTTAATTTACTATTATCTTACCATTCATTCCCCCATGCCCAACACCACAAGAAACATTACATGCAAAATAGAATGTCCCTTCTTTGTTTGCGAGAAATTCAATTTTTACTTCGTTTCCAGGACTAAGTCTTTCGTCCACACCAAAATTGGGAAGGGCAAAACCATGAGTTACATCTATGCTTTTAATATTTAATATTACTGTATCTCCTTCATTAACCTCTATTGTATCTGGAGAAAATTGCCATTGTTTTGCAGTCATGTTAAATTCTTTAATATTTGTTTGAATTAATTCCTCTTCAATTTGATCTTGTTCATTATTTAGGGAAGAAGATATTTCTAGTTCTTCATCTAATGGGACTCTTCCAGAAATAAAAATATGAATTTTATTTTCATCATATTCTTCTAAAATTTCAATTTGATTAAGTCTTGTCAAGACAATTTTTGCATCCATATTTTTGAATGGGGCAACATAGACATAATCGTAATAAGATGCAAAACTCTCTAAATTCTCAATTAAACCATCCTCACAACTATAATCTTTACAATTATAATTTATTATTACTCCTCCTCTTCCTCCTTCTTCTCCATCAACATGTTCTAACATATGTTTTTGTATCTGAATTGACATTGGTTCTTTTAAAACATGGGATAATGGTGAAGATTCGACATGTCCCTGCATATCTGTGGGGGGCAAAACTTTTATGCTAGAAAAGGTGAAAAAAATCCCATAAAAAATTAAACCTAAAATCACTGCAAGAATTAACCAATTTTTTATTTTACTTGGACTGACCTTTGCTACTTTTTCTTTCTCTAAGCTTTGAGAATGTTTACTTGAGTTGTGCATTCTTAGGGCATCTTCACTTTTGAAATCCCTTTCACAGCTTTCACATTTGAATATTTCTTCTTCCATCTTTATTTCTTTTTTATCTTAGAATAAAAAAATTAAAAAAATATAATATATAAATTTAAGCTAACTCTGATTCTATGATTTGTTGGAATACACTGAATGGCTGTGCTCCGCTTAAGGGCTTACCATTAATCACAAAATAAGGGGTTCCCCTTCCTCCTGCAGCTTGTGCATCAGATAGATCTTTTCGCACTTCATCTAAATACTTTTGCGAATCTAAGCAAGATCCAATATCATATCCCATTTCTTGAGCCCATGCTTTCAAGTTATCATTGCTTAAACTCTGTTGGCCTGCAAATATTTTGTCATGATATTCAAAATAAACCTCATCACTTCCTCCTGCAGTCTCTCTAACACATTCAGCAGCTATTGCGGCAGGTGTTGCAAAAGGATGAATACTATCTAATGGGAAATCCCTGTAAACAAATTTCACTTTTCCTGTGTCAATATATTCTGATTTTAACAACGGCAACGTTTGACTCCAGAACCTTCCGCAGAATGGACATTGGTAATCAGAGAACTCAATAATGGTTACTGGAGCATTTTCTTCTCCTAAAAAAGCATCATCGTCTGCACTAGCACTAACCGCTGAAGGCTGGGTTGGCGGTCCTTGAACAGCACTTCCCGTTGCTCCTGAATTATCACCAGTAAACACGAAAAATCCTCCGACGATAACTACTGCGATTAATACAAAAGTAGAATATTTCCACAAATCATCTTTCTTTATTGTAATTGTTTTTTCTTTATCACTCATTTCTTAAATAACCTCCTTTCAATCATAATAAAATCTCTTCAATTTACTATTATGCTCCCCTCATTCCAGAGTGTCCCATTCCGCAAGAAACACTACACGCAAAATAGAATGTTCCTTCTCTATCTGCAATAAATTCTATTTTTATTTCTTGTTCTGGGGCAATGTATTCATTTATTCCTAAATCAGGGATTACAATTCCGTGAGCCACATCTATACTCTTAACATTTAAAATTACGGTGTCTCCCTTGTTAACTTCGATATTTCTTGGAGAAAATTGCCATTGTTTTCCAATAATATCAAATTCTTTTATTTTCTCATCAGTTTGAGAATTTCCCACAATCTCTCCAGATGGATTTGAACCATTGAAAACAAAAAAAACCACTATCACAATCAATACTAAGACCACACTCGCAATCATTTCTTTTTTCATTTTATAACTCAGAAAAAAGGCTATATATAAATTAGGGTGTGAACAATAGACAAAAAATGGCCTAATTCCTTTAAATTTGCAGGAATTAACGTTCATAAAGGCAAAATTATATTTTTAACCAGACTTCAAGTGTCTTACCTTTCTTATTACGTTTTATTAAATTTCTTTTTTCTAATTCTTGAAGAACATAACTCAATTTTGCTTTAGACATATCTGTTCTTAATCTTAAAGTATTTTGAGTTATTCCGTCTTGCTCTTTAATTGCTTTTAATACTTTTTTTTCATAAGAGTCAAGCGCCATTAAAATTATATTAAATTTCTCATCATTTATCCTCTGATTTTTTTCATCTTCAAGTCTCTTCATTATTTTCTCATCAGTCTTGTTAAAAAATAATAAATAAAAACCTAGTGCAAACATGAATGAAAAAATGCCAATAGCAAAATGAGATATGGACAATCCTCGTTCTAAGGGGATGCAATCTGGTTTTTCGAAGCATCCAATCTCTCTCGATTGTTCGGACAAAATACTAGTATAATAAATAAAAATTCCACCGATTAAAATACTTATTACAATTAATAACAATCCTAATTTTTTATTTTCCATTTTTTATCATAGATTGGGGATTTTATAATCTTTTGGATTAAATCTTCTTTCTCCTTAATAAATTCGCGTTACCCACAACAGTTATTGAAGATAAAGCCATCGCGATCTCTGCAATAATTGGATGCAAGAAACCAGCCATTGCTACAGGGATTGCAATTGTATTGTAAGCAAAAGCCCAGAACAAGTTCTGTTTTATTTTACTAAATGTCATTTTAGATAATCGTATCGCTTGAATAACTCCCGTTAAAGAGCCTTTTGCAAGGACAATATCTCCTGCTTCTATCGCAATATCTGTTCCAGTTCCTATTGCTATACCCACATTACTTTCTTTGAGTGCTGGAGCATCATTTACACCATCTCCCACAAATGAGACCATTCCTTCCTCTTTCAATTTCTGAACTATTTTTGATTTCTCGTCTGGAAGAACATTGGCGATAACTTCTTTGATGCCTACTTGATTGCCGATTGCTTTTGCAGTTATTTCATTATCCCCTGTTATCATAACAATTTTATACCCTGCTTTGTTTAACTCAGTTATTACCGAAATAGATTCTTCTTTTATGGAATCTGCAACTCCCATTATTCCAATGACTTTTTCATTTTCTGAGACAATTAAAGTAGTATAACCTTTGTTTTCAAATTCGAGAATTTTATTTTCGAAATTCTTTAGTGAAATTTTTTTCAGGTTCATAAGGGAGGAATTTCCTATGACTATATTCTTTGTTCCAATTTTTCCTTCAACGCCCCTTCCTCTAAGAATTTTAAAATTAGATACTTTTTTGTATTTTTTTAAATTGGCCTTTTCAACAATTGCTTTTGATAAGGGATGTTCACTTAACTTTTCTATGCTTGCTGCAATTTCAAGCAGATAATTTTCTTTAACTTCTGAGTAAATCTCCATTAATTCTGGTTTTCCTTTTGTTATTGTTCCAGTCTTGTCAAATACAATTGTCCTTATTTCTTTCATAGTTTGTATTGCTTCCCCTCTTCGAATTAAAATTCCATTTTTTGCACCTATTCCTGAACCAACCATCAAAGCTGTCGGTGTTGCTAAACCTAATGCGCATGGGCATGCAATAACTAAAACTGAAATTGAAGCCGCAAGCGCTGAAGCTAAATTAGTGAGATAAAGCCATCCTAAAAATGTTAGGACAGTTATAACTAAAACAACAGGAACAAAAATATTCGTTATTTTGTCTGCAAATTCTTGTATTGGGATTTTAGAACCTTGGGCTTCTTGGACTAGTTTTATTATATGTGACAAAAAAGTATCTTTTCCGATTTTTGTTGCCTTGATATAAAGAATTCCATCTTGATTTATTGTTGAGCCTATAACATTTTTCCCCTTAATTTTCTCAACAGGTATCGATTCTCCAGTAACCATGCTTTCATCTACAGCACTTTCTCCTTTGATCACTATCCCATCTGTGGGAATTTTTTCTCCAGGTTTTATCACCATAATATCCTCAATCTGGATTTCTGAGATATCAACTTCTTGCTCCCTATTTCTCCTCAAGACGATTGCACTCTTTGCGCCAAGTTCAAGAAGTTTTTTTATTTCTTCTCCCGCTTTTCCTCTAGCTCTAGATTCTATGTATTTTCCTGTTATGAAAATGGCCATAATCATTGCAGAAACTCCAGAATAATCTTTTATAGGTAAAAAGAATATCAAAATACCTGTAGAATACGCAATTATTGTTCCCAATGCAATTAATAAATCCATATTAAAATAAAGATGTCTAAGTCCCTTGAATCCTCCGACAATTGTTTTCCACCCTATAATAAAAACAACGGGAAAGGCTAATCCAAGAGTTAAGTAAATAATCATCTCTTCAGAAACTATATTTAAGGAGAATAACCTTTCAGAAAACATTAAAATAACTATTGGAATTGTAAGAATCCATGAAAAAATCATTT
>CAZJDG010000031.1:0-9191 GCA_964544725.1 Candidatus Woesearchaeota archaeon | reverse complement strand
TCAATTATCACAAAAAATCTCCTCAAACCATTAAGAGTTTATCTCAAATCTGGCGAAGCGTTTTATCTTTCAATCGTTACAGGATTATACAATCTAATTACTCCTTTTAGGGGAGGGGCAGTTACTAGAGCAATCTATCTAAAGAAAAAACATAATTTCACTTACACTGATTTCCTAGCATCTCTTGCAGGAATGTACCTAATAACTTTCTTAATTGCAAGTCTAATTGGAATAATTAGCACTATCCTAATCTATCTTCAAACTGAAATTTTTAGTTGGATTTTATTCCTAATCTTTTCTGGAGTTTTCTTCCCAATATTATTGATTGTTACCCTTTCTCCCAAACTCAAACCAGTAAAAAGCGATTTCCTAAACAGATTCATCAAAGTAATAAACGGATGGCATTTAATCAAAAATAATAGAAAAGTCATCCTAACAATAGCTCTTATCTCTTTCTTTCAGTTAATGCTTGGAGCTTTTATGCTTTATCTCCAATTCCTAGTATTTGGAATAGAAATAAGTTTCATCAAATGCCTATTTTTAACTGCAATAGGATCTTTAGCAATCCTCATAGCCATAACCCCTGCAGGACTTGGAATATCTGAAGTGGTAACCGTTTTCTCAGCATTAACAATTGGAATAACTCCTGTTCAATCTCTATCTGTGGCTTTACTTGGAAGAGCAATCCAAATGCTTGTATTATTCACTCTTGGCCCAATTTCCTCAATTATTCTATTAAAAAATCAACCTAAAGAAAATGAAAACTAAACATAATCGTAAAAATTGCAGTGAAGATTATTATATATTGAAAGATTCAAAATCTTTTGGATTACTATTGGAGGTTAAATCTTATTATTTTGGAAAAAAAGAAACTATCTCTAAAATAAAGACACATATAGAATATGAAAAAAGAAATGATTTAACATGGAAAAATATTGAAGAAGAAAAACTTGATGTTGCAATAGTGATTCATGTAAATAAAAAAAGATACAACACCCAAGATGTAGATAATATTGCAAAAGTAATTTTGGACGCATTAAAGAATAATAGTTCTAAATCTTATTTAATTAAAGATGATTCTCAAATTATTCGCCTTTTAGTCTATAAAAAATTAAGAGCATGCTCAGAGAATTCAGATACAGACCAAGTTTCAATTTCAATAAGGAAACATGATCCAAAAAAAGAAATGAAACTAATAAGATCATTTACTTTAATAAATAAAAAAGAATGGGAAAAATATTCAAACAAAAATGATACAAAAAACTAAAGAAATCCTTCAAAACAGCTTTTATCAACTAGTTGGAATCTACACTTTCCTAGTCTTACTTATTTCATTAAATTTATTTTGGAAATATTCTCTTCAAATGAGTTTTTTTGCAGTTATACTTGCAGTTTTAGGAATAACCATAATCTCAAAAAAAGAAGAACTATCAAATAAATCTCCTCCAAAGTGGATTCATTATTCCCTATTTGCTTTAGCAATTATATTAATTATTTTATTCAGAACAATCCCTTATTTAGACAACTCAATTCCCCTAGGTTATGATACGGGAATTTACAAATACGGAATAGAATCTGGGCTTTCAAACTTAGATAACTGGATTTTACAAGGCGGACATGAACCATTATTCCTTTACTTAATGGAACCGATCAAATTATTATTTTCAACACAATTCATTTTAACAGGATTGCTAGTAGGTTTTTGTATTTTATTAGGCCTTGCAATTTATTTAGTAATAAAAGAATTCTTCAATAAACAAACAGCTTTAATCTCTCTTTTAATTTATTCAGTATCCTCAATACAATTTTTAACATTTAGTTATATGTATTACAGAAATATCATTGGACTCTCATTAGCATTATTTTCCATTTACTTTCTAAAAAAATCAGAAAATAATAAGAAATTTATTTGGCTATTCATAATCTTCGGAGGTCTTTTAGGAGCAATACATAGGCCAACATTTTACATATTTGGATTAAGTTATTTTTTCTATGCTCTTATTTCCCCTTATAAAAATAAAAAATATGATTTTGATTTATTAAAGAAAAATGTTTTTTATGGAATTGGAATTTTAGTTATTGCAGTTTTATTTTATCTTGGAAAATTCAAACAAGCAATATTAATCATGTTTGCACCAGTTTTAGAAGGATTTATTCAAATGGGTGAAGCTTCAGGGACTTTCATTAATTTTTTTACATATCAATATTCAACTCTTACCTATTTACCATTTGCCTTATTCGGATTTTTTGCTCTAATAAGAAATAAGAAATTTAACATGTTGTTCTTTTGGACTTTAACCACTGGACTGATTGTTTATTTTCAATTCTTCTTTTTTAACAGATTTATCATCCATTTAGACATTGCATTGATTATCTTGGCTTCTTATGGATTTTCAATTTTAATTCAAAACAAAAAGAAATTAGGAATAATTATTTTGGGAATCATGATCCTCTCCGCAGGATTTGTTTCTTTAGATATGGCAAAAAATACTAAACCCCTCATAACAGAGCAAGAATTTGAAGTAATTAATTATTTGCAAAACACGGATGAAAATGCTTTTGTTATGTCCACATTTTCAATTTATTCTCCATGGCTTCAAGGATATTCCCAAAGAAAAGTTATAGCTCCAGGACTTTTTGACTATAACAAACACAATAAAGAAGAATGGATGGATTTTTGGACAACTAAAAATCTCAATGAAATTCAAGGATTTATGGATGTTTATGAAAAACCAATCTACCTCTTTATAGGTCAAAAACAGAAAGACAATTTAGAACAATTTGGAGAATGTTTTGAAATCTATTATGAACAAGAAAATAATAAAATATACAAATACATCTGTTAAAATGAAAAATAGAAAATATCTCAAACTAACTAAGAAAGCGTTAATGTTAATTCCAATTTTATTTTTAGCATTTATTTTTTACCAAAATTTCTTAGCAAGTCAGGATTTTGTTTATAATTATGACATTGGTTCAGAAAATGATAATTATCTCTCCCCTTCCAATAGAGTCTCAGATAAAATTGTAGAGGGAAATATTGATTATAGGAATTTAACTGAGGGGTTAGTTTATTTTGAGATTCCAATTGCAAGAGGAACGGATGATTTTAATGTTGAATTGAAGTTTAAAGATAATTTTCCAGAAAATTCTAAATTTTCTATGGGGGCAAAAGACCAAGAAGAATGGCATTACAATTATAGTTTAATTTATGATAAAACAATTGAAGAATTAATGAAAAAATATTCTTACGAAAATCAAGATAATTTATTCTTGTTTAAACTGAATAAAAATGCAAAAGATTATACCCTGAATGATTTCTTAACAAATACTCCAAGCACAAAATTAGCAACTACATTAAATATGACCGTTCCAGAATTTAAAATAGAAGACTACTCTCCAGAAAGATTGACTATTGATACTGCAATAAGACAAAGTCCAGTTTTTTATGTTTACATTAAAGGCGATTTTGAAGTTGAAGTCTGGAAAAGAGATTTGAATTGGTATGAAAATGAAGATGAATTAAATATTTCATTATATGATTTAAATAAAAAACTAATTGCTTCTAAAATAATTGAAGATGATGGGGAAGATGAAAAGAAAGTAGACAAAGATAATGAAGATAAAGAAAAAGGAACATTAAAGGTTTCTGGATTAAAAGAAGGAGTATACAAGTTAGAATTAAAAAATAATAAGGATATGATCATTACAAAAATAAGATTAAATCAAAATAAAATAGTTCTCTCTAAAGAATTGATTTTAGCTCAAAATAAAGATTATTTTAATAATTTTGAAGAAAAATCTTATGTTTATTTTAAGTCATCGGATAAAACTACAATTCATGTAAAAGCATTACACAATTATGCAGCGAATCAAACACTAGAAATTGATTCCGAAGATTTTGAACTGGGTGAAGCTAATAAAGATTATACTGAATATTTCCCTATCTCTGAAGATTTCCATACAATCAAATCTCTAAAAAATGATATTAAAATAACTGGCCCAGAATTTTTCTCATTTACAAAAGATTCCTGGTTCAATCCATTTGAAGGAAAAAATGTTAAGTACAAAAACGATTTCAAATATCTTAAAAAAGAGTCGGATTATGTTTTAGTAGATTATGATCTTGTTAAAAAAGTAAGTGGATGGTTAATTACTTCAACAAATTTTAGTATTTCAGAAAACAATTTATACGTTAAAGATGATAAATTAAGTATGTTGCTTAATATTCCCCATTTAAATGAAAATAGAAATGAAACTAATACTCAACATATCTCAATTGATTATATCAAAATTACAGTTCATAAAAAAGGATGGTTTGAAAAATGAAATTTAAAATACCTAAATTAGAATTTAAAGGAAATACTGCAGAGATAATTAACTACCTATTCCAAGCTTTACTTGTTTCTTATCTCCTATTGCTTTTAACCGAACAAATTTGGAGCGGTAGCGTTTCATTGTATGTAAATCTAAATTATCTTTTAATTGGAGTAATTCTTACGGGAATATTAGATGTATTCTCAGAACACCCAGAGAAAAAATCCGAAAAAATAAAGTTAATAGATTATATGTTTATTTCAGTATTGGGAGTAGTTGGATTCGCTATTATTAAATTTAAAACTGCAGAACTTGATGGACTTTCTTGGTTGATTTCAGTAATTGCAGGGATTTTAATAGTCCTTCTTTCAATACTTGTTTTAGAAGAAGATGAAGAAAGTAAGGTTAAAAAAGTAAAACAAAAAGTTTACAAAAATAAACCATTGTTATGGATTTTAGGGATATTATTCTCAATCTTTAGTTTAAATCTTCTTTCTCTAGGAATTTCGATATTTGCTACACTTCCATACCTTGAATCTTTAAGAATTGTTTTTGGATCAATATATGTCTTATTTTTACCTGGTTTTGTAATGAGCTACCTATTCTTCCCAAAAACTAAAGAATTTGACACAGAAGATGATAAGGGTGATGGAATCGATTGGCTTGAGAGAATTGCTTTAAGTTTTGCCCTATCAATTGCAGTTGTTCCTTTGGCAGTATTTTACTTGAATCTAATCGGAATAAAAATAAGTCTCTTAAATAGTTCCCTAACAATACTAGGAATAATCGTCCTTTCAGGAATTGCAATAAAATTCAAGAATAGAAAGAAATAATTTAATTTTCTGTTTTTGAATTAACTTGTCGTTTTTGACCTATAAAAATGTAGATTGGTTTTCATATAAAATTTCTCCCATTTTTCATTTTCTACATAAAAATAACAATATTGGAATTGCATCTTCATCTTCTTCAATTTTTGCAATAGCTTCTTTAATATCCTCAAATGACCTATGCATAATCATCTTATAACTAAACTTTTCCCTTCGTTCTTTTAATTGATGCAATTCTTTTCTGATATGAGAAACGGAATTATAAAGAGAAATAAAAAATAAAAATTTTATAGGGCTATTGGTAATCCAAATCCAGTTGCTGTGTCATCACCTTCAGTGTGTAAGTCATGTAGTCTTGCTCGGTCTTGTAAATAAGTTCTTGTATCTATTGCATTACTTTTCCATTCTTTAGCTGCTAATCCAGCAACATGAGGTGTTGCCATAGATGTTCCTGAAATTGTATTATAGCAACCATCTTTCCATGTTGATAATACACTAACGCCTGGTGCTCCAAACTCAACTTCTCTTTCTTCTATCATATAATCACCATTATTAATTCCTCTTGAACTCCAATCTGCAACATTCTTTGCTGAATCAATTGCTCCAACAGCCACAACTTTTACATTTGCTCCGGGATAATCAATACTTCCATCTGATGGTCCATCATTTCCTGCTGCTGCAATAACTAAAACACCTTTGTTGGTTGCATAATCTATTGCATCTCTAATCAAAGAACTTTCTCCACCACCTAAACTCATTGAAATTATATTTGCCCCTTGATCAGACACATATCTTATCGCTTCTGCAATATCATCAGACCAGCACATTCCACTATTCCCACAAACTTTTATCATCCAAAGATTTGCTTCTGGTGCTACTCCAAAAATTCCTGAACTATCAGCGCCACCATTAGCTGCAGTTGTTCCGGAAACATGTGTTCCATGTCCATTGCCATCAGCACAACCATTTTTAATTCCTCTTTTAGTTGTATCCTTACATAATTTTACATCTAAGTCTAAGTGATCTTTGTAAACTCCTGTATCTAAAACTGCAACATTAACTCCTGCTCCACCACTATCCCCATTTACCATTGCTATCCCATATGGTTTTTGCTCACTTGGGTAACAAGTTCTTTCTTCAGGTGGTGTTGGTTCTTTCCCATTTTTACATTCAGGCCAAGGATTACAAGCTTTGGGTGGTGCTGTTATTTGGTATAATTCAACTTCTTCCACTTCTACACCTAATTTTTCCAATACTCTTAATTTTCCTTGTGTTAAATCTGTTGTAAATCCATTATCAAAATTATGTTGAACACCATACATCATCTTAAGCATACCATTATCTGATTTGACAAGATGTCTGTAAGTGTCTCCATCCTCTGTTTTAGTTTGTTTTCCTGCAACTACAAGTCCAATAGAAATCATTAATGTAACCACCATGCACAATGCCATTATTGTCTTTTTCATATTACAACAAGAAAGTTCAAGTATTTAAAATTTTCTGTGATAAAAAATAAAATAAAAAAATGTTGCCTTGAAATTTAAAATTTCCCTCACACTCAGCAGAGATGTAAAACTCTTAATATTTATAAACTATAGTCTTTTATAAGCAATTATAACATATGGGTAAAATAAAATGACTACAACTATACAAATTTCAGATAGTGTAAAAAAAGCGTTAGATAATCTCAAATTGCTAGAAAGGGAAACTTACAACGAGATTATTGAAAGTATGTTGGAAGATAATTTAGATTTAAATGAGAGAACATTAAGAGAAATAGAAGAAAGAAAAAATAGTAAAGATTGGATTTCTATCGAAGATGTTGAAAGGCATTTAGGACTGTGATTTATAAAATTAAATTTGAGAAAAGGGCTTTCCAAGAGTTAAATAAATTAGACCAGATTATTTCTAGAAGAATTTTAAAGAATATAAAAGAACTAGAGAAAAATTTTCATACTAAAGATATTAAAAGATTAAAAGGACAGGATGTTTATAGATTAAGAGTTGGAAATTATAGGGTTCTTTTTTATATAGAAGACGATTCAATTAAAATTATTAAGGTGGGACATAGAAAGGGTATTTATAAAAGTTGATCAAACTTCCAATCATGAGAAACAAAAATGGTCATCGGTTGGCTGGGGCGTATTCTTAACATTTAAATAATATATTTTCTTAATTATTTTAAGAGGGAGGTGAATAAATGATATCATTTTTGAAAAAGAAAGTCAAGACGTTAAATCATGGAGACATTGGTTTAGTTAAATTATCTGTTGCAGCTCTTACGTTGTTTGTTATACAAATTTGGTCAGCAGCTATGACTTGGGTGCATTCAGTTAATGCTTGGTACTTTTTTGTAGCAGTTTTATTATTTGGCGCAAGACCATTTTATAAACATTATATTAAGTAAATTCTTTCATAAACTTTATATAAAATTTGGTTTTTGTTTTGGTAGAATATGAAAAAAGAGGACGTGAATTTCTATAGTGATACTCATGAGTTAGATGATTATCTAAAATTTCTTGGACTTGTTGCTTGTTTGAATAATTGGATTGGAAAAAGATAGCATTATAACTACTTATTAGTAATGACACTATAGAAGAGTTTATAAATAATTGGTGCATAGTAAATGTATGACAAAAAAAGTATTGGATAAAGATTATTGGACTGGTATTGTAAAGACTGCAGATGAATTATATCAATCGGTTTTTAACACAGGTCTTTGCGCTGTTTGGTGTCAATTAGCTCTAAAACAATTGAAAGAGGACGGTCTTGAAGGTGGATTTGTTCAAAATGCATCTACAAATTCTCCAGTCTTAGATAGAACTGGATTGCGTTTCCATACCTGGGTAGAAAGAACTTCTGAAGATGGTAAAAGATTTATTGCTGATGGAACTGCTGGACAGATAGACTCTTCATATAAAGATGGTTTTTATGGCTCTGCTGAAGAGGCTCCGGAGAGCTTAAGAGAGTTGTATAGATTATAATATTAATTTATAAACTAAATTCATTCTAATTTTATAACGTGCCCGGGTCGCATAGTGGTTATTGCACAAGACTGGAACTCTTGGTCCTTCGGGGCGCCCAGGTTCAATTCCTGGTCCGGGCGTTTTTACATTGTGATACATCTAAGAGATGTTTTTTAGAAATATTTTTGATCTATTATAATTTTAACTTTTGCTGTTATAGCAGAATTTTTATTTTTAATGCAAAAAGACGAATCTGAAACTACAGAACCTTCAGGACTTAAATATTCATAAACTTCAAAATCAGGACTTAAATCTGGATAATGTTTAAAATCCTCATTATTAAATGCTAACTTACAATCTGCTTCAGATTTTGTCCAATATACTTCAAGAGGAATATTTCCATAGATATAATATCTTACTTGTTTTGCTGAACCATAATTTAAACCATAATTAGTATAACCTCTATTAGGTTCAATATTTATGGTAATTTCTAATGTCCTTTCCCATCCAGAATTCAATTCAGGAATATTTGGATTAAATGGAGATTTAGCCAAATCATTATAATATTCATCTTCCAATATAGAATATTCATATCCAGACCATATCCATAAACCAAAAAATAGTATTATAAAAAATGTCTTCCAATTCCATTTTATTTTAATTTCATCTTTTTTAGACATTTTATTATACACCAATAATGGTTTGCTATATTAATATATAAATCTTACCAAAAATGGTGTATGGAACCATCAAAAAATCTATTTCTTTTCAAAAAAATAAGGCAACTTTCAAATACAAAGAAGTTTAAAATAGTTGAACTTACACAAAGAATACCTTTAGATATTAGTTCATTATCTAAAGAAATCAAAATCGCTTTTAACAAATGTTCTAATTATTGTACCCAACTAGAAAAAAATGGTCTTGTAGAAAAACATAGAAAAGGTAGAAATACATTAATTAAAAGTAAAGTTAATCTTTTAAGTAACTCAATCAATTTTAATTAACTTAATTTATAGGTTCTAAATCGTGTTAAATGTTATTTTAAATGATTTAAAAGTATTTCAAATACTATTCTAAACAC
>CAZJDG010000030.1:8779-9425 GCA_964544725.1 Candidatus Woesearchaeota archaeon | reverse complement strand
TCATAGTGAGGTTTTAGCAGATGAACTTTTTGAAAAACAAGTTCTAGAAGGAGGAGGATATGATCCTCTTTTTTTAACTTATCTTCCAGAAGAAGAAGTAGTTCCAAGAATAAATTCTTACTTAGATTATATAGAAATTGACAATCGTTGTCCTTAATCTTAGATTTTTAAGGGTAAGTTAAAACACATCTAATACTTGAATCACAAACAACAGTTCCTAGAGAGATTATATTATTTCCTTCGTCGCTTTCTTTAATATTTTTTCCCATATCTACTTCTATTTCAGGAGAGTATGTTCCAGCAGAATGATATATCCAAGCAAAGTTAACTAAAGGCTCATTTCCTCCCGCAATAATATTGTAAGGCCCTTGTTGAGGTTGAACTGGGGTTGAACTTGTGTCTCCAGTAGTTGCATTAGCATAAACATTATCTGCTTGGTAATCTCCAGTGTTTAATATCGCAACTTCAACTGAAAATTCATTTGAATTAGCCCCTGTTCTTAAGGAAGGTATAGTGGTTACACTCAATTCCAAATCAGGCTTAAGACAATTAGCGGTATCAAATCCAGTACAAAGAGGTAAACAACCTAGAGTTCCAGAACCAAATCCTTCATCTTCACAAGTTCTTGGAGGGGTTCCTAGGTCAG
>CAZJDG010000030.1:7088-8769 GCA_964544725.1 Candidatus Woesearchaeota archaeon | reverse complement strand
AGGACAAATTCCCGCACATAAAACCTCTTGTATTCTTGCATCACCACAACTAGAAAGTCTAAGCTTATTGTCAACTTCTTCGTATCTGATTGGAATTATTTCAATATAAGAAATTGGTAAAGAAAGAGATGAACCTGAAACAAGATTAAATTTCATGTTCAATACTTCATCTCCAGGTCCAAGAGAATTATCTGTGGAACCTTCAGCGTCAAAATTAACTTTCCCTCTATCACCATAAGGGTTTTCTACAAAAAAAGATAAATCCTGAGTCGCAATTATATCTGGATTCGGCGATGCTCTTATAAAATAACCTACAACGTTAAATCTTCCATTGTTCTTCAAATTTAGAGAAAGAATTGGATCATCAGTATTACCACAATTGTATGAAAAACTCTGAATAAACATGGAAACTCCGTCGGGACATTGCAAAGCCTCTTTTGGAATATAAGTCTTAACCCATTGGAAAGTTATCAAACTAATCACAATCACAAAACTAATTAGCAAAATATATCCAATCACAGGACTTACTGCTTTCTTACTCAATCTTCTACGCATTTGTTTCTAGATATCTATCTCCCCCGATTTCCCTAGACATAACATAATAAAAATTAGTCTTTCCACCTAAAACAAAATCAAAATCCAAATGATCCCCATTTTCATGAATTATCATTTTAATATTACTTCCAGAATTACTAAGTTCTATTTTGTTAAATGTTTCTTTAGTCAAAATTATTTCAGGCTCTAAAACTCCGTCAACTTCAATTGTTACTCTTCCTGCTTCCATTTTTTTATATCCTTTAAAAATTAAAGGGCCACTGCTATTGTAAATAAAATAAAAATTTTCGGCTTCGGAGTATTCAGTAAAATTTTCTATAAAATTTCCAATCTCTGTATCCGAGTCAACTGTAGCTCGATTACTTAAGACATAATCCAAAACTTTTTCGCTTTCAAGAGCCAATTCTTCACCTTCATAATAAAATTTCAAATTACTTTGTCTTTGAACAAAATTTGTCAATGAGACAAATCCTAAAATTATCGCAATAATCATAATCGTAGTAACCAAATAAAACTGTCCCTTTCTTTGACTATACATAATTGAAGAAGACAAAAAACTCACACCCTGTTTTTTCATATTCTAAAAACTCTTTACACATTTATTAATTTAATGTTTTTGAGAGTTTTTTTCTTACACGATGCCTACTTGTCTTGTGCCCTTTAGGGTATGCCATTAGAGGGTATGTCAATGGCCAATCTTCTCTGCTTTATTTCTCCGTTTTACGCGATGCCTATGCGTAATGGCTAAATTTAAATATCTTAATTTTCAATTTTAATAATGCAAAAAATATTATTGAAAAACAAAAGGATAATCTTTATAATTGCATTTTTAGTGGTAGTTACAGGAGTTTATTATACAATGGATGAAAACACAGTTGCTGGAAAAAAAGTTTTGCTGGAAACAAACCAAGGAGACATTACAATCCAATTATATTCAGATATGCCAATTACAGCAGGAAATTTTGAAGAGTTAGTTTCTCAAGGATTTTATAATGGAGTAATCTTTCACAGGATTATTCCGAACTTTATGATTCAGGGCGGAGACCCTCAAGGGACAGGAATGGGCGGTCCAGGATATAATATCAAAGATGAGTTTACGCACGCTGGAGGAAACCTGAACAACAGA
>CAZJDG010000030.1:319-7078 GCA_964544725.1 Candidatus Woesearchaeota archaeon | reverse complement strand
GAACAATTTCAATGGCTAACTCAGGCCCAAACACAGGGGGGAGTCAATTCTTCATAAATCTCGGAGATAATAATTTTCTCGACGGTAAACATCCAACTTTCGGAGAAGTTGTTGAAGGAATGGATATCGTAGACAAAATCGCAGCAGTTCAAACAGACGGAGATCCTCCAATAGGAAGTAACAGACCTTTGGAAGAAGTCAGAATAATTGAAGCTAGTATTGTTTAATTTTATAAGTATTGGTTTATTGATTCTCTTATGTTTATTTCAGATAAGATATGTATTAGTAAATCCAATAAAGAAAGATCATTGTTTGCTAAAAAAGAGATAAATAAAGGTGAAACGATATTAGAATTTGAGAAAAATTTTCTTAAATCGCCTACAAAAACTTCTATGCAAATTGGTAAAAGATTACATCAAGAATCTCCAGATCATAAATCTGTGGAAAATTTCATAAATCATTCATGCGAATCAAATTGTTATATTAATTTTGATGGATTAGTTTTGAAAACATCACGTAAAATTCTAAGAGGAGAAGAATTAACTTTTAATTATAATACCACGGAATTTGAATTAAAATCCCCTTTCAAGTGCGAGTGTGGCTCTAAGAAATGTGCAAATAAAATCAGGGGATTTAATTTTTTAAATTTGAAACAGAAAAAAGAAATTAAAGAATTTATTTCCCCTTTTTTTGAAGAAGAAGTTAAAATAATTAAAGCGAGTATTATTTAAAATAAGTGTAGACCTGGATGATAGCTCAAAAAGATGCAAACGACAGACCTTTAGAAGAAGTCAGAATAATTAAGGCAAGTTTGGTTTAAATTTTGGTAGATACTGTTTTAATCAATATTTATAAGGATTTTTTCCTTACCTAATAAATGAACTATTCTGTTTATATAACTGAAAGTTTTGAAAAGGAAGTTTCTAAATTTAGAATCTACAACAAGAGACTTCAAAAGATATTTTTACAGTTAAAAGGAAATCCATATGTGGGAGATCAGTTGAAATATAAAAATTTAAGAGAAAAACGTATAAATGGAAAAAGAATATATTATTTAGTTTACGATGACTTGAAATCTGTTCTTTTAGTAGCTGTTAGTGATAAGAAAACTCAACAATTTACAATCAATCATATAATTGACCATTTTGATGAATATAGAGAATACTTGAAAAAGGTCATAAAAGACTAAGCTACTTTCTTAACTTTACCTGATTTCAGATCCTCCAAACTATTTTTAAATTGCCTTACTAAATCAAAATCAATTTTTTCAAGCTCTCTGAGTCTAGATAATTGTATTTTCATTCTTTCATATTCTTCCTTTGAGATGTTTACCATTTCCATATTCAAAATAGGACGAATTAGTTTATATAATTTTTGATTGAATTTAGAAGAAGTCAGAATAATTGAAGCTAGTATTGTTTAATTTTTTAAAAGTAACCTTTTTATATGCTTAATCTTGCCTATTTTTATGTTGGGACCATATACTGCAAATAATGATGAGACTATTTCATACAAAGGAAATAAAGTGTTTAAATCCATTGAAAATATTCATTCTCTTAAAGTTCCGATAGCGGAAATTGAGGATAGGGTAAATCAATTTGATAATGATCCTATGTGGGGTCATATTGCAAGAATCAACCATCGGATAAATATTTCATCAAACGAATATTTTGATAAATTAAATGCTCTTTTTACTACATTGCCTTTGACTACAAGAATGATCTCCTCACCTGGAGCAGTTTATGGGAAAGAATCAATAAATTATACTACAGATACTTGTCCTATAACACTAAATTGGTTTAATCTTCCAAGAAAAGCTTTTTTATCAGAATCTTCTCAAATATATTTAGAACTTGCAATGATTCAAAAATCAGTGGATCATGTTTATTCAATCTATAACTCTTTTAGAAAAGAGGAAGCAGATCCAACTCATTTGTCCGAATTTCATCATATTGAATATGAAGGAAAGGTTAATCAAAAAGAAAATGAAAATATTGCTTTATCTTTAGTAAAAAAAATAATCTTAGATTTATTAGAAAAAAACAAAGAGGATTTGGCATTTTTCCTAGAAAATAATAAATTAAATGAGCTGGGAGAATTCGCAAAGAATATTTTAAATATTCCAAGAATAACCTTCAAGGAGGCTTTGGATATACTCTATAAAGAAACTGGAAATGAAAAATATAAAGAATTTACTCTTAAGAATTTTGGATCTTGGGAAGAAGTAAAGTTAACAGAAATTTTTGGAAATATGGTTTTATTGAAAGAATTCCCTTTATTAGAAGTACCTTTTTATCACGCAATGGTTGAAGGAAAAAATCCAAAAGTAGCAGATAATTCAGATATTATTTGGCCAGGATATAGGGAAACGATTGGAAGTGGCCATAGGGTGAGATCAGAAAAAGAACTTGAAGAAAAATCAGAAATATTTAATCTTCCAAAAGAAGATTACGAACCTTATCTTCAAACTCGCAAATTAAAAAATTATAAAGAAACATCTGGTTTTGGGTTAGGCTGGGAAAGATTGCTTCAAGGACTATTAGAAATGCCTTTTATTTGGAGTGCTAACCAATTTCCAAGAGTAGATGGGACATTGAAACCTTAAAAATGTCACAAGAATTTGTACGGGGGAGAGTCTTGAAAAAAAGAAGTCACAAAAATGTTACTTTCTTAGATGTGAGGACCTCTGGAGAAACTTATCAAATATCTATGAAAAGAAGCCTTTTTCTAAATTATGATCAAGAGGTAAGAAATGTAGGGATAGGAGACATAGTGGAATTTAGGGGGACTTATTTCACACCCCCTTCTGGAACAAGAACTCTTAATACTGAGTCTTATTCTCTTCTAACAAAATGTTATTCTCCAGAGAAGATAGGAATCATGCCAAGTACAACTATAAGGAGGAATAGGAGAGGGTTGGATCTTTTAACAAGTGAAGAATCAAGAGAGAGATTCAAAAAAGTTGCTCAGGGAAGTCAGATAATTAGGTCTTTCCTGTACGAAAGAGGATTCATCGAGATAGATACAGGAGTTCTAAGAAAAACTACAGATACTTCAAAGGCGGAAGAGTTCAGAACCTATGCTTCTTGGTTAAATAGAGAATTATTTTTGAGGAAATCTACCGAACAAAGATTGAAACAATTGATGGCAGGAGGGCTTGAGAATATATTTGAACTAGGAAAGGTTTTCAGAAACGAAGGAGTTTCTAGGGATTTTTCTCCAGAGTTCACTGCATTGGAATTGTATATGGGTTACGCAAATCATGAGTCTCTTTTAGATCTTGTTAAGGATATGTTAAAAGAATTTGATGAGCGGCTAGGAGTCCCAGATTCCAGACCCTCCCAATTTGAAGAGATGACTTTTTACGAGTTTATTAAAAGTAGAATTAAAGAAGATCCCAAAAAAATGGATTGGAGTGACCTAAACTCTCTTGTTCCTGAAGAGAAGAGAGTAGATTACCCTCCAAACAAGAATCCAAAGGGATATGTGCTCCATAATCTCTTTGAGGGATTAATGAAAGATGAAACCAAAAGAAATCTAGCTATTGTAGGCTATCCTAGGCAGATAACTGTGCTAAGTAAAACTTTTGATGATGATCCAGATATCTCTGAGGAGTTTAGAATGTTTGTAAAAGGAAGATCTTATTGTTATGGTTGTACTGAATTAACTGATTTTGAGGAGCAGGAAAAAAGAATCAAAGAGCAGGCAGATTTTTGGGATAAGCCACAAGATAAGCTTGACGAAGGATTTATTGAGAGTTTAAAAATAGGAATTCCTCCTTGTGCTGGATTAGGGCTTAGTTTAGAAAGATTGCTTGCCATTTATCTAGACCAGAATAATTTAAATGAGGTAATTTTCTTTCCTATGTAAAATGGAAATCTCAAAATTAAATCCTGAAGACATAGAAAATATGAATTACAATGAGCTAATTGGGATTGTTAGGGAGACAAATAGAATTCCTGGAGGAAGAAAAACAATTTTGGAGTTAATGAAAAATTCTCTTACAAATGAGAAGAATAAAATTCTAGAGATAGGAACAAGTACAGGGTTCACTTCATTAGAGATAAGTAGGCTAGTCAAATGTAAGATTATTTCTATAGATATTAATGAGATAAGTTTGAAAGAAGCAAAAAGAAGGGCTGATGAAGAAAATTATTTCAACATAGATTTCGTAAAAGCTGATGTTAACAATCTTCCATTTGAGAATGAAGAATTTGATATGGTAATTGTAGGAAATGTATTCTCATTGTTGAGCAACAAGTCTGCAGCATTAAACGAATGCCGAAGAGTCTGCAAAAAGGATGGATTTCTTGCAGCAGTCCCAATGTATTATTTATCTAAACCCCCCGAAGAGTTAGTTAAAAAAGTCTCAGAAGCAATAAAAGTGGACATTACTCCTTTGTACAAGAAAGATTGGATGAATTTGTTTGATCAAGATAATCTAGAATTATTTTTAGAGAAAGATTTCAAATTTGACTATAAGTCTGACAAAGATGTTGGCGAATTCGTAGAAGATATTTTGAGTAGGTCTCATTTAAAAGAACTCTCATACAAAACTTTGGAAACTTTGAAGAAAAGATATACCGAGTTTATGTTTTTATTTAGGGATAATTTATCCAAAATGGGATATAGCATACTTCTTCTGTCAAACAGGAGATTATGGGAAGATTCTGAATTGTTTACTTCTAAAGAAATCTAAATAAATTCTTTTCTGAATTTATCTCAACATCTGCCCCCAAGGGGATTGTAATTTGAGGATCAGTATGTCCAACATCAACTCCATACAAAACTGGAAAATTATAATCTTTAGTATTATCAAGAATTATTTCCTTAAATTTCTCTGTGTCTTCTTCAGAATATCTAAAAGGTCTTCCAACAATTAATCCTTTTATTTCCTTGAAAATTCCAGCTAATTCTAAATCTCCTAGTTGTGAATCAACTTCCGCCAATGATTCTCCTTTCATAAAATCCTCCCCCTCTGGAAGTTCTATAAATAAAATTTTGTCTTGATGACTAGGCCAATATTCTGTTCCAATTAGATGTGTTAAAGAATGAAGACACCCTCCAATAATTCCTCCACTCGCAGATCCTTTTTTCAACCATTCGTAACCAGAATTTTTATTTAGTTTTCTTGGTCTTTCTAAATCTTTTTTGGAAAACCAATCTAGAATTTCATCAGTCCATTCTTCAGAAGGTTCAACTTTCCCAATTGGTTCTTCAGAGGCTATGGCTTTGAAAAAGTATCCTAAAGTATATTTTAAGGGTTGAGGATATTCTCCAAATTGAGTCATAACACAAGGACCATAAAAGGTAACTAATTTTGATTTTTTATGAATTGCATAATGTAATACGCTAGTATCCGAATAACCACATAATATTTTTGGATTTTCTCTAATTTTTTCAAAATCAAGATACTTTAATGTTTTATTCAGAGTATTTCCCCCTATGGAGCAAATAATTGCTTTAACCTCTTTGTCCAAGAATGCATCCATAATATCTTTAGCTCTTTCTTCGGCAGGTGCAGATTCCCAACCATTGTTCTTTCTTGTACAAGAAAATTCTTTTGTATTATATCCTTGTTCCTTAAGAAAATTTATGGCATTATCTAATCTATGTGGAACCAAAGCAGCCAATCCTCCAGAGGGAGATATAATTGCAATAGTATCTCCTTTCTCTAATTTTTTTGGTTTTATTAATTCCATTTTTTCTTCCTTCTTAGGCGACGCGTATGCTTAATCGCTCTTAATTTCCCTCCCCTTTCTCCGCGACGCCTATGCGTATGGCTTTTGTTCCCTTCCCCATTCTTAGACGATGCCTATGTCAATGGCGTAGACCCGGAAGCCAGCTCAAAATTTACTAAAAAAGCTACCTTTGAAACAACTCGATTCTGCGACCCGATAAGCACCTTAACAAATGTTTAGGGCTGCTCCGATCAAGGCCTGACCCATTTCGCATATGCAAGATCAAACCGGACAAAACGTCAGCATTGAACCAAAGACTTTTCCAACGCATCTGTCACCGACTTCCTTGCAGTTTGCCTAAAGCCCGTTTGCAAATAGCGGAGGGCTAACCCGCCAACCTAGTCTACAGATATGCCTAAATAGGAAGCTTTTTAAGTCTTTTTGCCACCCCTAATTCACAATGAAAAACTTAGAAAAAGGATTAACCAGAAGGTCGTTCATAGGAAATACTCTAAAAACCACAGCAGGTATAACTTTACTTGGAGGGGCATCAAATATTCTTAGCTCATGTGCCATTGAAGATTGGGGGATACACGTTTGATTTATCCGGATTGGAATCGGATGAATTTGCTGAATTATTTGTAGAAGCAGGGCAACACTATTGGGGTGTTGGAAATAGAAATGACAATTCACACAATAAAGCTTATTTTGGAGAAACTAGAAGAAATCCTGAAACTGGACTTAGGCGTCGTGCTGAACTCCATAAAAAATGGAAATATGCATTAGATTTAGATTCAGGAGAATTAGTTCGTAGAAAAATCTATACATACACCGTCATCTTCAACAAAAACAAAAATTGGGTAAATTGTGATGTTGAAGGAGAGATTGGAGCAGATTTTTTCAATACCTCAGGACATGAATGGGGACATATGGTACGTAAAGATGGATGGCATTCAGACAACCCAAATAACATAATGCATAATCCATCTCCATATAGATGTTCACCCTAATAACTTTTCCACAAAATCAATTTCCCGCTCGAATCTCTCAAAAATAAAGTGTCTCCAGTTTTTGTCCA
>CAZJDG010000030.1:0-309 GCA_964544725.1 Candidatus Woesearchaeota archaeon | reverse complement strand
CTTTTATTTTAATTTCTTTTTTTGAATTTAAAACAAATTCAGGAAAAATAAATTTCTTTCTCCCTTCATCTTTTATTTCCCAATATTTTAAATCACAGGAAAAATTACACTGATTGTAAAAAATTGCTTCCTGAGAATTTACATTTAATTCTTTCAATAAAATACACTTAGAACATTTTTCTCTTGAAGGTTCACACAGATTTTTCCCATCTTCAATACATCCATTCCAAGCATTTTGAAAATCTAAATAAAACTGGTCTTTTCCAGAAGGAAAATAATAATTTGCAAAACCTTTCTCGACAAGTTCTA
>CAZJDG010000029.1:7586-9460 GCA_964544725.1 Candidatus Woesearchaeota archaeon | reverse complement strand
TAACTTTTCAAACAATTGTTTCTGGAATAAAGCAGAAGTTCTTGAAACTCTTCCCTTTTCTCCACCATATTTTGCTTCCCTCCAATTCCCAGTAGCATGGACCGTCAAAGCTTTTTCATTTTTCTCAGAACTATGTTTAGATGCAAAAATCACAAAATCATATTTATCAATTTTCTCAGCATCTAAATTTTCAGAATAAATAATTTCATCTTCAACTAAATAAAAATCAAAATTACTTGCTTCTTGATTCATTCCTGAGAGAATGGGATTCTTTCTGAACTGAGACAATTGAGAAGTTATGTTCATTCCTGCTTTGTCCAATTTCGAAGCAACGATTAGATATTGTTTATACATAAAATCTTAAATAAGATTCAATTTTTTAAAAGTTTGTATGGAATTAAGATTAGGATTCATGGCCTCACATAATGGTAGCAATATCAAAGCTATTTTAGAAAATATTAAAACAAAAAGTCTAGAAGCAAAAGCAAAAATTGTAATAAGTAACAACCCAAATGCTGGAGTTTTGAAAATAGCCAAAGAAAGAAACATTCCAGCATATTGTATAAATTCCAAAAATATTCCTCAAGGATTTGGTTCTACAGAAAATTTTATTACTAAAATTATGAACCTTCATGAAGTCAATTTAGTAATTTTGGCAGGATACATGAAACCAGTAAAAAAAGAAATGCTGGAAATATACCCAAATAGAATATTGAATATACATCCCTCTCTTCTTCCAAAATATGGTGGAAAAGGAATGTATGGTTCTAGCGTTCATGAAGCGGTTATAAATTCTAAAGATAAAGAAAGTGGAGCAACAGTTCATTTAGTAACTCCAGAATATGATGAAGGAAAAATACTCGCACAGTGTAAAATTCCTCGTTATGAAAAAGATACCCCTAAAATACTTGCAGAAAGAGTTTTAGAATTTGAACATGTCTTATATTCTCAGGTTTTAAAAGACATCCAAGAAGAGATAATCAATTTAGACGAATGATAAACTACAGAAGATAAATTTTTAAAAAGGATTATTACCCAGAAATTTTATGAAAATACGCAATGGAAAAACATATCATTGGAGTGATCCACATGAACCCGACCCTATTGACTTAATTGAAAATGTGGGTTCTGAAATTTTTAGAGAAAGTATTATGAGAAATGCGATCCCAGTAGATGAAAGAGGATTTGGAACGTATCTTTTAAAAGAAAGATCTTTAGATGAATTGGCAGAGGTAGTATTTGAAGAATCTAAAAAACTAATTTCTAGAGAAGAAGCGAAGGAAAAACTCGAATATTTGGATGAAAAAGAAGTAGTATATGAGGATAATAATTCTACCAAAAAAGGATTTTTAAGATTTGATAGGATTGATGAAACAGATAGATTTATGATTCAGGATATTCCGTGGTCATGCTTTTCCTGTTAATTTTTATTCAAATTAAAGCTTACTAAGCATCTCTTTTTATCTCACCAAGCATTCTTTCTAAAGCTTTATCAGGATTTTGCGACCCAAATATTGGAGAACCACTAACAACATAATTTGCGCCATTCGCAAATGCTTCCTCTGGAGTTACTGTTTGTTCTTGTGCGTTTGCTTTTTTGTCTTCAAACCAAACAGGTCTTACAGCAGGAACTAATTTTAAAAGTTTAATGTCTTGCACAATATCTAAGGCTGTTCCAGGAACTATAATACCATGAGCACCATAATCTCTATTCATTTCTGCAAACATCCTTACAGCGTCTCTTAAATTTTTTCCGTATAATTCTTTAGTATCTTCATCGGTGTAATGTGTTAGAACAGTTAGTCCAAATAATTTAGTTTTACTTCCTTCCAAAGCGGAAAGCACTCTTTTATAAAATTTCTTACCTGCATGAG
>CAZJDG010000029.1:6726-7576 GCA_964544725.1 Candidatus Woesearchaeota archaeon | reverse complement strand
CATGAGGATACATATTGATAATGTCAACGTCAAGTTCAGCGCAACCTTCTGCCATACCCTCCATTGTTCTTCCACCATTCCACATTTTCATATCAACAAAAACAGGCTTTCCATGTTCTCCGACACTTTTTATAACATCATAAGGAGTATATGCAGCCCGAGAAAAATTAACAACAGAATCTAAATTTACCTTGAACCCATAATTACCATTAGGAACATTTGTTGCAAGCTCTAATGCGGAGCTTATATTTTCAACTTGATTCTTTGAATCTAATGCAACATATAATGTCCTATCTTCCATGATCTAATTTCTATTAATTAATTTATAAACCTTATTGTGAACTAAAGCATTTGAAGCAATAGCGCCTTTATTATTTGCAGTTTCTATTTGAGAATAATCAAATCTTTTTCCTTCAAAATTAGTTATGATTCCTCCGGCTTCTTCTAGGATAATTTGAGGGGCGCACAAATCCCATAAGTACATAATACTTGAAGGAGGACATAAGAATAATTCTGCACTGCCTTTAGCAACTTCAATGGTTTTAAGAGAACCGCCCATAAGAATGACTTGACAAGAACTTAATTGTGCAAGTATTTCTTCAAGCTCCAGAGTTCTTCTTGAACTACTAATTAAAACTTTGTCTAAAGAAGGATTATTAGAAACCTCAATTCTTTTCACACCACTCCTTTCTGCAGATAAATAAGCTCCTTGGCCTTTAACAGCATAAGTTAATTCACCCGATAAAGGCTTATAGCAAACACCCATAATAGGATCAAACAAGTGTAACAAACCAACCATAACTCCAAAATCACCAGTCTTATTGATATATTCCCTTGTTCCATCTAAAGG
>CAZJDG010000029.1:0-6716 GCA_964544725.1 Candidatus Woesearchaeota archaeon | reverse complement strand
CAAAAATCTTTTTCAAACCTAGAACCATCCTCTCTTGTTTCTTCATCCAAAATTGCAAAATTAGGGGTAATTGCTTTTAGTTCATTACAAATAAATCTTGAAGTTTTTTTATCAACTTCTGTAACAAAAGATCCGTCTTTTTTTCTTTCAACACTTTGAAGATTTTGATAATTATCAAGAAGAATCTTTCCAGCTCCAATCACTATCTCTTTAACATGATCTAAATACCCTTCAATTTCCATAATTAAACTCAAAAATAAATCTTTTTAAATCTTTAAAAGATATATTAGTTTATCCGCCTTATGCTTCCTTAGCCCAATATTTAATCCCTTCATCAAGTTTTTCCCTTGGAACACCCACTTCAACTGCCTCAGGATTAGTTAGAGAACGCATTTTATAGCCTTTCTCTCTGGCTTTTTCGAGAGAAGAATCAGGAATTGGTAAATTTTTGTCAAGTTGCCATTTTATAGGATCTCTAAGAAACTCTCTATAAGTATTAATTCCTGCTTGAGAAATATCTGTTCCTTCAGCAACATCTAATAATTGAGGTAAAGTTATTACAGAAATCAAAGTAACACCTGTTTTTTTTAGTAATTCATTTGCATGACTATGATCATAAGGCATTATGGTAGCAGCATATGTAACAGGATATCCTGCTTCTCTATACTCTATTGCAGCATTTGTAGTTGTTTGCGCAAAATTAACCATTTCTTCAACAACTAAAGCCCTCATTCCTTTTCTAATTTCAGGATTGTTTCTATCTCCTGTAATTAATTCTCCATGACCTGCAACTTTTCTTGAACCTCTTAAATAACAATAAGGAATATCTCCTTCTTCTAATCCTAATTCTTGTTCAACATAATCACATAATTGCCATCCAGGGATCATTCCTCCTGTAGCATTTCCTTCTATAAAATCAAAAGCTTTTCCATGTAAGGGTGCTACTTTATGAGCTAATTGTCTTACAAGAGATTTTAGAACTTTCCTTTGTCCAACAAGACCTTTAATCTGAACATATCCAGGTCCCCAATTACCTGTTGTGTATAAAAAAGGGCTTTCTCCAGCGTCCACATCTCTTACCTCCAAACCACCTGCACTAATAATTGATAAACCTGCTTTTTCTACCTCTTGATCCATCTTATTTCTATCTTATTTTTCTTTAAATAGATTTATTAATTAAAAAGTATGCATTGGAACATGTTAGAACAAAATATTCTTATCGGAATTTTAATTCTCTTCCTAGGGATTCCATTAGGAAATTACTTGGCTAAAATAACTTCAGAAGAACTAAAGCCAGGAAAGAAGTGGTTCAGGCTAATAATCTTTGCAAGTTTCATAGGATCAATCGTAAGTCTTTTTCTCAAAAACGATGCACTAATGTTTACATTTTTATTTATTCTAATTGTAACAAGTAGAAGTTTGAAAAAATAATTACAATCTTCTTAATTACATCCTCTCCAAAACTTCAATTCTTTTTTCCAAAGGAGGATGAGTACCACCCAAATTTCTGAAAGGATTTGAGAAAAATAAAGGAGCGACTGCCTTATTAATTTTTTTCTCAGGAATATTATCTTTCTGAATTTTTTTCAATGCCCCTATAAGTCCATTTGGATATCTTGTGAATTTAACGGCTGTTGCATCCGCATTAAATTCTCTTTTTCTTGAGATTGCTAATTGAATTAATTTGACAACTATTGGAGCTAAAATTGCCATAGCAATTCCGATTAAAATAAAGACCATATTTTTATTATCATTATTTCTAAACCATAAACTATACAAAAACATTTCAGAAACAATTGCTATCATCCCCACCATTACTGTAACAAGAGTCATATATCTTATATCATAATTTGCGACGTGTCCTAATTCGTGTGCTAAAACCCCTTCAAGTTCTCTTTTATCTAATTTATCTAATGCCCCCTCTGTAACACAAACCACTGCATTACTTGGATCTCTGCCGGAAGCAAATGCATTAATTTGTTGAGAATGCATTATATAAAGTTCAGGCATCGGCAACCCGCTAGAAATTGTTAAACCCTCAACCAAATCATGATATTGCTTGTACCTTTCTTTAGAAGCTTTTTTAGCTCCGACACTTTTGACAGAAATTTTTCCACAATTATAATAACTAATCCAAAGATAACTCAATGAAAAAATAATGGAAACAATCATTATCAGAAAAAAGAAACCTGGTGCAAAAGCAAATGAAATTACATAACCAAATAAAACCAATACTAAAAAAATAGTCCCCATCAAGAAAAAAGATTTCCATTTATTACTTGAAATCTGATCTCTGAAGTCTATTCTTTCCATATAAGGAATAGAAAAATTATGTATATAAATATATTTAACTTAAATTAGGTTTCTATAAAACTCATAAAACTAAGATATATAAATCTTTAAATGCTTTCTAAAAAATGTCAATTTATATAAAAATTATAATTATGATTATAGTAATGATATTCTTATTTTCTCTCTTAACATTTTTACTTTATATCAGACCTCCAAAATTCCACACAAATGTAACTCCAGATGATTTCAAATTAGAATACGAAAATATATCATTTAAAACCAAGGACGGATTAACTTTAAGAGGGTGGTTCATCCCAGCTAATTCATCTAATTATTCAAATGCAGCAATTATCATAGGCCATGGCTTTCCTTTTGATAAAAATAATGTCTTGCCCGTTACAAAATTCTTAAATAAGCATTATAATTTACTATACTATGATTTCAGATATTTTGGAGAAAGTGATGGAAAGATAACAACTCTTGTTTATAAAGAACAAGATGATATGCTCCAAGCAATAAATTATCTCAAAAAAAGAAATATCAGCTCAATTGGTATTTTAGGGTTCTCATTAAGTGCTGCTACATCTCTTTTAATAAATTCAGAGGATGTAAAAGCGATAGTAGCAGATTCGAGTTTTTTAAGCATACATGAGGTAATGAAAGAGGTTTTTTTCATATTCCCAAGCATAACTAAATATCCATTTATCTGGCTCACATCATTATATGCAAGAATCTTTTTAGGAGTGAAAATTTCAAAACTCTCCCCAGAAGAACACGTTAAGTCTATTAATACTCCTATATTATTCATTCACGGAACTAAAGATTCACAAATTCCAGTAGAGCACTCAAAAACATTACATAAAAACGCACCTAATAGTCAACTTTGGCTAATTCAAGGAGCAGATCATGGAATGTCTTATTCAAAAAATCCAGAAGAATATAAAAAAAGAATAATTGAATTCTTTGATAAACATCTTTTAGTGTAAAGTTTTAACTTATATCTCCAAAACTAAAATTTCCAACAACATTTAAATAAAAATAATTCAATCATTTCATATGGAAAAAGAGGTAAGCGTTCAAAATATAATAGAGAATTATCTAACATCAAACAAAGATAAAACTATAATATCACAAAAAAAAGATTATAGAACATTCTCAATAAAAGGACAAGAACTTGACGAAAAAATCCAAAAAACAAGAACCCTTTTAGAAAAATCTAAAATCAAAAAGGGAGACAAAATAATTATTATAGGAAATAATTCTATAGAATGGATTGTAGTATATTTTTCATGCATTTTATCAGGCATTATAGTGGTCCCATTAGATATAAGTGCAGATAAAAAATTATTTAAAAAAATTCAGGAAATAGTAAAAGCCAAAGTAATTTTCCAAGATAAATATATCCAGAAATTCTCTAAAACCAAAACATTTTATTTAGATGAACTTAATGAACTTACAAATAATCTATCAAATACTACTACAAAAACTAAAATAAATCCAAAGGATATTTTAGAAATAATTTACACATCTGGCTCTACAGGCAAGCCAAAAGGAGTAATCTTAACAAATGAAAATATTACAGCTGGAATTAACTCAGCCAGCAGTTTAATAAAACTAAAAATAAAACTAAAAATATTAAATCTTTTACCTTTAAGCCATATATTTTCACAAATATACGGTCTTTTCCTATTAATGTACCAAAACAATAAAATCTATTTTATGGATACAATACAATCTAGAAAGATAATATCATTTATCAAAAACAAAAAAATAAATGGAATTATAGTTGTCCCTGGAATCTTAGAATCATTAAAAAAAGAACTTGAAAATAAATTCCTTATATTCTCTTTAGGATTACAATTTAGATTAATAGGTGTTGGCGGAGCTTCTCTAGATTCAGAATTAGAAAAATGGTGGAAAAGCAAACTATACCTAATACTTCAAGGCTATGGATTAACAGAAACCTCATCTGTAGTTTCAGCAAATAAATTAGGTTCAGCAAAATTAGGCAGTGTAGGGATAATTGCAGATGGAGTCAAAATAAAATTAAGCAACCAAGAAATATTAGTTAAAGGCGAGAATGTAACGCCTGGCTATTACAAAGATAATAAGCAAACTCAAGAATCTTTTGAAAATAGCTGGTTCAAAACAGGAGATATCGGAGAACTAAAAAACAATTATCTTTATATCAAAGGCAGGAAAAAAGATATTATAATAACACCATCAGGATTAAATGTCTATCCAGATGATATAGAAAAGATTCTTGATAAAATCCCAGAAGTAAAAGAAAGCTGTGTAATTGAAAAAGAAAAAAAGATACATGCAGTCCTAATCTTAAATAAAAAAAATAATACTTCAAAAATCATCGAAATAGCCAACCAAAAACTTTTAAGTCATCAAAAAATTCAATCTTTTAGTGTATGGTCATATGAAAATTTTCCAAAAACTCCTTTAGGAAAAATAAAAAAATTCATTGTAACTCAAAATTTAGATAAATTAACAACTAAAGCTTTTCAATATCAAAATAAATTATTTAACATAATAAACAACGTGTTAAAACCAAATAAAAAAATAAATAATCACTCTAAGTTATCAGACCTTGGGATGGATTCTCTGAAACGAGTAGAACTTATCACAGAAATTGAACAAGAATTTGGAATAGAAATAGAAGAAACAATGTTAAATCAATATACCAAAATTTCTGATTTAGGCAAACTCATGAAAGCAGGTAAAAAAGATAAAGCAAAATTCAAAACCTGGCCTATGAATGTTATTTCTAAAATCACTAGGGTTGCTATTCAAAAAATAATAGTCTATCCTTTAACAAGAATATTTACTAAAACAGAATATTACAATCTGGATAATATAAAAAACATTAAGAAACCAGTTATATTTGTAAGTAATCATCAAAGTGTTTTTGATGTTCCTATCATTAACAAGAAACTGTATACCAAAACAGCTTCTGTTGCTGACTCTAATTATGTATTTGGCATTGGGACAAAAAACCCTTTCTTAAAGCTTTATAGAAAATTAAGAGGTTTTTGTGTTGCACTATCTTTTAACGCATATCCTTTTGGAGAAAGTATTGGCACAGGTACAAGTCTAGAATTTACAGGTGAGATGCTTGATAGAGGTTATTCAATATTAATTTTTCCAGAAGCTCATAGAACAAGAGATGGAAAAATAAAACCCTTTAAATTTGGCATTGGCTATCTTGCCATAAGTATGAAAGTCCCGATTATTCCTATAAAAATACAAGGCTTATATGAGGTATTACCAGTTACAAAAATTATTCCTAAGTTCCATAAAAGCAGTGTAAAAATAGGAAAGCCAATTTTTCCTAAAAACATTAATAATTTATCTTACATCAAAGCAACCAAATTAATAGAACAAAGAGTCAAATCACTATGAAAATTAGAACTGGTTGCGATATAGTAGAAGTTGAAAGGTTCAAGGATATTGATAAAAAAGCTCTAGAAAAAATATTTCATAAATCAGAACTCAAAACTCTTAAGCCAGAAGCTCTTGCAGGAATATTTGCAGCTAAAGAAAGTTGTAAAAAAGTCTTCAATGATCTAACCTGGCACGATATGGAAATACTAAAAAATAAAAACGGAAAACCTTCTTTAATAATAAATAAACAAATAAAAAGCTATGATCTAAGCATTAGTCATGATGGCAGCTATGCAATAGCTGTTGTAGTTTTTCTGTTGGAAAGTGGGGCTTAAGAAACAAATATTTGGTTGGACCATGTATGATTTTGCAAATACAATTTTCTCAGCCCTATTCATAACAATCTATTTTCCACTCTTTGTAATACTTAAAGGCGGAAATGCATTTCATGTTGGCCTTGTAATGTCAGCATCTATGTTACTTGCCGGTTTGCTAGTCCCTTTTTTAGGAGCAGTTGCCGATATAACTCAAAGAAAAAAACTCTTACTTTTCATATTTACAGTGCTATGCTGTATTTTTACATTCTTCACAGGATTTTTTACACTAGCCTTTGTTCTGTTATTAGGCTTATTAGCTAATTTCTTTTATCATGCAAGCCTTGATGTCTATGATTCATTTCTAGTTAATCTTTCAAACAAAAAAAATATAGGTAGTATATCTGGGATAGGAACTGCTGTAGGTTATTTAGGAGCAATATTAAGCGTTGGCATAGCTTACCTAATCGGTTCTTTTTACGGTTATGAAACTATCTTAGGAATAAAAATAATATTTATTTTAACAGCTTTGCTATTTTTCGGATTTTCTCTATTCACTTTCTTACTAGTTAAAGAAACTTCAAAAATAAAAATAAAAAAATCTCATTTCAAAAAAGCTTTCACTAAAATAATCTACACAATAAAGAATATTAAGAAATTTAAATATGTCTGGCTTTTCTTGCTTGCTTCATTTTTATATGTTGATGCTGCAAATAC
>CAZJDG010000028.1:0-9996 GCA_964544725.1 Candidatus Woesearchaeota archaeon | reverse complement strand
TTAATGTAAAAGCGATTAAGGAATAAACTACTCGATTAGACAAATTAAAATTAATGTTTACACCTTTTTTCATGATTTAGTTAAGATAGAGACATTTTTAAATATTTCTTCTTTGATACTAAAATGAAAGAGATGATTGTAAAAATTCTTAAGAAATCATTAAAAGAATTAGGGGTTAAATTAGACGAATCTGAAATTGAAAAGTATCTTGAGATTCCTCCTTCTTTGGAAATGGGAGATTATTCTTTTCCTTGTTTTTTCTTATCTAAAATTTTGAAAGATCCTCCGCATGAAATTGCTATTGAGCTTAGGGCTAAAATAGCAAATGCTCCTGTTTTGGATTTTGAAGATGTTCAGACTGTTGGGGGTTATGTCAATTTCTTTTTAGACAGAAAAGAACTTGCGAGAAGAGCTGTTTGGGATGTTTTGACTAAGAAGAAAAAATATGGGAAACTTGATTGGGGAAAAAGAAAAAAAGTTATAGTTGAATTTTCTAATCCGAACATTGCGAAACCATTTGGAATAGGACATCTGAGGTCAACAATTTTGGGAAACTCTATTTCAAATATTTATGAGTTTGTGGGATATAAACCAATTAAAATAAATTACCTAGGAGATTGGGGAACTCAATTTGGAAAGCTCCTTTTTGGTTATAATAAATTTGGAGACGAGGAGAAATTAAAACTTAATCCTACAAAACATCTTTTAGAAGTTTATGTTAAAGCAAATAAAGATGAGTATTTGAAACAAGGTCAGAATTGGTTTAAGAAATTAGAAGACAGAGACAAAAAAGCGATTATGCTATGGAGGGCTTTTAGAGAGTTGAGTTTAGGGGAATTTAATAGAGTTTACAAAACATTGGGAATTGAATTTGATGAAGTTTCGGGTGAATCATTTTCTGTGAAGCAAGCAGATAATATTTTGAAAGAACTTGAGAAAAAAAAGTTGTTGAAAAAAAGTGAAGGAGCTTTGGTTGTAGATTTAAAAGAATATAATTTGGGAGTTTGCATGATGAAAAAAAGTGATGAGGGAACAACTTATGCTTTAAGGGATTTAGCCGCCGCCGTTGAGAGATATAAAAAATATGGTTTCTCTAAAATGATTTATGAGGTTGGAAATGAACAAGAGTTACATTTTAAACAAATCTTTAAGGTGCTTGAACTGATGGGTTACAAATGGGCAAAGAACTGTGTGCATGTTGATCATGGTCTTTACTTAGATTCCGATGGAAAGAAATTTTCTACCCGAAAAGGAAAAACTATTTTCTTAGAAAATATTGTTAATGATACAATTGCTCTTGCAAAAAAAGAAATTGAAAAACGGGGATCTAAAATTTCTAAAGAAGATTTAGATGAAAGATCTTTGAAAATTGCGATAGCTGCAATTTTTTATGGGGACTTGAAAAATAATCGGAGACATAATGTAGTTTTTAATTTGAAAAAGTTTATTTCTTTTGAAGGTAATACTGGCCCATATATTTTGTATAGTTATGCAAGAGCGAGTTCTATTTTAAGGAAAACAAAAAATATTGATAAATTTGAAATACTTGATTTAGAAGATAAAGAAATTGAATTAGTTAAAAGAATTTTGCAATTTCCCGAAGCTGTTTTTCAGGCATATGCTTCTATGAATCCTTCAATAATAGCAAATTATTCTTATCAACTTTCAAAATCCTTTAGTGAATTTTATCATGCTTGCCCAGTTATTGGTTCGGAACAAGAAGCATTTAGACTTGCTTTAACAGAAGCATTTAGACAAGTGTTGAGGAATGCTTTTAGTTTGTTGGGAATAAAACTTCTTGAGGAAATGTAAAGTGATTAACCATAACCCCAAGGGGCACAAGTACGCTTCGGCAAAATTATCTTTTCCTCACAAGTTCAGTAAAGAAAAATACAAATCAAAATATATTTAAATACAATTCAATTCAATTATATATTAATTAAATAAAAAGGAGGTTGATGTAATGGCTAGAACTAAAAAAATGAATGAGGGTACTTTTGGACAGATTCTTAAAGAGTTCCATGCTGTTGGTGAATTGATTCGTGCTAGGCAAAATGAGAAGCAAGCTATCTTGGATGAATTTGATAGTGAATCTAAACGATTCTTTTTTGGAAAGATTTCTGAAAAGGCTTTAGAATCTTCGATAAGAAAAACCAACAAAGAAATTGGAAGGTTAGATAGAGAAATAAGATCTGCAATTTCCCAAGCTAGATTACTTGGAAAAAGAATGGATATCTTAGTAACTGCTCAGAGTCCTTTGACTTTCAGAGCAACTTTATCAGGAATTTCTTCAGGTGATGGAAAGAAATCAAAAAAGAAATCTAGGAGAAAACCTGCGGCGAAAAAGAAAGCTGTCAAGAAAAGAGTTGTAAAGAAAGTGGCTAAGAAACCTGCAAAGAAATCTAAGAAGAAAAGATAATTTTATTTTTTTATTTTAGAAATTTATTTAAACTTGTCTTGTCTAGATAGGTTGTTAATTAAATAAGAGGAAATGATTATGGCAAAAAAACAAAGTGGAAAGTTATTGAACTTTGTTGCGTGGCTAACTGGAGTTATTGTATCATTGGCGGTAGGATTCGCAATGATTGATGGAACTCTTTCCCTTCCATTTTGGCTAGGAGGAGACGTACTAGCATGGATTGCGGGTTGGGTAGTAATTGCAACAACACTAGTTAGTGCTGGATTAGCAATACTTAACAAATAAATTAATTTTTATTTTTTTATCTTATTTGTTTATTTTTTTTAGAAATTTTCTTTAGGTGAATGAAGTAATTAATTTCCATCCATCAACTCTACCTGTATTTGTTCCCTTATTCGTATAAATATACAGATAATTCTTCCAAAGATAGACTTGAGGGTCAGTTATCCCATTTGCAGCATAATGATCTTGGAAATGGTAAAGTCTATCTAAGTTATTGTTATCACAGGGAATATATCTACTAAAAAATGATTATTTAAATTTATTTAACAGACTTCAAATCTTTCCAGGCTAAGTCAAATAATTGTTCTAATGCTTGGGCAAAGAATTCAGTGTTTATCCAAACCCCTGTGTCGTAATTTGGATGGAATTTTTCATCATCAAGAAGCATGAACATAACTTGGTTTGAATCAATAATAATGAATCTTGCTTTTATTTTATCCATATTTTTTACTTCTGCGACTTTGCTAAGTTCTCTTGCAACTTTTAGATTATTATCATTAATTGGTGCTGCGACCCTTATTTTTACTCCACGCTTTTTACATTTTTCTAGGCTTGGCATTAATGCCTCAATTTTTCTACTTAAGCCTTCATTTGTTGTTACAATTGTTATGGATTTTTCAGCACTTCTCACCATCATGTCCAAATGGTTGTAAAGATTTTGTCTTCCTTTCAAACTTCCAGAAAGATCTGAAGGCTCGACAAATTTTATTCCTTGTGTGAATAAACTATTAAGTTCAGTTATTACTTCGTCCCCTTTTAATACTTCAAGTCTTTTTGTTCTTTCTTGAGCATCTTTCATTAAGTTTCTCTTAACTCTTTCAACAACTTCTTCTGGTTTTAGGGCAACAAATTTTATTGGTTTCCCAAGTTTCATTACAATAAATCCTTTTTTATCTAAACTCTCAAGAATATCATAAGTTCTACTTCTTGGAACATCAGAGATATTGCTTAATTCTCCTGCTGTACTTGTACCCCTGGAAAGTAAAGCAGTCCATACTTTAACTTCATATAAATTCAAACCGAAAATTTTTCTTAGTCTGCTCAAAAATTCTTCTTTTACTATCATTTTATTTTATGATTGGTTTTGCTTTTAAAGTTTGTTATGATAAAAGGGTAAATCAAAGCATCACCAATAAGTGATTATTTTACCACTATTTTACCTCTTCTATCTTTGATTCTGAATTCAATATTATTTTTAAATGTTTCTCCCTTCCCAGTGACGTCGTCGGACTTTATCTTAATCGTTTTTGAATTTGTTCTATTTTTAAGAAATTCTTCCTGAGATTCCAATATTTTTTTGAACCCTTTATCAGTTAAGATCATCAAATCGATTTCATCAGTCTTTACTAACCCTAGTTTTTTCCGGAATGCTTGGACTTGTCTTGACATTTCTCTAGCATAGCCTTCTGCTTCGAGCTCAGGAGTTAGATTTGTATCTAGTTGGACAGAAATGTCCTTTGTATTGGCGTGACTCTCTCTGTATAATAAATTTTTTATATTTAACTGAGACATTATTATCTTTTCTTCATCTTTTTTTAATTTGTAATCCCCTCCAAGAATGGTTGCATTAGCTAATGGCCATTTCAAACCAATTTTTTCTCTATCCCTTTCTGATAATCCTGCTTCAATTATTTTGTTCATAATATTAAAATTAATTTCTAAACCATTATCAATTTTCTTTTTGTCAACTTTTGGCCAATCTGAGAGGTGTACTGATTTTTTTGAGAAGTTTTGATAAATGTATTCTGGGAGATATGGCGTGAATGGGGCCAGAACTAAAGAGATTTTTTCTAACACTTCTCTAACAATTTCTTTGTTGTCTTCTCGGTCTCTTGTTATTTTTATGTAATTTCTTGAAAAATCATTTACAACAAAGTTCAGTAGCGCTTTGAATGCGTTATCTAAAGAATATTTTTCCAAGTTTTCTGTTACTTCATTTATTGTGGAATTCAATCTGCTTATTATCCATTTATCTTCAATTTTTTTCTTTAGCGGTTTTTTTGGAATTTGATTGTAGTAATTATTGCAATTGTATAAAACTGTTAAGAAAGGAATTACTGATTCTCGCATTAGATTGAATGAGAATCTTTTTTGACTTCCTACATCAGTTGTGAAGAATTGAAGTCTTATTGCATCAACCCCTGCTTGTTCAATCATATCTATAGGATTAATTATGTTTCCTTTACTTTTACTCATTTTTTCTCCTTTCTCATCGACAACATGTCCCGCAGAGATTACACTTTTGTAAGCTGGTTTGTTAAATAATAAAACTCCTAGAACATGTAATGTGTAGAACCAGCCCCTTGTTTGGTCTATTGCTTCAGAGATATAACTGTAGGGGAAATGTTTTTCAAATAATTCTTTGTTTTCGAAAGGATAATGGAATTGCGCAAAACTTGCCGCACCAGAATCATACCAACAATCAATTACGTCTGGGATTCTTGTCATCTCTTTTCCACATTTACATTTTAGTTTAATTTTATCTATTCCTGGTTTATGAAAATCCATTCCCTTTGGAATTTTTTTAGTTGCTTTTTCATTTAGTTCTTTGAAGCCTCCAATTATAATTTCTTCATTACAAGAAGAACATCTCCAGATTGGTAATGGGGTTCCCCAAAATTTAAATCTAGATAATGCCCAATCCTTTGCACCTTCCAACCACTTTCCAAATCTTCCATCTTTGATATGTGCAGGTTCCCATTTTATTTTTTGATTCATTTCAACTAGTTTGTTACGAAATGGACTAACTCTTACGAACCAAGAATTTATTGCATAGTAAAGTAATGGCGCATCACATCTCCAACAGAAAGGATAGGAGTGAGTTATTTTTTCTGTTTTGAAAAGTAGATGTCTTTCTTTTAAATCTTGGATTATGTCTTTTTCAGCTTCTTTGACAAATCTACCTTTGAATTTTGGAACTATATCTAAAAATTTCCCATTTTGTCCGACTGTATGTACTGCTGGTAAACCTTCTTTAATACCTACATTGTAGTCATCTTCACCATACATTACTGCTGTGTGCACGACTCCTGTTCCTTCTTCGGTTGAAACAAAATCTGCCAGAATAATTTTATGCGATTTTTTATTTTGAGTTTCTTTTATATTGAATAATGGTTCGTATTCCAATCCTACAAGATCTTTTCCTTTTAGTTTTTCTATTATTTTATATTTCCCATGCAGAAGGTCCAATTTTTCTTTACCTAAAATCAATTTGTCTCCATCTTCAAGCTGGACTTTTACGTAGTCAATTTTTGGGCCTACTGCCAATCCAACATTTCCTGGGAGAGTCCAAGGAGTAGTTGTCCATGCTAGAATATATTCATTCTTTTTATTTTTTAATTTGAAGGCAATATAAACTGATTCTTCAGTTATGTCTTTGTATCCCAGGGAAACTTCGTGGCTCGATAATGGTGTTTCGCATCTTGGGCAGAAGGGAATTACCTTGTACCCTTCGTAAAGTAAATCTTTTTTATATAATTCTTTCAGACTCCACCAGACACTTTCCATGTAATCCTTTTCAAGAGTTACATAAGGGTCATCTAAATCTACCCAATATCCCAATTTTTTTGTTAATTTAGTCCAATCAGAAATGTTTGTGAATACACTATCTCTGCATTTTTTTATGAATTTTCCTATACCATATTTTTCTATATCTTTTTTTGAGTTTAGTTTTAATTCCTTTTCAATTTGAACTTCAACAGGCAATCCATGACAATCCCATCCCCCTTTTCTTGGAACTGAGAATCCTTGCATAAATTTGAATTTACAAATAATGTCTTTGAAAGTTCTTGCTTCAAGGTGATGTAATCCTGGAGGTGCATTTGCAGTTGGAGGTCCTTCCAAAAAAGAAAATAGTGGTTTTTTTGAGTTGTATAAAACTGCTTTCTTGATTTCTTTTTCGTATCTTTTCCAAACTTTCTCTGCGTCTTGTTCTACTTTTTTAAAATCGTACATTTTATTTCTTAATGATGATTCTGATACTTTTAAATTATTTTAAAGTTTCCAAGAACTCTTTTTCTACAAAATGTAATTTTCCTGGAATGATTATGCAAAAAGGTTTCATTATTCTATCTGATCTTAGGTTTTCAATAGTATCATAAAAAACTTTTCTGTTTTTAGTTCCAAGACCTTGTCCAATGACTATTTTTCCTAATTTTATCCCCTTATTTTTTGCAGAAATTTCAAGTTGGTCTAATGCAGTCCAAGATCCTAATCCAATATCCATTAAAATTAAAGTATGGGCTTCAATTGAGTTATTTGCTTCAACTACTGTCATGAAACTCTCTGGTGTGAAGTTTTTCTTTTCGTCCCATTTTGGCATGCTTGCTGTTTTTCCGAATTTGTAAAGTTGTAAACCGGTTTCTGCAATTGCATCTAAAATCGAGGAGTTGTGAATTATTTTGTATTTAACTCGACTTGCTTTTGCTTCTTGAATTAAAGTAATATGGGTTGTTGCTGTTAAAGGAGAACCATAAACAAGTAACCCTACATCTTTTTTCATTGCTTCGTCAATTATCTTTAAACTTTCAACAAATTCCCTGTTCGCTGGCAAGAATTTCTTTTCAAATAACCCATTTAATGCTCCTTCTTCATAGGGGAAATCGACAGTATAGTTTTCCAAATACAGCTTCTTACATTTCTTTATTGCATCCAATCCTTCCTTTGAAATACTGTTTGCATTTAGTCCTAATCCTATTAGATATAACATGTAAAGAAAACCAAATTTTTCTTTATCAATCTTTCCTTTTGATATTTAAAGTTATTATTAAGTTTTATAATTTTCTTAGTTAAATTTATAAATTCCTTTATTCTTTTCTTGGTTATGGCTTGGTTATTGATCACATTGGGATTGGCAATTTTAATAATATTTATTTTCATGTATTATTTTAATAGATTTGCTGTTCTGGAGAATAGGATAGATAATTCACTTTCACAAATTAATGTTCAGTTAAAAAGGCGTGCTGATTTGATTCCGAATCTTGTTCAAGCAGTTAAGGGATTTGTAAAACATGAGAAAACGGCTATAAAAACCGTAACAGATGCGAGAAAAGCCCTTGTTGGTGCTAAAGGTTTAAATGATAAATTACAAGCAAACAATTTACTTGAGTCGGCTCTTGGGAAATTATTTGCAATCGCTGAAGCGTATCCTGATTTGAAAGCAAATACTAATTTCCTTGAATTACAGAGGGAACTGAGCACAACTGAAGATAGAGTTGCATACGCAAGACAACATTATAATGATATGATTATGATTTATCACAACTTATACAAAACTATGCCTGGAGTTTTCTTCGCGAAGCTTTACAAAAAGAAAGAAAAAGAATATTTGAAAATAACAGAAGTGGAGAAGAAGGTTGTTAAAGTTGAATTTTGATTAATGCTATTAATTACAATAATTTTTATAAATGATTTCTTATAAAAGAACCTATGATTTCAAGGATGTCTTCTTTAAAAGATGGATTTTTGGTTAGGATAGGTGTTAATCCTTATGAATTAAGTTCAGAAGATTATTATTCTAAATTTTTGACAGAAAAGGATTCAACTCATTTGAGAGATTTTGTTGAAAGATTTGGTGCTATGTTAGCTGAAGAATTACCCTCTGCGATTGTTGCTGTTGGAAGTTCAACCTTTCCAAAATACTATTGGGGAAATCAGATGAAAACAAATCTTAGAAATTTTAAAAGAGTCAGTTCAGTAAGAGAGTTTGATAAATCTCCAGATGTTTATGGAGACATTGATTTGTTAGTTGTTCCTGAAGAAAGTACCAATTTTGGTTTCTTGGTTGAAGATTTAATTACAGATAGGTTAAAAAGAATGGATTTTGATTACAAAACTAAGAGTTTTCCTACAGGATATCACGATGATACTTCTCGTTGGTCGCATGTGGATTACCCCTCTAAATCAATTGAAACAAGACTACCCAATGGAACTAAACTTGATTTGATACATGATAGAAGGGATTTAACAATTTCTGCAGAATTTAAAATAGAAGATGAAAGAGGAAGGATGAATGCATTTTCTGTTTTAAGAAGAGGAACATTACCAAGTTAAGTTTGATAAGTAAACTTAAAATCAATATAGTGATTAATTTAAATAATCTTTCAATGTAGCTAGTTTATGGTAAATGATGTTGTTGCAACTCAACAAAGGTTAGACTTTTTTAATTCAATTTTTCTTATAATTTATGGTTTGATTGCTATATTAATTTTGTCTATTTTCTTTTTAATAAAATCAAAGATAGGGTGGAAAAAGTCATTTAAGGTCGTTGGGGCTTCCTTAGGAATAACTTTTGTTTTAGAGACTTTGTTTTGGATTATTGGTTTTAAGTTTGGAATGTTTACAGTCATGTGTGCTTCGTTTGGGGGCTGCCCAAGTCAATTTGATATTTTTCTATCTTATTTACCATATACTTTGATTTCTGTATTTATTATTACTTTATTTTTATTTTCTTTAGTGGTATTTTTAAGAAGAGGAACATTACCAAGTTAAGTTTGATAAGTAAACTTAAAATCAATATAGTGATTAATTTAAATAATCTTTCAATGTAGCTAGTTTATGGTAAATGATGTTGTTGCAACTCAACAAAGGTTAGACTTTTTTAATTCAATTTTTAGTATTTTATGAAAAAAGTTATGAAACTTTGGACACAAAAAATCTAGATGACTCTGTTTTTGATGAAATTGATGATATTTTAGAGAATATAAGATGAATAATATTTAACTCAATGCTTATAAGTACAATATTCAAGGTATTTTATCTTGCGCCTTTTACAAATTTTAGTACTAAAGCTCCAGATAGAAAAAGTAGGATGATAGCTAGAAGAGCTTGTCTAAATCCAAATGTAACTGCTATGGCTCCGAATAAAACAGGGCCAATAACACCAGAAAACTTTTCTGTTAGACCCTGATAGCCAAATAATTCAGCGATTTTATCTTTTGGTGCTAAGTCAACTAATACAGGTCTTGTAGTAGTCCAGATACCTCCTAGCAAAGCACCGCCTACTATGCCTGTTAGTAAGAATGTTGTAAATGTTGTTTTTGTATATAGTATTAAGATAAGTACAATCCATGAAAATAAAATTATGGATAAGGTTTTCTTGTGCCCTATATTGTCTGCTATTTTTCCAAAGAGAAGGGACCCAAAGCCAGCTGCTAATGCCATTAAGACATAGATAGGAAGAAATTGAACTAAGGTTAAGCCGATTTGATCTCTGGCATATAAATATAAGAAAATTATTGCAGTATTTGCAGCATCAACATATAAAAATGAAGCAAGCAAGAAAAGCCAGACATATT
>CAZJDG010000027.1:7488-10329 GCA_964544725.1 Candidatus Woesearchaeota archaeon | reverse complement strand
TAAAATAAGGCTCTTTTTGTTTTTGAATTTTTCCAATTACATAATACGCAGTTGCAATCACTGAACCAAACTTAGCATTTTGAGGAAGCGGAACAAATAATCTGTTTTTCCCGTAAATATTATTTTTTTCTCCAAAACTGATAAATAACTCTTTGTTTGAAGGCGTGACTGTTTTAGCATGCTTCGTTTGTTCCGTAGTATAAACCCTTCCCATTACCATTGGCCCAAAAAGCTCATCAAACTTAGTAACTAACATTTCCCGCACAGCATCAAATTCTGAAGGAAGAATCAAATAGAAAGAATCATATCTTTTCATACTAGGAACTTTTATTCTGTTAAGATGTTTGTAAATATCTCCAAGATTTTCTTTTTCACTAGCAAAAATCATAGAGAGGTAAGTGGAAGTATTGTAAGTATAAGGCTCTCTTTGCTTTGGAAGAATATATTCATCATATTTATGCTTCATATCAAGGAACTTTTCAGCAGGAGCATCTTCTGTATTGGTAATCAGCGTAACATGTTTTCCATATCTCTTAGCAGCCTTTGCAATTATTGGAGCATGTTTTCCCCCTGAAGCAGACATCAAAACGACGCCATCAATTTTTGGAATTTTCTTTAATCTACTTTCATAATCACTTTCACTTGCAAAAATCGCATCATAGTTTCTAAAAACTATTTTCCCTGTAGCTGCGGCATTCCCACTTCCAACTATCAATGGCCTTTTATAAGGAATTTTAATACTAGGAAGCTTCTTATCTGCAAATAATTCCAAAGCTCCAAGAACACAAACATCCAAATCCGGAATAGTTTTCAAAGTAAAAGTTTGCATAATGTCGTAATTTTTTTTGTTTTTGATTGTCATTTTTATTCTTTGCTTTATTTCTCCGTTTTAGGCGACGCGTATGCCCAATCGCTAAGGCTCATCTTAATCTCCTTTCAAAACCGAAATAGTCTCCCACTTTTCTCATACCTAATTTCTTATAAATAGAAATTTGCTGTTTTTTATTTTTGTTAACATAAGTATTGATCAGTGTAACTCCTTTTTTCTTACAGAATTTCATAAAATATTCATATAGTGATTCAATTATCTTATCTTTATTTTTTCCTTTAGCATTAATCTCCCCAACATAAGCAAATCCCTTATCATCCCATAATTCGCCATTTATCGTTCCAACTACTTCATTATTTTCTATTGCAATAAAAAAATAATTATGTCTATTGGTGATATAGGAAAGAACAAATTTTTTTGAAGATACATGCCAACTTTTCCTATTAATTTGATCAATTCCCATTGACTTTAAGATTTTATTCAAATCTTTTTTAGTAGCTTGTCTAATCTTAAGGCTCATTTTAATATCTTCCTCATACTAATTCTATTTTTTTCAAGTTTATATCCTAATTTTACGTAAAACTTTACGGCTTTAGATTCTTTATGAGTTGTAAATAAAATTGATTTTATTCTTTTCTTTTTTCCATACTTTTCGACAAACTTTATTAATTCTTTTCCCACACCTTGTTCTTTGTATCTTTCCTTAATAGCTAAATCCTCAATAATTATGACATGGCCTTCCCAATATTGTTCAATTTTGAAAACAATTATTCCTACAATTAATTTATCAATTTCTGCGATATAAATAAATCCTATTTTATAATAAAAATTTAGGCTTTTTAATACAGAACTTATTGAATCTCTTTCATTAAAAGGTGGTTTTGAAAATTCCCTTTTCATTAGTTTTCCAATTTCATCAAAATCTTTCTTAGTTGCTTGTCTGATTTTAAGGCTCATTTTTTTCTGCTAGAATAAAAAATCTTTTAGATTTAAATTCTAATATTCCTCTTTTTTTAATCTCTTTTTGTAATCTTTCAAGATTGTTTAAATTTCTATCAACACTAAATCCTTTAACCGCCCAAGGAATAGCCTTTAAGAAATAAACTATTGCTCCAACGTCTTTGAAAATTAATTTCCCTTCCCAGAATCCCTTTCGCTTTATCTTAAATCCTTTATTAGATAATAACTTTCCGACTTTTCCAAGAGTATTATTTGTCCATATCGGAACTTTTTTAAAATATTTTATTAAATCTTTTATGTTTCTACTATCAACTTGCTGTGTTAAAAATACTCCTCTTGGTTTTAGAATCCTATAAATTTCATTTACACTATTCTTGTTTATTCCTCCATGTCTGTTAAGTACTAAATCGAACATCTCATCTTTAAAAAGTAATTTTTTTGTTTCGTCAGCATAAATAACTTTAGCTTTAAATTTTTTCAATTTATTTCTGGCGACAGCCACATTTGGCTTATAACCTTCTATTGAAACTATTTTTTTTGGTTTATGTATAGATAAAATTTCAGAAAAAATTTCTCCCCCTCCTGTCGCTATATCTAAAACAGAATTAGATTTTTTTATTAATTTCTTTGCAATTCCAACATAATTCCATTTTGGTTCTTCTTGTTTATATCTTCTTTTAATATAAGAGAAATCCCATCCCCTAAAAACAGCTTTTTCATCCTTTTTCCATTGCTTTATTAATTTTTCTTCACGGTTCATTATGCCCTCCAAATTCTTGTCTAATTGCAGAAACAAATCTCGTAGCAAAACTTTGGGTTTTTAGAGACTTCTTTCTTTTCATTAAAGCATGTTTCAATGTATGTGCATCGACCTTTTCTTTACCTGCAATCTTCAAAGCCCAACTTCCAGTTTCCCCTCCTCCAATTCTTCCAACAACACAATTTATTCCATTACCACATTTTTTGAAAACATCTCTTGCAAGCTCTGTAATCCAGCTTCTTATCACACTTCCGTTGCTCCAAACTCTTGAAACTTCTTTCATATCCAGTTT
>CAZJDG010000027.1:0-7478 GCA_964544725.1 Candidatus Woesearchaeota archaeon | reverse complement strand
GCTCCAATTTTTTGTATATTTTTTTGTCACCCCCAATCATTAAACTAGCCCCATGTCTCGCCCCAGTTAAACCTCCGCTAGTTCCCATATCTAAGAGATTAATTCCTTTCTTTTTCAAAAACTTAGATTGTTTGATGGAATCCTCATAGTAAGAATTGCCCCCCTCGATTATAGTATCTCCTTTATCCAATAATTTTGAAAGTTCTTTAATAACTTCATCAACAGCCTTTCCAGCTGTAACCATTATAATTATTGCTCTTGGTTTAGGAATATTTTTTATAAGTTCGGAATAATCATATGCTGGGACAAATCCCTTATGTCTAGCAAGTCTTTTTGTGGGTTTTGGATCCCGATTACAACCAACAACTTTGTATTTTTTCCCAATTAGACTAAGAACCATATTCTCACCCATTTTTCCCAATCCAATAAATCCAATCTCTTTTTTCATTTTATTGTTTTGCTCATATTTATGTTCATTTTATTTTCTCTAAATCCCAATTTTTTATAAAAATTATATGCAGATGATTTCCTGTTGGCTGTAAGCGAAATAATCAACTTACCTTTTTTAGAATATTTTTTTTCAACAAATTCAAGTAATCTTGCACCAATACCTTTCCTTTGGTAATCACTATCCACAATTAAATTTTCGATAAATAAATACACTTTATCTAAGATATCCTCTCTTATAAGTATAAAACCAATAATTCTGCTTTTTTCATCTGCGAGATATCCAATCCCAATAGTCAAATCTAATCTAATGGAAGTGCTAGCACCTCTTTCAGTCCATCTATCATTATAAGGTGGCTTAGAAAATTCTTTAATCATCAGTCGCGCCATTTTCGAAATATCTTTTTTTGTAGCTTTTCTTATTTTCATTTTCTTTGTTTCAATTTTTTTAAAATAATTTTTCTCCTTTCTTTAGGAGAATTCACATTTTCTAATAATTTTTTGAATTTCAATGCATAAACATAATATTGTTTTTCCATAGGGTATGTCTCTTTCCTTACTTTAATCTCTAATTCATCTAAACTTTTCCCTATAAATGCTTGACAAAAAGTAACTAATCCCTCATTATATTGCCAAGACTTTCCATCGTATTTATTAAAATTGATATTATTCTTGAATAAAATAACATGAACCCACTCATGAACTAAGATAACTTTTTTGACAAATTCTTTTTCTTTTTCAATATTAGATTTAGTTAAAACAGCAATTTCTGTTTGATTCTTTAACCTGTTTTTTATCTTCTTATAGATTTTCAGAAATTCTTTTTGAATCCTTTTATTTTCAATATTTTTTATTCTTTTTAAGAAGAATTCATTAAAACTTTTCTTTCTAATAACTTGCCCACCATATCTATTTGTAAGTTCTTGAAATTCCTTTGAATTAATAAGTTTTTCAATATTTTTTTCTCTTTCTGAGGGATTTTTCCCATACTTATCATAAATCGGATCTGGACACATCCAAATGTATTCTATTAAGATATTTTCTCTTTTAGAAACGAACATATGTATAAACCACTCCTCTTTATATTTTAAATCAAATTCTTTTGCAAGATTTTTTAATTGTATTTTTATCTGACTAATTTTCATTTTACTTTATAAATTTCAAAGCTTCGTCCAATACTAAAGGTTGAATTTTTTCTTCAAAATGCCCTCTTCCATCGGTTATTACTATTTTAGCCCCTAATTTTTCTTTAAAGATTTCTGAATCTGAAACTGGAACGTCTGGGTCATCCTTTGAAAACATTGCAAGAAAATTATTACAATGATCCAAAATCCTAGAGAATTCAATATGGGTTGTCATCCAAGGTTCCGCAATTTTTCTTTCTTTGTCTGTTTCAAGGTGAGGCAGATTAAAAAATCCTGCAACAAATAAACATCCTCCAACCCTAGCATGCTTGTGCAACTTTTCAATAAACCTCATTATAGTTTGACAGCCAATACTATGCCCAATGAAATAAGTATGTTCATCAATATCTTTTACATTTTCTTCTAGGTATTTCACCCATTCATCAATTTTAGGTGCTTTCGAATTAGGCATATCAAGAACGTGAACCTCGACATTTGATTTTCTATTTTCTAGTTCTTTTTTTAACCAAGGAAACCAATTATCTTCAGGACTTCCATCCCAACCATGAATCATATAAATTTTTTTCTTCATTTTGTCGCCGCCTTACATATTTTGTAAACGTCATCCTTTGGTTTGTATCCGACAGTTTTTTTTGTGTACTTCAAATCCATGTATTTATTATGATTATTTGAAACTCCTGCAAGAATAGCATATTTCAAATCTTTTGGAGCTATGATACATTTGTGAATTAATTGCAATAAATCCCTTTGAGTTATAATATAATCATAATTTTCTCTACTCAAACAAACTTTTTGCCTCAAGTCATTTGAAACATACGCTCCAATTCTTATTGCTAGACAGGAAAGATTATATTTTTCAGAGTAAATATAACAAAGGCTTTCTCCCCAGACTTTAGAAGCTCCATAGAAACAAGTTGGTTTTGGAATGTAATTGTGTTTTACTTTTTCTCCAAGCATATAACCTCTTATTGCATGCACTGAACTCGCAAAAACAACTCTTTTTACTTTTGCTTGTCGCGCAGCCTCAAAAACATTATTCGCTCCAATTATATTCGGCTCAAGAACTTCTTCAAAGCTTGCTTCAGGATTTGATTGCGCGGCAAGATTCACAACAACATCCATACCTTTCATAGCTCTTTTCAAATCAGGGATGCTAGTCAAATTAAATCTACGAGTTTTCAGACCATAATGTTCTCCATTCTTATGAATCCCAATAATAATCTCATAATCTGTTTGATGTTCTTTCAAATATTCTCCAATTAAACTAGGACCGATTCTTCCAGTAGCACCCAATAGCAAAACTTTTTTTCTTTTCATCATACCTCTTTAGAATAATATATCCTAGTGATTGTATTTTATAAGGATTGTGAATAGAAATTATTAAAAAACATCCTTTCCTTTAAAAAACATGTGGCGTAGGAAAAATCCAATAAAGGCTTTCTTAAAATGGATAATTTCATTTTCTTTATTGGCCCTAATAGTTTTCTTTGGGGCTAGATTTTTAGGGAATCTCTAAATTAAGTTTCCTTCTTCATCAACTCCTTCTGATTCAAAATCATAAGAACTAAAGCCCCAAGAATAAAAATCCAGTCAACCAAAAATGTCAACACTAAAAAACCCAAAGCTATCAAAGAATAAACCACAACTTTAATATTAACCTTTCCCATTACTTCTTTAAGAATTAACTAAATTTAAATTATCTTCTATTTCCAAAACTTCTACTAGTTGGTCTTCTTGTATTTGGTCTTTTCCGATCAAACCTTTGAAGGGCTTTACTAAAATTTTTGGAACTTCTCTTATCCCTAGCTCCAAAACTTCTTGGCTTCCTAAAATCTTCTCTATCTCCAAAATTATTATTCCCACTTCTTCCATGCTTATCTTTATCCCCAAATTTTCTCCTATAATTACTTCCTCCGCTAGGGCTTCTTCTAAGTCCGCTATTACCTCCAAAATTTCTTCTAGGACCACTATTATTTCCAAAACTTCGACCTCCGGAGCTCCAACCTCTTGTGCTTCTTCCCCTATCCCCAAAACTCTTTCTATTTGCAAATTCTGAACTTATATGAACTCTTTCAAAACTTGGCAATTTTTTATTAACAATATTCAGAGCACTATCACGAGTAATCATTCCAAAATTTTCATAATCTCTATTAGACAAAAGACTTATTGCAATTCCTTCATTTCCTGCTCTAGCTGTTCTTCCAATTCGATGAATATATTCACTACTAGTTGGAGGAAGATCATAATTGTAAACATGACTCACATCTTTAATATCTAATCCTCTAGCTGCAACATCCGTACATACTAAAACTCTAACTCCTTTTTCATGGAAATCTTGTAAAACTCTGATTCTTTTCTTCTGATCCATACCTCCGTGAATCGCTTTTGCATTAATATCCGCGCCAATTAAATTATCAACAATAAAATCAACATTTCTCCTAGTACTACAAAAAACCATAATTGAATCGGCATTTTCTTCTTTAAGCAAATGAACAAGCAAAGAAAATTTTTGATTATTTTCAACGTCATAATAAATCTGCTTTAGTTTAGAGGCATCAAGATATGATTCAACTGAAACTTCGACAGGGTTATTAGTGTATTTATTAGCTAGATAATCTATCTCACTAGTAATTGTAGCAGAAAACATCATAGTTTGTCTTTCTTTTGGACATTCACTTATAATCCTCTCAACATCTTGGTGGAATCCCATATCAAACATCCTATCAACTTCATCTAAAACAAGGAATTTAATACTATCTAATTTTAAGGTTCTTCTTTGAATATGATCTAAAATTCTTCCAGGAGTTCCAACAACAACATCAGCAATTGCAATTTTTCTCATTTGAGGTTCGATATTAACTCCCCCATAAATCGCTAAAACATTCAATTTTTTATTTTTCCCAAATTTTCTAATTGAACCTGAAACTTGTTCTGCTAATTCTCTTGTAGGAGTCATAATAAGCGCTTGAACTCTTCTATTTGGTTTCAAATTTTCAATAATTGGGGCTGCAAAAGCAAGAGTCTTACCACTACCAGTAGCAGAGCCCCCAATAAGATCCTTTCCTTTCAAAAGTATTGGAATAGCTTTCTCCTGAATTTCTGAAGGTTTCTCAAATCCTTCTTCTTTCAGAACTTTTACTACTTCGTTACTTAATCCTAATTTTCTAAATTCTTCCATTTTCCTAAGTCACGTCTGGAAACGTGAAAATTTTTAATTTTCATTCTATATTAAATATCAAGAAATATATCTTGAGTTACAAGCCCTTTAAGCTCGCGCCCAAGAACTTACCACATAGCTTTTTGCTATTATTATACAATCTCGTCTCATTTTTGGTTTATAAAGATATGCCTTGGAAAAAATATTCACAACACTTAAAAATTCCTAACTTCTCCTTTGATTATAAAAGATGGCATCGGATAAGTTACTTCAAGACATGGCGAATGTTCTTAGAAGAAATATTTTAAATATGACTACAGCTGCTGGAAGCGGACATCCAACTTCCTGCATGTCTTGCGCGGAAATTATGTCAGTTTTATTTTTTGACGAAATGTCTTATGATATAAAGAATCCTTTCAATCCTGACAATGATGAATTCATACTGAGTAAAGGTCACGCGGCCCCAATTCTTTACGCTGCATTATATCACGCAGGATGTATGAAAACAAATTTGCTTTCTTTAAGAAAATTAAAATCTCCTTTAGAAGGGCATCCAATCCCAAAAAGCTTCAAATGGGTTAAAGTTGCTACAGGTTCTCTAGGACAAGGATTAAGTGTAGGGGTTGGTTTTGGTTTAGCAGCAAAACTACAAAAAAGAAAATTTAGAACTTATGTTTTGTTAGGGGATTCAGAATCAGCAGAAGGATCTGTATTCGAGGCTCTTGAACTAGCAAGCCATTACAAATTGAATAATCTAACGGCAATAATTGATGCAAACAAACTAGGACAAAGGGGAGAGACAATGTTAGGCCATAGCCTTGCCGATTATAGAAAAAGATTCAAGGGGTTTGGTTGGGATGTTATAACAATAAACGGTCATAAAATAAAAGAGATTAGGAGAGCTCTAGACAAATCAAAACGTTCAAAAAAACCAACCCTAATAATTGCTAGAACATATAAGGGAAATGGAGTTTCATTTTTAGAAAATAAAAACGGATGGCATGGAAAAGTCTTAGACAAACAAGAAATAGAATTAGCATTAAGTGAATTACCAAATCCCGAAGTTCATAAAATAAGAATTCCCAAACCTCTAAAAATAAATTATAAATCTGATACAAACAAATTAAAACAAAATTCGTATCAGTTAGGGGAAGAATTTGCAGTTAGAGAAGCTTACGGAAAGGCTTTAGCGAATCTTGCTCAATCAAATTCAAATGTTTTAGCTGTTGATGCAGAGGTCTCAAATTCATCAAAAGCTGAAGAAGTGAAAAAAGTTTCCCCTAAACAATTTATAGAATCTTTTATAGCAGAACAAAACATGATTGGGATGGCTCTTGGTTTAAGCAAGAAAGGATTCAATGTTTTTGCTTCGAGCTTCGCCGCTTTTCTCTCAAGGGCTCATGACCAATTAAGAATGGCTGCAATTTCTTCAGCAGATTTTACAGTAGTTGGAAGTCATGCAGGAGTTTCAATTGGAGAAGACGGAGCAAGTCAAATGGGTTTGGAGGATATTGCTATGATGAGGGACTTGCCAGATAGTGTTGTTTTATATCCAAGCGATGCAGTATCAACAGAAAAATTAACCCAATTAGTCTCTAAAACAAAAAAAGGAATTAAATACCTCAGAAGCACTCGTTCTCCAACTCCTGTCCTTTACAAAAACAACGAAAAATTTTCTATAGGCGGATTTAAGGTTCTTAGACAATCAAAAAAAGACAAAGTAGTAATTGCTGGAGCAGGAATAACAACTCACGAAGCAATTAAAGCATACAACGAATTAAAAAAACAAAATAGGGATGTTGCTATCATAGATTTGTATTGTGTCAAACCTTTTAATTCTAGAAGATTTGAAAGCTTCGTAAAAAAACATGGAAATAAATTAATTGTCGTTGAAGACCATTTCTATGAAGGAGGAATTGGAGAGATGCTTTCCGAAGCTTTAGAAAATTCAAACATTAAAATAAAGCATTTGGCTGTTTCTGAAATTCCTCATTCAGGAACTTCAGAAGAACTTTTAGAAAAATATAAAATTAATTGGAAAGCTATCATAATCGAAACAAAGAAAATTTAAACTCTTTTTTCCTTAATCCAACATGAAAAAGAGGTTTTATTTAGGAATTTTTTTAGTATTAATCTTAAGTCTGTTTTTAGTTACAGCAGCACTAGTTAGTAAAACAACTAACAAATGGCAATCGTCAGATACTATCTCTTCTTCTCTAGGAACATTACAAGAAACAATAAACAATGGGATATTTAATACAAGTCTCCAGTCAATTTTAGATTCTTCTCCAGATAATCCTGGACATAATCTTGGCGATATTTGGGTTTCAGTAAATGGGAATGAGATGAATTTTGCAAATGCTATACAAGATACTAGCAGTTTATGTGGAACAACAAACAAGAATCTAGATGGAACTTATGCAAGTGCTCCCGATCCAAGCCATTTAGGAACTGAAGTTGAAGTTACAACTATTTATGACGGACAAACAAAATCATTACAAGACGCCATAAATGATGGAACTTTAGTTGCAATGGATGGAAATTGGAGTAATTGGGGGGCTTGTATTGGTACAATTAAAACAAGAACTTGTACAAATCCTGTTCCTTTTTGTGGTGGGGCAGATTGCAGCAATCTTGATGGAGGATTTAATACTCAAATTTGTGCTGAAATGTTAGTTAATCCACCACATACAACTAATGACTGCACTGCGGCATTAGGAACAGTTTAT